>MFRV01000018.1 GCA_001784695.1 Candidatus Moranbacteria bacterium RIFCSPHIGHO2_01_FULL_54_31 | reverse complement strand
CTTTCAAGCGAAGTATCTGGAATAATATTCTTCACATTCAGCTCTTCTTTCAAAATTTCATGCATTGTTTCGCTTAATTCTTGATTCTTGATTCTTGATTCTAAAAGCGGCTGTCTCACTTTGATTTTTGCATCGGCACGGAGCTTCAGTCCTTCTGTAACCAAGTTGCGTACGGACTGCATCTCCTCATTCAACTTCTCATCAACCAACGTCTCATCTGCTTCCGGCCAATCGGCGAGATGCACCGATTCTTCGCCGGTCAGATTACGATAGATTTCCTCAGCGAGAAACGGCGTGAATGGCGCCATCACTTTGGCAAGCGTCACGAGCACCGTATACAAGGTCTGATACGCACTCTCTTTGTCGCTATCATCCTCGCTCTTCCAAAAACGCTTGCGGCTGCGGCGGATATACCAATTCGAGAGATGATCGATGAATGGTGCCAGGACGCGCGTCGCCTTGGAGAGTTCATAGTGATCCATAGATCCGGTCACATCTTGAATCAGCAGCTGGAGCTCAGAAAGGATCCATCTGTCTAGAATATTTTCTGAAGCGGACGCATCTTTCTTGGGTCCCCACTTGTCTATCGAGGCATACGTCGTGAAGAACGAATACGAATTCCACAGCATACGGAACACGTTGCGGCTGACATCCGACAGATCGCGTTCGGAGAAAGCGAGGTTTTCTGCGGCCACGACCGGCGAGGACAGGAGATAGTACCGCAAGACATCCGCCCCGTACTGCTCGATGATATCCATCGGATCAGGATAGTTCTTGAGTTTCTTGGACATTTTCTTGCCATCTTCCCCGACGATGATGCCGTTCACGATGACGTTTTCGAACGCATGGCTGTCTTTGATGCCCGTACCGATGATGTGCTGGTAATAGAACCAGGCGCGCGTCTGATCGACGCCCTCGGCGACGAAATCAGCCGGGAAATCCTCTGCGAATCGCTCCTGATTCTCGAAAGGATAGTGCAGCTCCGCATACGGCATCGATCCGCTATCGAACCAGGTATCGAGCACGTCCGGGATGCGCCGCATCGTGCCACCGCATTGCGCGCACAGCACGGCGATCTTGTCTACGCTGTGTTTGTGCAGATCGGTGATTTTCTCACCGCTCGCAGCTTCGAGCTCCGCCACCGCACCGAATACCCGCATCTCGCCGCACTCGCACTTCCAAAGCGGTATGACCGAAGCCCAATAACGCTGGCGGCTGATAGACCAATCGCGCGCGCCTTCCAGCCACTTGCCGAAACGCCCCTCTTTGATATGCGCCGGCGACCAATTGATGTTCTTCGCCAGTTCCAGTGCCCGGTCTTTTATCTTCGTCACGTTCACGAACCACGAAGAAGTCGCGTAATTGAGAAGCGGCGTATCGCAGCGCCAGCAATGCGGATAGCTGTGCTCGTATTTCTCTTTCGAGAAAAGCATTCCCTTATGCGCGAGATGCCTGATGATCTCCACATCCATCTCCTGCGGATTCTCTTTGGGCTTCACCTGTTTTCCGGCAAAATCAGTCGCTTCGTCCTTCATCGTCCCGTCCATCTTCACGTGCTGGATGAACGGAAGATTCTTTTCCTTCCCGAGTGCCATATCGTCCTCGCCGAACGCCGGCGCGATATGCACCACGCCCGTTCCCTCGTCTGTCGTCACGAAATCTGCCGCATAGATCTTCCAGCCATTCTCGCGATGCTCCAGTTTTTCATCTTTGGCATAATAATCGAAGAGCGGTTTGTAGGATTTACCAATCAGTTTCTCGCCAGAAAATTCTTCAATAATTTTTGGCTCCTGATTATTAAAGTCCTTTCTATATTTCTCAAATGATTCTTTTGACAAAATCATATATTCCTCCTGTCTCTTTGATGGTTCGGGCGTTACCAATCCAAGCGGTTCAACTGGTTTTTTTACAGGAATCCACAGATCTTTCACTTTCACATACTCAACAGCCTTTCCGACTGCAAGCGCCACGTTGCCCGGCAAGGTCCATGGTGTCGTCGTCCACGCTAGTACGAATGTCCCGGGTTCATCAACAAGCTCGAACTTCGCCACGACCGACAAGTCCTTCACATCGGTATACCCTTCTGCCACTTCTGACTGCGAGAGTGTCGTCTCGCAGCGCGGACAGATGTGCATCGTGCGATAGCTCTCATAGATCAGACCCTTGTCCCAGAGCTCCTTGAACGCCCACCAGACGGATTCCATATAATCGAGATCCATCGTCTTGTAGGCATTGTCCATATCGACGAAACGTCCGAAACGCCGGATGACCTTTTTCCATTCGGTGACATATTCCAGCACTTTGGAACGGCAGATTTCGTTGAATTTTTCCACGCCGAGCTCTTCGATTTCTTTCTTGTGGGTGATGCCGAGTTCTTTTTCGGCGATGTTCTCGATCGGCAAACCATGACAATCCCAGCCCCACTTGCGCTCCACCTGGAATCCTTTCATCGTGAAATAGCGCGGCACCGTGTCTTTGATAGCGCTTGCAACGATATGACCGTAGTGCGGCGTCCCGGTCGCGAATGGCGGGCCGTCCTTGAAGCTGTAGCGCGGTTTCCCCGCCCGCTGGCTCACCGATTTCTCGAAAATCCTGTGTTCATCCCAAAACGCGAGGATGTCCTCTTCCATCTTCGGAAAGCTCACCTGGGCATCGACTTTTTTGAATGACATAGTTTTAACAAAAAAATCTTTAAATAAAAAATCCTCAACACAAACTACGTGTCAAGGACGATAAATATCGTGGTACCACCTTGCTTTTCCGTTACTTCATCAAGTACGGACTTCATTGGAGCTATTACGGGCCTACCCGGCGAGGTCTACTCGCGCTGACAGCGCTTTCTTCTCACAGCTCAGGGATGATACCCGCCCGCTCTCTAGGAGGGATCCCTTCATCGCCTTTCAGAATTGTATGCTCATATTATCACTTTTCACCATGAAAATCAACTATTCCATTGCCACACGACTTCCGTGCAGGAGCCTTTTTCTGGGTACTACCAGCCCTCTTTTTTCAAGAAAGACCATCTCGTCTGTATTTTTCTTTAATTTCAATATAGTGCTTATTTTCCTCCTGGCCATCTTTTTTCATCAACTCCGCAGGAAATTTCTTTTTTACATATTCAAGCTTTTCTCGAATAATTTTTTCAGTATCCAAGTCAAGGAGAACACTCATATCCAGCACATAAATGAGAATGTCGGCCAGCTCTCGCTTTATTTTTTCTATCCGATTGGCGTCCTGCTTTGTTTCCTCTATGCTTATACTGCTCCACTGAAAAATTTCAAGGAGTTCTGCAGCCTCTATGCTGATAGACTTAGCCAGATCCGAAGGTCGGAGATTATCCCACCCTCGTTCTTTCAGATATTCCAAAACGTCTTTTTCGAGATTTTTCATAATACATTACCCGATTAAATTTTTGGACGACTTACTTGTTATCAATAAAATTCACATCTACATTTATATATCTTTTTGATAAATCACCCTATCGCTATATTTATTAGATATATTTTTTAAAATATCGGGTAAAGCTCAGACATCGTCCTCCATTATATCATTCTTATCAATATCAAAAAACAAGCGGTACAAGTGACGTACCGCTTTTTTAAAAGAAGGCTTGAATTATTCCTTCCATAAATCTAGAGGTACTGCAAAAGTCGTTTTAGCTGCACTCCTGAGGTCTGGTTTATGGCCGATTATTTTTTCAGCAGCATCGAGCGAACCATACCATAAGGATTTAAACTTATTCTCACCCATTCCTTGCATATCCATATCTGCGAGGTGAAGGATTCCTAGCGGTGCTTCTTTCATTACTTTCACGTACTCTGGTTTCAGTTTAACACGAAAAGTGATCTCTGTAAAAACTGCCTGACGTGTTTTTGGTAAAAAATCAAAACTACCAAACCCAGTTACCCAGGACTTCCATACACCGACCTGCACTCGATAACCTAAGCACATCGTACCACAGAATTCCTCCTTTTGTTCAAGAGAAAAGATGCTTGTTTCTTTCAAAACCGAGAGTAGATTTTCTAAATCGTCCCATTTTATAACTGATGGAAAAATCAAACTCTGCGTAGAAACATCTTCGAGAGAAACTGCTGATTGCACCAAATTCTCTATCTGTGTTTTTTCTATCTCACTCACCGAGAGTCTCCATCCAAATTTCACTGGGTCTCTTGCGGCATAAGCAGCGAATAAACATCCAGCACCACCTTTTTTAAAGAACTCTAATTGAACATCAATCACAGCCTGTTCTTGCATGTCAACCTCCTCTCTCTCAAAAATATATCCAAGGTAAGCACACCATACCGGCGTAATTTAATTTTGTCAATTAACATCCAACCAAAATGACCCCTGGGAGCCATTTTGGTTGGATTGACTCCGAAAGCTTTCTGATGCTTAAACCTAATTTTTGCTTCCTTAGACTCTCCACACGACTTCCGTGCAGGAGCCTTTTTTTGGGTACCAGCCGGTAGCTGAACGGCCAGGCGCTTCTTCCGTGAGGATGCCGTGGAGCTGCTCGAGCGTGTCCCCGTGCGAAACGATGATCACTTTTTCCCCGGCATAGTTCTCCTTCACATCATCGAGAAACTTCTGCAAGCGTCCCCGGATATCGATGAAGCTCTCCAATCCGTCCTCCGGATCCGGACTGATGCGCATCTGCGGATCGGTATATTTTGCCAGAAGCTCTGCTTGGGTTTTCCCGTTGAACACGCCCATCCCGATTTCCCGCAAACGCTCATCGAACTCGATCGGGAGACCAGTCGCCTCCGCGATGATCCCCGCCGTTTCTTTGGTGCGCTCTATCGGCGAACTGAAAATAACATCGGCATCAGCCTTCGCAAGAAACGCCGCAACGGCAGCGGCTTGCTCCCTGCCACGCTCCGTCAGAGGATAGGTCTTGATTTCCGGAGTAGAATTGAGGATAAAGCGGACATTGTTTTCCGCCTCCCCGTGCCGGACGAGATAGAATGTGATGGAAACGACCATACTTTAGTAAAAGAAATGATAAGCATCCACGCCGATCGCCAGAACGAAGAATAGTGTTGCGGAACCGATCACTTTCATCGCGAAATGAACCAGCTCTTCATCCCAACCGAGCTCCCTTTTATATTTTTCCCGGTATTCTTTTTTCATAGCTTTCAGTTTTTGTATTTATAGTATGGACACCCCCGATCCGATGGCGCGCCTAACACATCACATCTTCTCCGGCGCCGCGATCCCCATCAGCCCGAGCGCTTCTCCGAGCACTTTCTGCGCCGCAAAGACGAGCTTCAGGCGTTCACCGGATACTTCCCTGTTCTCCTCGTCGACTACCTTGCACTCATTATAGAAAGAATGGAAGCGATCGGCGAGACGCAAAGCATAATGAGCGAGTTTGTGCACTTCATAGGTCTCGCGTATCTCAAGCAGAAGCTCCGAGAACTTGGCTATCTCGCGAATGAGGTCTTTCTCCTTCTCTTCCAAGACCCTGTCCTGGACAGGCTGGCCAGAAAAAGAAATGTTTTTTTCTGCCGCTTTGGCTAGAATACTCGCGATGCGCGCGTAGGCATACTGGACGTACGGTCCCGTCGCCCCGTCCAGACGCACGGACTCTTCGATATCGAATTCGATCCTGCTCCCCGCCCCATGCTTGAGCATAGCGAACCGTATAGCACCCAGGGCGATCTTCTCGGGATCGGGCGACTCAGGAAACTGGCTGGTCACTTTCGTTATCGTCTCATCAATGAGCACGCGCGCAGGAATCACGTTTCCTTTCCGCGAAGACATGCTCTCGCCGCCCTTGAGCGCCACGAACTCATACCCGCAATGGATCATCTTCTCGTGAAACCCGTACAGCTCGAGTATCTTGAACAATTGCTTGAGGTACAGGTTCTGCCGGATATCGACTACATAGATGCTCCGATCAATGCCGAATTGCTCAAACTTCTTCTTCGCAAGCGGGATGTCTTTCAACCCGTAGAGCGCGCTCCCGTCTTGCCGCACCAGAACCAGCACCCCCAGATCGTACTTCTCGAGATTCGCTATGATCGCTCCGTCGCTCTTCTCTACCACTCCTTTCTCCAGGAGCTCTGGAAGAAGCTTCTTGCCAGCCTCTTCCTCGATGCTCTCGAAAAAGTATTCGTCGAAAGAGACTCCGAGCTCAGTGTAGATCTTCTGGAACTCATCCATAGACCAGCCTTTGGTTTTTTCCCACAGCATCGCAAGTTCCGGATCTCCCGCCTCGAATTTCTGCTGAAGCGCCTTGAATGCCTCTTCGTATTCCGGATTCTCCTCGATCTTCTGCGTCGCCTCCGAATACACTTTTCCTAGAAACTCCGCTTTATCGGAGATGACCTCCAGGTTCTCGCCGCTATGAAAAGTCACCAGTCCCCACAAGCATTTCGCGATGTGCGTACCGGTATCTCCGATATAATTCGCGGCAATCACCACATCACCAGTCTTACGAAGCACATTTACAAGCGTACTCCCAATAAACACGTTGCGCAGATGCCCGATATGGAATTCCTTATGAGTATTCGGCTGAGAATACTCGACCATCACTTTCTCATTTTTCAGAGATACAGGAAATGCAGGGTATTTTTCTTGCAATACAGATGCAAGGACTTTTTGGAAATAGCCGGATGGAAGATAAAAATTGATATGCCCCGGCTGGACGACTTCCACCTTTTCAAAATCTAGAGAAGCAAGCTTCTCTTTCAGGAGCTCAGCGACTTCCATCGGGCTTTTCTGCGCTTGCTTGGCTATCGCCAGAGCGATGCTTGCGGTATATTCGCCGAATTGCTCGTCTTTCGGACGCTCGACGCGGATGTCCGGCATATCAAAAGCAGGCAGCGTCCCCGCCCCTTGCAATCCGGCCAAAGCCTCACGGATTTTGTTCTCCAATATCGCTTTCATACTCCCTATCGTAGCTCAAAAAAGACAAACAAGAAAGTTCTTCTACTTAGCGGTTTCACCGCTAAGTACGGACGACGGCGATACGGGCGCGGAACGTCACGGCGCTTTTCGGAAACTCTCTCCCCTTACGTAACTCCATACGTTCCTCTTCCGGAAGCGCGGCGATAGCCTGGCACTCGGTGTCGCAGCAGCCCGCGAACTTTTCCCGGCATTCCGCGCACTGGATGAAGAGCGTATTGCACTGCTCGTTCAGGCAGTTCGTATAGTCATCACAGGCCCGCCCGCACTGATAGCACCGCCCGAGCACATCATCCGTGATGCGCTCGCCCAGACGCTCATCGAACACAAAATTCTTTCCCTTGAATTTCGATACAAGCCCTTCGCGCTCTATCTGATGCTTATAGTCGATGATGCCGCCGTGGAGCTGGTAGACATTCTGGAAACCGTGATGTTTCAGATACGCGCTCGCCTTCTCGCAGCGGATGCCGCCCGTGCAATAGAGCAAAACCGGCTGCTCTTCTTTCCCAGCGAGCGTCTCTTTCACTTTCGGCAGCTCTTCTTTGAAAGTGTAGGCGTCGGTACAGAGAGCTTTTTCAAAACGCCCGATCGCTGATTCATAATTGTTGCGCATATCGACGATCAGCGCCTCGGGTTTTTCACTGAGCTCATTCCACTCGCGCGCGGACAGATGCGTCCCGACATCCGTCACATCATAATCCTCGGGCTGCAGACCGTCCGCCACGATCTGCTTACGCACTTTGACGGTCAATTTCCAGAAAGCATCGTTTTTCTGCTCGACGCCCACTTTGAACGGTACGCCTTCGAAGAGCGGCCGGGCATACAAGAGCTCTCGGAATCTCTCGAAGGCCGGCTCCGGAACGCTCATCTGCGCATTGATGCCCTCAGCCGCCACATAGATCCGCCCGAGGCACCCGAGCTCCGCCCACTCGGCGAAGAGCTCATTGCGGAGCGCCTGAGGATCCTCCACGATGACGTAGCGATAGAAAGAAATCACCCGGCGGACAAAAAGTTCCTGTTTAAGGCGCTTCAGAGCGTCTTCCTTGCAAGAGAGGTTGCGTAATGTATGCAGGCTGTTTTTCATAAGTTCACTCCCTATCCTAGCGCAGAAAAGCTGAAAAGGGAAGGGTAGGAAAGGCTTGGATAATTGCTATTCTGCCCTTCTTTCGCTACAGTAGAGGTACCGATATGACAATCATAGCCCGCAACAAACGAGCCAGTTTCGATTATACCCTCGGGGGACGCTACGAGGCTGGTTTGGTATTGACCGGCTCGGAGGTAAAATCAGTGAAAACCGGGCACGCAAGCCTCAAGGGAGCCTTCGTCACGGTCAAGGGAAGCGAACTCTACCTCACCAATGCCCTCATCCCCCGCTACGCCCACGCCCACCGCGATACCAAGCACGAAGATTCCCGCCCCAGGAAGCTGCTCCTCCGCAAGCAGGAAATCCGCTCCCTCATCGGAAAATACCGCACGGAAGGCTTGACATTGGTGCCTATTCGCCTGTATACTAGGAAACAACTTGTCAAGTTGGAGTTTGCTATTGGAAAAGGCAAAAAGACCTACGATAAGCGATCCGATATCGGCAAACGCGAAGCGAAACGCCGGATGGAAAAAGCACTAAGACAGAATTAAGAATTACGAATAAAGAATTAGGAAAAGAATCAAAAATCTTTCTTGATTCGTGATTCCAGATTCATGATTCAAAAATCGCAGTACATCTGAATCTTTTTCTAGAATCACTTAGACATTCCCATTAGCCTTACTTTGTTAGCAGGTCAAATGGGGTTGTTTAGACTCGACAGGGCGTACTTTCAAAATATGCAAGCCGATCTCGATGGTATGATCGTAAAACTCGCCATCACGATGATAAATGCAAACTTCATCACAAAGGCAAAGAACGCATTCGCGCAAGCGTTTGCCCCTTCTTTCGCTCTTGCTCTCGCCTAATTTTTAGCGCGTAGCCATCGGAATCCCGATTCTCGGTAGGGAACCTCCGGTGTCATATAATCGAGACGACGCGAGGATATTTCTTTTTCTTTCCGCCTCAAGCCGTATTGCAAAAGAAAAAAATGCCAGAGTTTTTTGTCTGCTTTCTACCTCTGACATTTACACAAAGCACTCTAAGCTTGTAGAATATTTTGGAAAAACGTTTCTGGACATGGGTGCAATTCCCATCAACTCCACACAATTTTTGAAAAAAATCAGAGTGAGACGAAGACGCCACAATAGACCGAAGCCGAAGGCGCAGGTCAAGATACGTTCGCGGCTGAATGAGCAGATCCTCGCTCCTCAGGTAGTCGTCATTGACATCCATGGCGAGAATCGCGGTACGATGGACATCGCAGCCGCTTTGACGCTCGCCAAAGAGCAGGAAGCGGATCTGGTGGAAGTCTCGCCGCTCGCGGTGCCTCCGGTATGCAAGGTGACCGATTTCGGCAAGCTCCAGTACCGCCAGTCCAAACAGGACCAGCAGCAAAAGGCCAAACAGAAAAAAATCGAGACCAAGGGCATCCGCCTCGGCTTCCGTACCGACACTCACGACCTCCTGTTCAAGAGGATGCAGGCGGAGAAGTTCCTAGGCAAAGGCAGCAAGGTGCGCGTCGAGATCGTGCTCCGGGGACGCGAAAAGGCGATGCATGACAAAGCCAGAGGAAACCTGGAGCAGTTCCTCAAAGGCATCACCATCCCCCACCGTTTCGAAGAAGAGATCAAGCGCGGTCCGACGGGCTTCAACGCTCTCATCGTTCCGGAGTAGCCCTAGAATTAGGGATAGTGGATGAGAAATTGTGGTTTTTGGATTCCTATTCATGATTCGTAATTCATAATTCATTATTCATCTTCAAAGGTATGCCAAAACTCAAAACCAGGAAATCCCTCATCAAGAAAATCAGGATTACCGGAAACGGCAAGCTGAAGACCCGTGCCACCGGACAGAACCATTATAATTCCCGCGCTACCGGCAGCCAGAACCGCGACAAACGAAGCGACAACTCCGTCTATCCGGCCGTCGAACGGAATATAAAAAAGGCTATCCCGTACGCCCTGTAACCGATGAATCAAGAATCAGGAATAAGGAATCAAGAATTTTTCTCTCCATTCCGTCCATGATTCATAATTCCTAACTCATTATTCGATTTTCTCCTATGACCAGAGTAAAACGCGGCGTCATGACCAAGAAGCGCCACAAGAACGTCCTGGAAGCCGCCAAAGGCTATCGCTGGGGACGCAAAAACCTCTTCACCAAGGCCAAGGAAGCGGTCATCAAGGCCGGCACCTATGCCCGGCGCGACCGCCGCTCCAAGAAGCGCAGCTTCCGCCGCCTCTGGATCACGAGACTGAATACCGCTCTCCGCCTCTCCGGCATCAAGTACCGCGAATTCATCGCTCTCGAGAAGACCAAGAATATCGCTCTCGATCGCAAAGTCCTTTCGCAGATGGCCGTGGAAAATCCAGATGTCTTCAAGAAGTTTGTTGAATCCGCAAAGTAACCTCGGCCGTCGACCCGCCGCATCACTGCGCGAAGCGTTTCGGGCAGGGAATCCGGAAATCTTCAAAGCATTCGTAGAGCAGGCGAAGTACATACCTCTCGTCGAAACAAAACTCCTCCCCGATCAGGGAGGAGTTTTTTGTTGCCGCGATGCCGCTTCGGATTATCGGCGCCGTTTATGCCTATCCGCCGCCAACCACAAGAGCGTCCCCATCAAAGCAATGCCGAGTCCGTCTATCAGGACATCACTCATTTTCGCCCCGCGATAGGGTACGAAAAACTGGTGCAGCTCATCCGACACGGCGTAGGCAAGCGCGAAGCAAGTGCTGAGCAAGAGAATGTTCCGGACTGCCTCACGAGGAAAAAGTGCTGCAACGAAACGTACCGCGAGAAACATAAGCGCGGCATATTCCACCACATGCGCTCCTTTACGCTCCAAAAAGTATGACAGAGTCGGCGTATACGGATATTCGCTGCCGGGCAACGCCGAAAACAAGAAAATCACTCCCATCCAAAGCAGGAGCGATAGCCCGCGCGCAAGCAGTGGAGGAAATGACGCCTTGGTCTGCATAGGCGTCATTTCTTGTTTGCCCGCTCTCCGAGGGCATGGATCAGTTCGAAGAAAGCATAGAATGGCAGCCACAGCCACAGCAGACTCTTCAGGAAATTGTCGATGGATGAGTTGATGTTCATAGGTTCATAATATTCGGGCTGCGGAAGCATCCCGGCGCCACCTCATAGACGACGTCTTTTTTCTCTACGACTATCTTCCAGTTCTCTTTCTCGGCGACGGCTTTCAGGTTCTGGTTCGGGTTGAAAGCGATCGGATTCTCCACGAGTTTCAAAAAGCTGATATCCGATTCCGTATCCCCCACTCCGTATGAGCCTTCGAATGTGAGCTTGTGCTCATACATATACTGTTCTACCACATGCCCCTTATTTTTGGAAGGCTCGAATTCCGCTTCGCCCGTATACCGTCCGGCACTGTCTAGGGTATAGATGCTCCCGAAAGCGCTATCGAACTTGAGGTACTGCCGATTGTACTCCTCGACTACTTCGGTAGGAGACCCGGAAATGACCATCAGATGGTAATTCTCCGCGCGCAGTTTTTTGATCAGCCGCTCAGCGAAGATATAGGTACGCTTGGCATGGAAAGGGATGAGTATTTTGCTCGCTTTGATCACATCTTCTTTCGTACACCCCTTGATATGCTCGGCATACAGCGTAATAAGCGCCTTGCGATACTCCTCATATGTGCCCTCGTGCTCGAGCCAATCGGTATAGATCTCCACGAGCGCATTGCGCGCCTCGGCAGGAAAAGTCTTCATCCAGGAAAGCTCGTTAATCAGCTCGAAATGAAGATTCTTGCGGAAAATCGTCCCATCGATATCGAATATCGCTATCTTATTTTTTTTCGTACTCTTTTTTGCGGTCATAGTATATTTTTTTCGGCGTCACTTTTCTATTGTACTCGTTATATGGTAGAGAGCAATGCCGGCAGCCACGGACACATTGAGCGAATGCTTGTGCCCGCGCATCGGGATGTCTATGATCCGATCGCACCGCTTCAATATTTTCGCGTCCACTCCGCGCACTTCATTACCGACCAACAGCGCTACCAGCCTTTTCGGCTTGTACGTCAGATACCCGACGCTTCTTGTGTGCTGCTCAAGCGCTATGATCTCCCATCCGTCTTTTCTCAAAGAAGTAAGGACTGTCCCGAGAGCGCCCGCCTTTCTCCAGGATATATGCCCTTCTGCCCACAAGGCAGTCTTTTGGAATGCTTTTTCGGCTGCCGTCAGGTGGAGCGCGTCCTTTTTCGGCGGCTTGGCAGTATACCCGGTCAAAATGATCTCAGCGACTCCGGCACCATCCGCCGTGCGGAACAATGAACCGACATTATGCGCGCTGCGGACATTGTGAATGATAAGGATGAGCTCCTTCTTTTTTTGCATAATGTGCAAGTATCAAATCCAAAACTACAAGCTCTAAATAAATCTAAAATATCAAATCCTAAAACTTTAAATATGTGGGTTTGTAATTTATTTGGAAATTGGGATTTTGAATTTTGATTCTCAGATACTCACTTTACTGCTGTTCGCTAAAGAGTTTTTTTCCTTCGTCCCAAACTGCACTGTAGCCTTTTTTCTCCTTCAGCCAATACCACCACTCCCCGCCCCAGAGATAGGCTTCGGAAAAACCGACGCGCTTGGCGTAGTCCACATTCTCGCGCAGTTTCGATTCATCCATCGTCCTAAACTGCTCTTCGAGAGGGACGTTCGGGAGCCAATTGGAAGCCCAGGGTTCCGCCTGCAGCTCGATGACGATGAAATTCCGCTGCTGCGTGAATGTCCGGACCAGCCGTTCTTTAGCCAAGAAAAAATTCGGTCCGATCGGGTAGGTGAAATAGCCGCCCACATACCTGCTCCAGATATGGCGATACATCGTGGTACCGAAAACATCCCCTCGCTTGGCGGCGCTCAACCAGAACGACAATTCCCCGCTATCCGTCAGCAGTATCGGACGAGTAGTATCCAGGCTTTTCACAAAGGCAATCTCCTGATCCAAGAACTCGCTCTCAAACGGAGGGCACTTGCCGAAAAGCACCAAGAACGGCTCGTTCTCGACTTGCCACATCACTACAGTCCGATAATCCTTGTACCGCTCGACTGTCTTGCCCATAAAATGGAGCAGAGCGAGCTTCCTCTTCTGATCATCCCCGTCCGTCCAAGCCGGGATATGGCACTCCGGCCAGCGTGGTACGCGCTGACCGATGGTCAGGATGACGCTTGCTCCGCGCTTGTCCGCTTCCGCAAGCTGCCAATCAAGATCGCTCCAGTCATAGTGCCCAGGGGTTTTTTCTATGAGATCCCAATAGACCGGCAGACGCAGTTTTTTCACCCCGACATCATCGAGCAAGGCAAGGTACGTCTCCCGCCAATCCAGCCCGAGGTCTGCCGCGTAGCGGAGCGAGAACGTCATACCCAGACTCACATCTGCGCGAGGATCCGGCCCGGGCAGGTTGAAATAAATGAAAAGAAACAACAGGACTGTCAGGACGCCAGTACCGACAGCGGTCAGCGTCTTGAAAAAATGTTTCCAGTGAGGGTGAGAAGGTATCATAAGGTGAATAAGGTAACCCCGCTCGAGGAAGCGATCCAGAGTCCCAGTCCGATGATTATGATCGCGCAGCCTTTCTGAAACCAATCCCAGAAATACAGCCTTTCGCCGAAAATATTCTGATACCGCACGGAAAGAGGAATGGCCATCGCCAGCAAAAAGACGTATTGCATACCGGACAGCGCCTGCACGAAAGAAACCGGCCCGAGAAAGGTCGCGTATGTCAAAAGAAAACTCGCTATGCCAGCCAATGTCTTATTGAGAACGAAGATCGCTCCCGTCCCTACCGAGGAGCGCCGCCGCAATGAAAAATGCGCGCACTCGAGCAGAATCTCCCGACGAAACACCGGGTACAGGAGCAAACTCAGGCCCGCACCGAACATACCGAGGCGCGACCATACCAGTCCGCTCACAAAATTCGCGTCACGATAACCGTATTTGAGAAGGACGATCGAAATAGCCAACGATACGCCGGCAATCAAGACGAGCTTCGGCAGACGCTCGCCGCGCCGGATCGGCAGGTCAAAGGAGATAAGCAGCCCCCCGCCGATAAGCAAGGTCAGGGCGAAAAAACGCTCGAGAGTGAATGTAAACTCCCCCAACACATCCGGCAAGACATACCCGAAGAGAAGGGCTGCTACTGACAGCGTCGTACCGACCAAAGGAGCGATGCGTGATACTTCGTTGTGCTTCATCGCCGCATAAAAAGCAACGAGTCCATAGAGAAAAAACGTCCCTGAGAGCAAGAACAGCCCGGTCGTCTGCCAACTCAAAAACTGGAATCCGAAAGGAATGAACACCAGCCCGAACAGACTGAACAAAGAAACAAAAAAGGCGTAGACTGCGGGCGCTTTGATGCGCCCCGCGAGCAGATACTTATCGAAAAGAGCCGTGACGGCATTGAGAAAATATCCCGCAAGCGCCACTGGTATCCACAGCATAGCCGGAATCAATACACGGATGACATAGCGTCATTATACCTGAAAAAATACGAACCTGAAACAAAGCATTTCAGAAAAACAGCCCCGCTTTGAAGGGGGCTGTTTTTTACGGCGCCGCGCTTCGGCTGTTCATCCTTCTCTTCGAGCGGCTACGGCGCTATTTCTTTCCAATTGTAGTCACAATTACGACGGCCATTGCAGGTAACAGTATTGCCGCAGCCATCCGCTATCGTATACGTTTCGCTCTGGCACACCTGGACACCGTTCGGATCTATGGCACAGGTATTGCTTGCGACACAGACGACTGTAGCGGCCATAGTGGCTGTCAGCCCATTGTAAGATGCGGAGAAGTTCTCATTGCCGGGAGTAGTCGCCTGGAGGCGTTTTTTACCCGCTACCGTGGAAAGGGAGATGACTGAGCTGCCCGTGTTCTCGTTCCAGCTGGTTCCCGCATTGGTAGTCACGTCCGTACCCGAACAATTGGCCTCTGATCCATAGTAGGCAGTCAGGTCCTTGGCGGTTCCCTGCGGCATAGAGAATGCCGTGCTTGGCGTAGTATTGATACCTCTGAGGAAACTGCCCTCGCAAACCTTGAGAGTGATCGGCGCCGTAAAAGTGACTCCTGAAAGACTGATCCAGCCGAGTTCGTCGGACCACGCGTAGCCGGACAGCGAAGACGACGGATTGCCAGGACTGACACTGACGCCATACGGTGAGCCATCCTGCGCATTGCCAGCCAAGCTCACGCACCCGCTCCAACCGCCGGAATTGACACCGGCATCGCGAATCGAGAGGATTCTCGCCCCGCCGGTGATAGCGTTGCCCGTCCGAGTAGCGGCACTCAGTGCTGGCGTGCATCCCGCAAGGTCAGCTCCATTGAAACTGAGCCAGCCGTAGTGCTCGCTCCAGGCATAGCCGGAAAGCGCCCCGTTGGTCATCGGAATATTCACGCCATAACCGACTGCCGATCCGTCTGAGAGATTGTTGAAACTCACCCAACCGATGCCATCGTACCCCGCCCCATTCGTCGCGGCTCCGCCACCCCAAGCGAAACCGGCGGCATTCTCGTTGATTCCGGCGGAAACCGGTGCCGCAGCAAAACTGAGATTGACCGCTACCGCGACTGCCAGGATGAAAAAGGCCGTACTGAGCGATGCTTTGCTTTTCAAAAAAACGCGGTTCATACGCTGATGTTTAATTATTTGTTTCGGTTTGGGAAAGCTCGTCCAATTGCGCGCGGATTTCTTCCTGAGTCGGTGCGGGAGTATCTTCGGATGCTTTAGCCAACTCTTCCAATTGTTTGGCAATCTCTTCTTCGCTGGGCGCAGGAATGTCTTTGGATGACACGGAAAGCCCTTCCAGTTGCTTGCGAATCTGGTCCGCCGAAGATTCCTTGCTTCCGCCATTCTCATTCACTACCGATTCTTGCAAAGCTTTGTTTATCTGCTCTTGTTTCTGATACTGGCGAAAACTCACCGCTGCCACGATGACCAGAAGAACGAGCAGCGCCAAAAGAAGCCGCTTGAGCATCGGGCGCTTGAGGGTATCCGGATGAGAAAATTCTGTGAACATATTTTTGTATTAGCTATCGGTTTTTATCTAATTTTTTATGCATGAATACACCCAGTTATCGCTGTTGCTGCCAGACAGCGCACGATACGTATATCCGCCGGGACAACCCTGATTCGGAATCTTGCCTTGACATGCGAATGTCGGATACCCAGGACCGTAAGTACTCACTGCACCGCAGGGCGTCCCGGGGAGCACAGCTCCTGCATTTGTCTGCCACGTCGCATTCCCAGTCGCGTCTGAAGTAAGTACATTGCCGGCACCGGCACCTGAAGTGACCTGGAGCGTGCTGGTCTGTACTTGGCCTCCTACCACCAAATTGCCTGTCAGTCCGAGGCTCGCGCTTTTCACCTGATTGACACTCCCTGTCGTGAGCGGTCCACCGACATTGCCCGCTGGCGGCGTCCCGGTCGGCGCGGTCCAGGCTTGGACAAATTGGATAGAGAGACCGACGATCAGACCGAGTGAGACCACGCGGAGCCAGTAGGTGAAGTTGCGGAGGAATGAAAGCTGCATAGCTTTTTTGTTAGTTTTTAGATATAGTATTATGACATTTTTATTGTACCACTTACCCAGCGATTCGCAAACCCCGCGACCTATCCAGCTGGTATGTGTCAAGTGGTAAACAACGACCTTGAGACAAACGCGAAAATTGCTACCGCTGTATTTTTATGGTATGAAAAAAGAAATACCAATATGCAAATCAAAATCAACTTTATCGGCGTCGCCGTTTTTGTGTGCGCATTTTTTCATATTTCCCCAGCTTTCGCCGAAACACCGAAAATCCTCATCAGCGAAGTCCAGATAACCGGCGGCACGAATCATACCGATGATGACTTCATCGAGCTCTACAACCCCCAGTCCGTATCCGTCGATATTTCCCGCTATCGCCTCCGCTCCAAAAACAGCAGCGGCAGCGAAAAATCAGTGAACGAGATAGCTCCAGGTACCTGTATCGCGGCTCTGGGATACTACCTGTGGGCCAACAAAGACGGGGTTTTCGCAGAGAGTGCCGATACGAAAACTGGCGCTACCCTTTCTGCGAACTACAGCTTGGCTCTCTTCGTCCCAGAGAGCGCGGGCGATACGATCATCGATTCCGTTTCGTGGGGCGGGGGCACACATCCGTTCGACCCGGCCGTTTTCAGTTTTTCCGCAAACCCCGGAGCTAATGAGTCCATAGTGCGGGACGTGGCTGATGACAGCTGGTTGCCAAGTTTTTCTACAGCTCCGACGCCGACGAAAAGTACGGGCACATCCTGCCCTGCTCCGGCACCCGATCCAACCCCTGATCCGACTCCTCAGCCGACTGCGCCATCTGCTATCCGCATCAATGAAATCTTCCCCAATCCCAAAGCCAAAAGCGATGCCGGGGAATTCATCGAACTCTATAATTTCGGGACGGAGCCGGCCGATATCTCCGGCTGGACTCTCCGCGACGCGACCAAGACAGGAAAATATGTCTTCCCTCCCGGCTCGATCATAGCGGAAGCTGCCTACCTTGCAGTCACCGACCAGTCTTTCAAGTTGTCCCTCAATAATTCCAGTGAGACTCTTTCGCTTTTTGATGACAAAGATGCGCTCATCGATTCCGTGCATTATGAGAAAACCAAAGAGGATGTTTCCCTCAACTATACTCCGGCCGGTTGGCGCGGAGGCGCCCCGACACCCGGCGCGGCAAATCAGCCGAATACCCTCCCTAACACGAAAGAAAAGGTTCCGAAGCGCGGCTACCGCGGGGTAGCGGTCGATTTCGATGCCCGCGGTTCAGACGCTGACCGCGATACGCTCAAGCATACTTGGGATTTCGGCGATGGCCACAAAAGCTACAAGGCGAAGACCTCGCATATCTACGAGGAAAACGGGACGTACGCCGTCACGCTCAAAACAAGCGACGCCCGAGACGACGTGCTGGAAACATTCTCGATCAAGATAGTGTCCTATGATCATCCGGCAGTCCGCATCACGGCGCTCGTACCCAATCCGGCAGGCAGCGACACTGACAATGAGTGGCTCATCCTCGAGAATCGCGAGAAGAAATCCGTCAATCTGAAAGGTTTCGGCATCGCTACCGGCTGGAAAAACCTCGTCAATCATCCGATCCGCGAAGACTTCGTCATCGGTGGGAAAAAAGCGGCGAAACTCACCCGTACCGATTCTCTCTTCACGCTCCCCAACTAGAAAGGCAAGATCGAGCTCCGCGCACCGGATGGATCGGTATTGCAGAAAATAAAATACAAGCTCGAGCAATCAGCCGCAGAAGAGGCCGTCTATCGCAAAGAAAAAGGGAGTCGATGGCAATGGGAGGAAGCAGGAGAACAAGCCGCCGCCGTACCCGAAGCAGAGAGTGGCGACACGGAAAATGCAGCCCCTCTCGTACTGGGGGCGACAACAGATAGAGTGCAAGAAAACATTCTGACCGCGACAACGGAAACAATAGAACCCGAAGCGGTAGGAAGTATGCGCAACCGACAATCTTTCGATCCCGACCGTCCTGATCTGCGAGATCTGCTTTCATACGGTACGCACATCCGTCTTCCGGATACTATCGCCCTCACACCGACACCCGCTCAGAAAACAGCCGACCTGCCGGAACCGACGCCGTATACCATAACATTCACAGGAGCATTGCTTTCAGACATCAACGCCTCCATCAATAGACTTCTCGATGCTGCCGAATAAGGTCATGCTCAGACAGCCGGTGCCGCAGGAACAACCGCCGGCAAGCCGCGATTCACAAGCGTCCGATAGACATACACATACGCCATAATGCTCACCGGAATCGTCACGAGGAGTCCGATACCGAGCGCGAGCGCACCAAGAATATTGAGCCCGCATACGGCCAACACGAAACCGAAGAATTTCCATTTGATATCCCGGGTCATCTCGCTGCTTTGTTTCAAAGCATCCAGGATACCGAGGTTCTGATCCACGATGAGATAGGCAAAAAATTGGTATTTCAAAGCCAAGTAAACACCCGGAACAATGAGCAGGATCAATCCGAACACCACCATAATGCCATAAAGAAGCGCGGCGCCGAAATAGCGCCACACCAGGCGATACTCCGAAAATAGCACCGCTATCTTGTCTTCGGTGCCCTTGTCCAGATCCAGATACGCCCGGATCAGGCCGAGCTCGAGAATGAAGCCGGCCACGATAGCTGCCAGACCGATCAGCCCACCGAGCCAGGTTTCTTTCCCGGCGCCTTTCTGGAGCAGATCGAACAGGATGGCGATACCCCACGCCGTTCCCAACAGCATCCACATAAACAGGAAGTGCGCCTTGAACTTCTCCCATCCATACTTGATCGCCTCTCCTATGCGAAAAGATTCCATAGATTTTTCAGGTTAATTACATTCTGAGCGAGATACGGGCCCGCCACAGGCGGGTAAAAATCGAATTCCTTACTCTATGAGCGGGTGAAGGGAATCGGACCCTCGTCTCAACCTTGGGAAGGTCGTGTACTACCATTGTACTACACCCGCAATCCATACTCTGTCGGGAAGTTTACCCGCCTCTGGCGAGGCTAGCGTACTACTCCGCCAGCTGGCAGATGCTACTCTCGCAGCTCTTTATCAGCGCCATTGTAACCCATAGTACTATACTTTTCAAACCCGCTCACTCCTGATACACTGGAAAGGCTTAATAATTTTTTGTTTCCCCTCTCATGCATCCATTTCTTACCAAGGGACGAATCATCACCATCGCCCTCGCTGTTCTGATTGTTATCGGAGGCGCCTATCTGTTTTTTTATATCAAAGATCATAAAACGGAATTCGCAGCCAGCTCCCTGAATCTGTTCCAGAAAGTCTCCGCGCTACTCCCTCTGGCGCCTGACACCAAAAAGGAGATCGAGGTGGTGAACGCTCTCGTGGCAGCGCTCACGAAGCAGGACAATACCGTGCATTCTTTCCTGATACTTCTGCAGAATAGCGACGAGCTCCGTCCAGGCGGCGGCTTCCTGGGGCAATACGCCATCGTCAAGGTGAAAAACGGCGAAGTGCTCTCGACATTCGTCGAAGATGCCAACCTCCTCGATCAGCGCCTCAAGGCTGCTAATGTCAAAATCACTCCCCCGTATCCGTTCCTCCGCAAGCTCCAGCTCAAGCGCTGGGGATTCCGGGATTCCAATTTCTCCCCCGATTTCCCGATCAATGCCGACAAGGCGCAGTATTTCTATCGCCTCGCTGGCGGATATGAGAAATTCGACGGCGTCATCGCGGTGAACTCGCTCACCTTCAACCGTATCCTCGAATTGACCGGGCCGATCCAGGTACCGGGCGATTCCAATGTCTACACCAGCACGGATGGCGCCCAGAAGCTCGAGGAGCGCGTAGAAAAAGCCTATCTCGGCGAAGACGTGCCGGCCGAATTGAAGCAGAACCGCAAGCTGATAATGAAAAAAATCGCCGCCGAGATCATGAAGCGCGTCGCGACGGTTTCCAATATCCCTCGGCTGGCAGAATTCGCCCAGACAGAGCTCCGTAACAAGGATGTGATGCTCTATTTCAAGGATCCGGCGCTCCAGACGCTCGTCGAAAGCGTCCACTGGGACGGAGGCGTCGTCAAAGATTGGGGTGGCGACTACCTGATGCTGGTCGATGCCAATATGGGTGCGCTCAAAACCGACTACTACGTCAAGCGCACCCTCGACTATACCGTGGATTTCACCGGTGAAAAACCGACGGGCACCATCGTCTATACCTACTCCAACACGGCTCCCTTCGGAAACTGGCGCACCAGCGACTACCACACCTATCTCCGCGCCTTCGTACCGCAAGGATCCAGGCTGCTCGAGCGCAAGTGGATCAACGCCGTCATCACCAACGAAGATCTCAATAAAACCTATTTCGGCGGATTCGTCGACGTGGAGATCGGGCAGAGCGATGTGCAGACCACGCTCACCTATGAGCTCCCGGACACCATCACGCCTGACAATTACCGTCTCCTGATCCAGAAGCAGTCCGGCGTCGGCACCCTGCCCGTGACCGTACACCTGAAGACCAAATCCCAGGAATACACCCAGACCGCCGAGCTCCTGAAGGACCTCAACTTCTCCATCCAGACGGTGGATGAGAAGAAATAGCTCCGTTTTGCACTTGAAAAAGTAAGGGGTATACTGGACATAAGGGATATTTATACGCTACGCAAAGACTGGTATGGAGGACGCGCTCTACAACATTCGGCATTCTTTGGCGCATTTGCTCGCCAGCGCCGTTTTGGAATATGATCCGCAAGCCAAGCTGTCGGTCGGACCTGTCACCGACAACGGCTTCTATTATGATATCGATTTCTCCCCTGACAAGACGCTGTCGCCAGACGACCTCAAGACCCTCGAGAAAAGCATGCGGAAACTCGTAAACAAGAAGCTGCCCTTCGTCCGCACGGAAGCTACGATCGCCGAAGCGCGCGAACGCTTCAAAGACAACCCCTACAAACTCGCTATCATCGCCGACATAGAAACATCAGGTGAGACGCTCAGCCTCTACGAAACGGGCGGCTTTATCGATCTGTGCGAGGGAGGCCACGTAGAGAATACCGGCGCCATCGATGCCGGCGCTTTCACGCTCACCCATCTCGCTGGCGCATATTTCCGCGGAGACGAGAAGAACCCGATGCTGACCCGCGTGTACGGCCTTGCCTTTGCTACCGAAGCAGAGCTCAAAGCATATCTCGCACAGCAAGAAGAGGCGCGCAAACGCGACCACCGCAAACTCGGCAAAGAGCTCAATCTTTTCACCCTCTCCCCGCTCGTCGGCGTCGGCTTGCCACTGCTCCAGCCCAAAGGAATGATCATCCGCAGGGCGCTGGCGGATTTTCTCTGGGAACTTCACAAGAACAAAGGCTACTCCCAGGTCTGGACTCCGCATATCGCCAAAGAAGAATTGTATATCACTTCCGGACATAGCGAAAAATTCGGCGATGAGCTCTTCCGCGTGCAGGGCAAGGAAGAGAAATTCATCATAAAACCGATGAACTGCCCGCATCATATGCAGCTCTTCGCAGACAACCAATTCTCGTATCGCGATATGCCGGTACGCTACTTCGAACCGGCAACCGTCTACCGCGATGAGAAGTCCGGCCAATTGAGCGGCCTCACTCGCGTACGCGCTATCACCCAGGATGACGGACATCTCTTCTGTCGCACCGCGGAGATCGAACAGGAAATTTCGACTATCATCGGCATCATCAAGGAATTCTACACGGCATTCGGAATGATGGACGGCTACTGGGTCTCGCTCTCGGTACGCGGCGAAGACAAGAGCAAGTCTCTCGGCAGCGACGAGATCTGGGAGATCGCAGAAAACGCTCTCGAACAGGCAGCGAAAAAAAACGGTCTCAATTATCGCCGAGTCGAGGGCGAGGCGGCATTTTACGGGCCGAAACTCGACTTCATTTTCAAAGACGCTATCGGGCGCGAATGGCAGCTCGCTACCATCCAGTGCGACTTCAACCTCCCGGAACGCTTCGATCTCTCTTTCGTCAATGAACGGGGCGAGAAAGAACGCCCAGTCGTCATCCATCGTGCTATTTCAGGATCCCTCGAAAGATTTATGGGCATTATGATCGAGCACTATGCCGGCGCTTTCCCCGTGTGGCTCGCGCCGGTCCAGGCGGTCGTCCTCCCGATCGGAGAAGGCCACCGGGCATTCGCCGAAGAAGTGGCCGCGCTGCTCCGCACAAACGACATCCGCGTCGAACTCGATCAAAGCGATGAATCGCTCGGCAAGCGCGTGCGCCTCGCCAAAATACAGAAAATCCCCTACCTGCTCGTCATCGGGGACAAAGAAGTGGCCGCGCGGAGCGTTTCTCTGGAACACCGGAGCGAGGATTCGCTCGGTGTCAAAACGCTCGATGAATGCCTGGAAATCCTGAGAAAGGCTATCGCTGCCAAAGAATAGCTTGACGATACCTCCTCTTTTGTGGTATAAAAATGATAACAGAAAACGGGTTACCGTTTTTTTGTTTCCACGGCTTCGGATAGTATTCCGAAGGAACAGTCACTTAACAATTGAATGATGGAGAATTGTGATGCCGAAAAATTTACAAAGCACAATAAAAAGATGGACCCCCTTTTCCAGTATGATCAACACTGACCCGGACGACTTGCATTTACGGCGTAAGAATCACACCGGCGTAATCTCGCCGGACTGCGATCCAGCCGCTGACCCGCTGGGGATCCTCATTGCTTGCGAAAATGCTGAAACATTTCCAGAAGACCGGCGAAGCCCGCATCGTCTTGATGACAAGACTTTCGCTCTCATCCCCAAGACTGCCGACCCATTCTTCTCTCTTGATGAAGATACGGGCCAATATCCACAGGCAAACGCTTATCACTGTTCTGCCAATATGGCCGCCCTGGCCGCATCTAATCTAGGGAAAGTTCACCCGGTCACCAGGGGGCACTTCTCCGTTCACGACTACTGGGCGTAACATCGCCAAACTGAAACCCGACCCTTCCCCACAGGAGAGCCGGGTTTTTCATTTTCTGCGACACTTTATGCGCGCATCGGTATGCCATGCTTGTTCCCTCCGCGCGGCAGGTGGCGATAATACAGATATTTCACCGTCTCCGTCGCGATGAAATAGCCGACGGCCAAACTCGCAATGATCATCACGAAAGAAGCATCCGGTCTTATGAAGTGGAAGACGCTTGATCCGAACGGGAGGAGCGGAATCAGCATGGCCACGGCCAGCGCCGCGAATGAGAGGATGGTCAGCATCACCGACGGACGGCGAGTCCGAAAAAAGACGAAGCGCGTCCGCAAAGAGAAAATGATGATGACTTCGGTAATGACGCTCAGAATGAACCAGGCGGTCTGGAGCGCCCCAGGCGACACCTTTGCGAAAGCGCCGAAGAGCATAAAGTCGAAGAGCGAGCTCACTCCGCCGAGCAGGATGGCGGCGAGCACGACGGTATGGACCTGGTAATTTTTCGGCTTGTCCAGCTCTTCGGCATCCACCGTATCAGTCGCGATAGCGATCATCGGAAAATCAGATAATAGATTGAGCAGGAGGATCTGAATCGGCAGCAGCGGCACGAACGGCAGAAACAATGAAGCGAGCGCCACCGAATAGAAGTTGCCGAAATTCGACGTGAGCGTGATTTTCAGATACTTGAGGATATTGGCGAAGATCATCCGACCCTCCGTAATGCCATCGATGACGGTATCGAGATTTTTCTGCAACAGCACGACATCGGACGCTTCCCGCGCTATGTCGGAAGCCCCCTCGACAACGAGCCCGACATCGGCAATCTTGAGCGCCGGAGCATCATTGATCCCTTCGCCCAAAAATCCGACATCGTGCTTCTCTTGCAATACCTTGATGATCTCGTACTTCTCGCGCGGAGAAATCCGAGCAAATACCGCGTGAGATACTATCGTCTGCCTGCGTTCTTCATACCCCATTGCTGCGAGCGCCTTCCCTGTGACAACATCCTCTGGACGCTTGAGCAGCCCCGCAGCATACCCGACAGCACCCGCAACTTCCGGACTGTCGCCCGTCAGAACCTTGACCCGCACAGAGAGCGCCTCCGCTTTTCTGATAGTGTCTTTGGCCGTTTTCTTCAATTGATCAGCGAACGCTATCAGCCCGATGAATTCCAGGTGCTGCTCTGCGTACAGCGTATATTTGCGATCCGCAGGAAACGGTTTGCGGGCGATCGCCAGCACGCGCTCGCCCTGATACCCTTTTTCTTTCATCCATTGCAGCAGATTCTTCGCGGCATATGTATCCACATTGCTCGATAGCCGGATGATTTCTTCGGGAGCCCCCCGTACTATGATCTCTCTCGTTCCGTCAGCCATCTCCACAAGCACGCTGTTGCGCCGGCGTTCCGGATCGAACGGAATAGTGTCGATGCGTCGCATATCGCCATTGTCTTGCTGACCAACTTTCTGCCACAGCGCCAGATCAAAAGCATCATGTAATTTTCCGCGATGCAGCGGTTCTTCCAAGGAAGCGGCGAGAGCGAGTCTGAGACAAAGCAGCTCATCCTGTGCATTGATATGAGTCACGGAGAGCGTATTTTCTGTAAGCGTCCCCGTCTTGTCCGTACAGAGAATCTCGATGCTGCCGAGGTCTTCAATAGCCGAGAGGCGCTTCACGATCACCTTTTTCTGCGCTAGACGCAGCGCCCCGCGGGACAATGCCACCGTAACAATGACCGGCAAGGCTTCGGGTATGACCGACACCGCCAATGCCAGAGAAAAAACGAGCAGCTCCACCGTATTCACACTGTCTCCCTTGAGAAATATATTCGCGGCAAAAACCAATGAGAGTGTCAGGAGAACGAGTTTCAAGATGAAATGGCTGAATTGGGCAATGTCCTTTTCGAAAGCCGTCGGATGTTCGCTTTCCTCGGCCAAAGCAGCGATATCGCCAAGTGCCGTATCCTTGCCGGTTGCGAAAACGACGCCCTCCCCGCGCCCAGCTGTCACTACCGTCCCGGCAAAACCGATATTCTGCGCTTCGTACATTTCAGTCGGAGGTACCGTGAGCGTCGCCACGGTCTTGTGCACCGCCGCTGATTCTCCGGTCATCAAGCTTTCATCGAGTTCCAGCCCATTGGCAGCGGTAAAGCGTATGTCTGCCGGCAGACGATCGCCAGCCTCGACCAATACGATGTCCCCCAGAACCACTTCCTTGCTTTCGATAGTCAGGGTCTTTCCGCCGCGGCGCACATGCGTATATATCACGAGATACCGCTTGAGCAATTGCGCCGCTTTCTCGGAATGGTATTCCTGATAGGTCTCCAACCCGACATTGATCGCGATAAAGATGAAAATAAGCGCCGCATCCAGACGCTCGCCGAGAACATAGGAGAGAGCGGCGGCAGCCAACAGGAGATACAAAAAAGACGAACGGGCGCGCCGCTTGAGCATCGCGACAATGGAGAAGGGTTTTTCTCCCAGCGTGTTGTTCCCCTCTATACGCAAACGCTCCCGAGCGACCTCTGGCAGCAAACCTTTCTCCGAACTCTCCAGTTCTGCCAAGGCATCAAGGCTATCCTGTGAAGCGAACTTTTTCCACACCATACTCCAAATATTATCTTTGTTTTTCTTGCTTCCCTCTTCTCAAGAAAAAATTCTGAGAGGCTCAAGGAAAGCCTTATCTGCCATCCGCTATTCTGTTCGCAAGCCGGAGCAGCGCATCGAAATCGTCGTCCGCCGCCGTTTTGTTGTTCTTCTCATAACCGCAGCGTACGCAGCGATGCGTCAATCGCTCTTTCACAAGCGCGACCGGTTCCATCAGCCCGCCGCACTCCGCCGCCCGGTCGCCAGGCCGGACATCCACGTGTTTGCTCCACAGACACTGCGGGCAATGGTTCGTATACCCATCCCCGGCAACCTGCGCGCCGCACTGCTCACACCAGAAATCTTCTCTGCGGCGCTTGAAGAGTTTATCGTGAGATTGAGTCATTACAAAACACAACAAGAGATAGGCTGTCTCCGTATTATACCAAACGCACACTTCTTTTGACAGGGAAAAATATCACTGCTTCCCGGAAAGGATCTCACTGATCGCCTCTTCATCCTGGCAGGAATATTTCCGGCTCGCGGAATAGAAGCGTTTTTTCGGTCCGCCGCAGCCGACATCGTCTTTGTGGAGCGTCGCCTGGAGCGGCATCAGGAAACCGAAGCCGCGCCCCGTGAAGTACGTATGCAAGCGCCGCAGCGCCGCAGCGCGCGCGCCCTTGTCCATACGCGTAAACACATCCATATCATCGCCCAATTTCCCGCTCCAATCGAAATGCAGGAAAACGTTGTTGGCCTTGTCAGCGAAACGGCTGTCCCACAGAAGCGCCCAGCACCAATCCCCGGGGCTCTGCCACCAGCGCGAAAAACAGGGTCCGTCCTCGATGCTGCCGTCTTGCTGCAATCCCACGCCGCCCTCGATATAATCGAAAAGGCGCAGATATTTTTCATCGGTAATGTCATTGGTCTGCGCTCCGATCACGACGGTCATCCCACGGAAGGTCGCATATTCCCGCATATCGCGGATCACTTCCGGCATCACTGTCTGAGAAAGATCGCTCGCGTCCTGATAGAATACCTGTCCGAAGAGAAAGCTCTGAATGCCCATATCCATCGCTTGCTCTGCGATATATTGGACGTATTTCCGGTATTCCTCCCGTTCCAGAGACGGCTTGCAGGTATGTTCCCCCCAATAATTCTTGCTGCCCGCACGGCACATCGCTCCGAATTCAAAATCGCGCTGTTCGGCCGGATAAAAATAATTCGCTTTGGTATCGATGGCTTCGGCGATGAACATCCCATAGACGGTATTCGGTTTCGTCACTTTGGACTGGATTTTCCGCGCAAGCCGAAAATCAGGCGGCCGCAGCCATGTCTCAAGCGCCCGATGCAGATAATAGCACTTTGAGCGGTTGATCATCGCGATCGAGCTATTGATATCTCCGCCATATCCGGAAAGGAACCCGTCTGCCACGCAGCCCTGCTTTTTCATCCGTTCCATTGATGGCGGCAGAGGTGGCGGCAGTATCGGCAGCGCTTTTTCTCCTTCAGGTTGCGGAATATCCTCCGCACCCAGCAGCGGGTGCTCATCCACCCAATCAGAAAGCGTCGAAGTGGCCGTTTCCAGATGCGGTACAGGCGTTTCTTCGCGAGTCTGTTCGCGCACAGATGTGAAGAAATACAGGCTGCCGGCAAGCAGAAACGCCGCGGAAGTCGAAACGATAAGATGCTTTTTGCGGAACGTTTTCCGGCGTTCCGAGATATACAGCGGCAACATAGAAATATTCGTAAGGTACCCCATATTATACACCTGCGATACCAAACACAAAAGACCCCCGATCGGGGGTCTTTTGTGTTTTATGAGCGGGTAAACGGAATCCCCTCCAAAGGCGGGCAAGGAACCGGCTATATTCATAGAGCGAGAGACGGGAATCGAACCCGCGTGTCTAGCTTGGAAGGCTAGCGTACTACCATTGTACTACTCTCGCATACTCTCGCTTGGAAGCCTGTCCGCCTCTGGCGGGGCTGATATAAAGAGCTTTGCTCTCTTCACTAGAGAATAATAACCATTATATTTACCCGACACATCCGCCATTAGGTGGTATGGGCGGGCGACGCCCGCGGAGTATCCTGTTTTTTTTATTTCGCTGCCTGCGTGCGTAACCCGGTGAACGGATCCATATGGCGTTGTTCCTTGGGAATACCGAGACCGATCAGCATCTGCTCCATCGCGTCGCTGAACTCCGGTGACCCGACAATATAATACAGATGTCCCAGAATATCCTCCACATATTTTTCCAGCATCGGCTGGCAGATATAACCGCGCTCGTCATTGAGCGGGGCGCAGGCATCCGTGGACTTGCTCAGCACGGTGATAGCGCGGAAGCGCTCCAGATCCAAAGCGTTTATTTCTTCACCGAAAGTGATATCCTTGGCGAAACGATTCGAATAGAGGAGCGTAAAACTCCGCTTGCTGCCATCGTGCTCGGCTTGTTTCAAGATGCTCCGAACCGGCGTGATGCCGATGCCGCCTGCCAAAAAGACGACCGGGCGCATATCACTATCAGAGGGCAAGAGAAAAAAACCCACTGCCTTGGTAATCGTCGCCGTATCGCCTGCCTTGAGCTGCCAGCACATCTGCTTGAACGAACTCTCTCCCTGACGCATCGCGAAATACAGATCCGGCTCGCACGGCGCGGAGGCGATAGAGAGCGAACGGGTCAGCCCCCTCGGATCCACCTCGATGCCGCTGGTATTCGGAACGGCAAAAGCGACATACTGCCCAGCTGTGAACACGTACTCTGCCGGTTTCTCAAACACAAAAAGACGAGTGCCTTCGGCTACATCGCGCGTTTCTTTGAGAATCACCTGGTATCCCTGCATAGACAGAAAAATAATAGGTACCGCTTTATTGTACGTATCCGCTCTTTTTTTGTCAAAGCTCTTTTGGCTCAACAAAGGAACAATCTGTCGGGGTACTCGGAATCCCCGCCTGCCTTCGCGGACGAAGTTCGGCGGGCAGGGAACCGAGACATCCTATCGCGCTTGCTGGTCGGGGTGCAGGGAATTGAACCCTGTCAACATGCTCCCAAAGCATGCGTACTACCGGTATACGACACCCCGATAGCTACAACCCGCCTCGTGGGCGGGTTGTAGCTCCATCTTTTGGTTTCCAATAGTGAAAAAAATTATTTCACAGCCTCTTTCAAGGTCTTACCAGCGGTAAATTTTGGAACAGTCATAGCCGGAATCATGATCTTGGCCTTCGTCTGGGGGTTTATTCCCTCGCGAGCCTTGCGGTCTGAAACTTTGAAAGTACCAAAACCAGTGAGAGTCACTTTGTTGCCCTGGCTGAGTTCCCGAGTAACCGTGTCGATCATAGCTTCGATCACAGCTTCTACGTCTTTCTTCGCGAGCTCGGTCTTGTCAACGATCGAATGCACGAGCGTATCTTTGTTTACATTTTTCATACTTTTCACCTGCCTTTCTAGTTTATATTTAGACTTTTATCCTCCTGTCCTTTATTCTAAGCCTTTTTTTCTAGGAATGCAACCCCGCCCCATTTCCGATACAGATTGACAGAGTAATCGGCCTCTTCCCCGGATGCGGCTGCGCCTCTCATTGTTTTCTGAAAGCGAGTCTTTTCCAAGGAATGAGGCGGGGCAGGCCCCTGCCGTTTCCACGGGGACGATTTCCCTTAGCGGGCATACTCGACCGCTCTCGTCTCGCGGAAGACATTCACCTTGATTTCGCCCGGATACTTCAGCTCTTCCTCGATGCGCTTGGCGATATCCCGCGCCAATTTCATAGCGCCCAGATCATCGGTCGCCTCAGGATTGACGAAAATGCGCACTTCGCGCCCTGCCTGGATGGCATAGGACTTCTCCACTTCCGGAAAGGAATTGATGAGCGCTTCCAGCTCTTCGAGGCGCTTGATATACTTCTCCGCGGTCTCTTTGCGCGCGCCGGGCCGGGCCGCAGAGATGGCATCGGCTGCCGTAACGATGAATGATTCGACCGTCTGATGCGGGTACTCGTCATGATGACACTTCATCGCATCGATGACATTCTGCCCGATGCCGAATTTCTCGAGGATGCGCATACCGATCTTCACGTGCGTGCCTTCGATCTCGTGGTCTACCGCTTTGCCGATATCATGGAGCAGTCCCGCTTTCTTGGCGCACATCACATCCGCGCCGAGTTCGGCCGCCAGAGCGCCGGCCACATAGGACACCTCCAAAGAGTGCAGCAAGACGTTCTGCTTGTAGCTGTAGCGATAGCGCAAACGACCCAGAATATAGAGAAGTTTCGGATGCAGGCCTGCGATGCCGGCATCGTACGCCGCCGCCTCACCGGCTTCTTTGATCTTCGTATCGATCTCCTTTTTCCCTTCCTCGACCGCTTCTTCGATACGGGCCGGATGGATACGCCCATCGGAGACCAGTTTCTCCAAAGCGATCCGGGCGATCTCGCGGCGTACCGGATCAAAACCGGAAATGATGACAGTCTCCGGGGTATCATCCACGATGAATTCGACACCAGTTTCTTTTTCGAGCGCCCGGATATTGCGCCCTTCCTTGCCGATAATCTTGCCTTTCACCTCATCGGAAGGAATAGCGACGGTCGTCGTCGTGAACTCAGAGACGTGGGAGCGGGAATATTTCTGGATCACCGTCGCCATAATATCGAGCGAGCGTTTTTCCAATTCTTCCGCGCTTTCGTTTTCCAGCTTCGACATCCGCTTCACCAAAGCATCCTTGCTTTCCTCCTCCACCAGCTGGAAAATCTGCTTTTGCGCCTCTTCTTTGGAAAGCTGCGAGAGCTTCTCGAGACGCCCCAGCTCTTCCTGGTGCAGTTTTTCGGTTTCTTCGCGGATAGCCTTGATTTCTTCCGCCTTCTGCATCAGACGCTGCTTTTCCGCGTCGATCGCCTGAGCCCCTTGCTCGGCCTGCGTTTCGCGCTTCTCGATGCGCTGTTCCTGCAGCAAAAGTTTCTCCTCCCGTGACTGCTCGTTCTTCTTCGCTTCTTCAAGAATCTCGACGGCCTTGTTCTTGGCCTCGAGAGTGATTTCTTTCACCGCTACCTCGGCCTCCTCGAGCATTTTGGCCGCCTGGCCTTCCGCCGTCGAGAGTTGCCGCTTGGCGAGATTTTGTCTAACAAGATACCCCGCAACCGCGCCGGCCGCCAGCAGTCCGGCTGAAATAAGAAAATAAGTAAGACCAAATGTCATATGTGTGGGATGCGTCCGCCTGATAGATCGGGAACAGCGCAAAAACACCTCTCTCTCCCGGGAGAGCGGTATTATCCTGAGATGCGCGACTTGTCAAAAACTTTTTTGGCATAGCGTGTCGGTGTCCGTGAAGCCCTGAACGAGCCACTCTATCAGACTGAAGCAAAAAATCAACTATTAATGCTGCATAATCCATTGTACCGCCCGGAAAGGCTTTTGTCAAAAGAAGAAGGATGCTATGATGCAGAGGAGAGGAAGACTGTAAATGGGCTCTAGAGATACAAAAATGTACAAACCTGTCGTATTGATCGTTCTTGATGGCTGGGGTATCAGCAATACTGTCCAAGGCAATCCCATCAGAGAGGCCACGCTCCCGACTTTCGAAAAATTGAATCGTTTCTACCCGATGACCACGCTCCAGGCCTCGGGTATTTCGGTCGGCTTGCCCTGGAATACGGCTGGCAACAGCGAGGTGGGACATATGACAATGGGCGCCGGCCGCGTGCTCTATCAGAATATGCCCCGCATTTCCCTGGCGATCCAAGACGGCAGCTTTTTCAAGAATGAAGTCCTCCTGGGAGCCATCAATGCCGCCAAAGCGAACAAAAGCAAGCTCCATATAATGGGGCTCGTCAGCTCCGGTGCCGTCCACTCGCATCGTGATCATATTCTCGCCCTGCTCCGCCTCGCCAAAAACGAAGGAATGGATGAGGTCTACCTCCACGTGTTCACTGACGGCCGCGATTCGGCGCCGACAGCCGGGACACAGCAGATCAAGGAGCTCTTGCGCGAGATGCGCCTCGTCGGCATCGGCAAAATCGCCAGCCTGTCCGGGCGCAATTTTGCTATGGATCGCAACAACAACTGGGATCGCATCGAAAAAACATACGCGATGCTGACTGCAGGCCAGGGCAATACCGCTACCGATCCGCTCGAAGCGCTCGAGCTTTCCTACACCCAGAACATCATGGATGAATACATCGAACCGACCGTTATCGTCGAAGCGGATAAGCCGACCGCCCTCATCGAAGAGAAGGATGCCGTCATTTTCTTCAATTTCCGCGAAGATCGCTCCCGCGAGCTGGCCAAAGCATTCGTCATGCCCGATTTCGACGGCTTCTCCAGAAAACTTCTCGATCTCCATTTCGTCACTTTTACGGAATATGAGCGCGGCCTGCCGGTGCAGATCGCTTTCCCACCGGAAGACATCGAGCACAGCCTCGGCGAAACACTCAGTCTGAACGGCAAAAAACAGCTGCGCATCGCCGAAACGGAAAAATACGCCCATGTCACATACTTTTTCAACGGCGGCAAAGAAAAGCCGTTCCCGGGAGAAGACCGCCTCCTCATCCCCTCTCCGGCGGTCTCGCATTTCGATGAAGTCCCTGAGATGAGCTCGCCTCAGATCACCGAAGCGCTCCTCGCGACGCTCGAGAAAAAAAATGACTATGACTTCATCCTCGTCAATTACGCCAACCCGGATATGGTCGGGCACACCGGCAACGAAGAAGCCTCCATCCAAGCGGTCGAGGCGACCGACAAAAGCCTGTCGATAGTCATCCCGGCTGTTCTGAAAGCAGGCGGCGCTATGCTCATTACCTCTGATCACGGCAACGTCGAAGAGCTGAAAAAAGCCTCGACGGGAGAGATCGATACGGAACATTCCATCAATCCGATACCATTCTGGTATGTCGCGCCGGACAATTATCGTGAGAAAGATGCGGAGCAGATGATGCGCGAACAGAATGAGATCAACGGGCTCCTGTCCGATGTCGCTCCGACCGTGCTCGAGATTATGAATATCCAGAAACCGCCGGAAATGAACGGTTCCAGCCTCGTGCCTATACTGAAATGAAGGCGGTTAACACATGACAGACAACGGTTAACAGAAAACGAGCTCGTTCCCGAGCTCGTTTTTCAATGCGCTGCTTATTCGTTTGTTCTCTGCCGGCTGTTAATGGTCTACTGTATCACCTTGTCGACGATGCCGTATTTCAGCGCCTCTTCGGCGCTCATGAAATAGTCGCGCTCGGTGTCCTTCTCGATCTTCGAGAGCTTCTGTCCGGTATGCTTGGCAAGGATCTTGTTCAGGCGGTCGCGCGTCTTCAGGATATGCTTGGCGTGGATATCCACGTCCGTCGCCTGCCCCTGGGCGCCGCCCAGGACTTGGTGGATCATCACTTCGCCGTTCGGCAGGATCATCCGCTTGCCCTTTTTTCCAGCAGCCAGGAGGAGCGCCGCAGCCGACGCCGTCATCCCGATGCAGATCGTCTGCACGGCAGGCTTCACGTACTGCATCGTGTCGTAGATGGCGAGCGCCGACGTCACGACGCCGCCGGGAGAATTGATATACATCTTGATGTCTTCCTTGGCATTCTGCGATTCAAGGAAGAGCAGCTGGGCGATCACCGCATTGGCCACATTGTCATCGATCGGCGAACCGATGAAGATGATGCGGTCCTTGAGCAGGCGCGAATAGATATCGTACGCCCGTTCGCCGAAACTGGTCTTCTCGACCACCATCGGAATGAGATATTGATTTTTCATAGGAGTGCTTATAAAGATTCTAGGAATGCGAACACTTTGGCATTGCGGAGCTGTCCGTGCACGGCGCTGTAGAGGCGTTCCATATCGAGATTCTTCTCGATATCCTTGATGTCTTTGTAGCTCTGGAGCGCCTTGTTCATCTCCGCTTCGACGTCCGGACTATCGACATCGATATCCTCTTCTTGCGCAAGCGATCCGAGGATCAGCTGAGCGGCGATGCGCTTTTTCGCCTGCGGCTCCCACTCTTGCTTCACCTCGTCCTCCGTTTTCTTCATCTGCACGAGATACGCTGCGAAATCAAGGCCGAGCGACTGGATCTGCGCCTCGAATTCGCGCATCATCCGCACCAGCTCTTCCTGGACGAGAATCTCAGGATACTCGATGGTCGCTTTTTCCACAAGAGCGTCGAGGATCTCTGTGCGGCGATCGTCCTTGCTCTTCTGCTGCTTCTCCTCAAGCATCCCGGTCCGCATAGTGTCTCGCAGTTTGGCAAGCGACTCGAAATTTCCCACGCTTGCGGCGAACGCATCATCGATAGCCGGAATCTCGCGCTCCTGCACCACTCCCATCTTCACTTGGAAGGTCGCCGGCTTGCCGGCCAGATGCTTCGCGTGGTACTCCGCCGGAAAAGTCAGTTCGAATGACTGCTCCTCGCCTTCTTTCATCCCGATCAATTGTTCTTCGAAACCGGGAATGAAGACTCCCTTGCCCAAGACGAGCGGATGCTTCTCGCTCTTGCCGTTCTCGATCAGGACGCCGTCCTGCAGCACCGAGAAATCCACCAGCACGTTGTCGCCGATCTTGGCCTCGCGATTCACCGTCACGAGCTTGGCGCGCATCTCGGCGAGCTTCGCGAGTTCCGCATCGATTTCCTGCTCGTCGATGTTTTCGGATTGTTTGGCGAATGCGGCATTGATTTTCTTCACCGCATCTTTCCAGGAAGCGAGCTTCACTTCCGGCATCACCGCCGTCACGACGCTGTACTCGAGCGCTTCGCCCTCGGCGAATTTCCCCAGAGTCACCTCCGGCCGGCCGATCGCCTCTATCTTCTCCTTCGCGAGCGCTTTCGGATACGAGTGCGAGACGGTGTGTTCGGCCGCCTCCGCCAAGAGCGCTTCTTTGCCGAAACGCTGCTCGATGACGTTGCGCGGCGCTTTGCCCGGGCGAAAACCCGCCACCTTCACATCCTTGGACAGGTGCTCGGCGGCGTGTTCCATCTCCCCCTTCCATTCCTCCCACGACAGCGTGATACGGAGCTCCATTTTCGACTGAGGCAGTTTTGTGACAGTGACATCCATAGTAAGAATCAGTTTAAACGAATTGCGAATGATCAGGCGCTGGCGCGCTTGCCATACTTCTCCTGGTACATCTTGAGTCCCTTCTTGATAGCGACGATCGCGCCGGCCTTCTGCTTGAAGCCCTTCACGACGACTTTCTTGCCATCGATCGACTTGTACGTCTCGAAAAAATGCCGCATCTCCTTGAGCAGATGCTTGTTGACATCGCTCAGGTTCAGGACCTCGTCGAAGCGCGGATCGCTCTTCGGCACCGCGATGATCTTGTCATCGCTGTCGCCGCAGTCGATCATCGTCATCAGGCCGACCGGCCGGGCTTCCACGAGGATGCCGGGAGCGAGCGGGTAGGTCGCAAGCAAGACCACGTCGAGCGCGTCGCCGTCTTCCCACAGGCTCTGCGGTACGAAACCGTAGTCGAATGGGTAGTCCTGCGACGTCTTCATCGCGCGGTCCAGCTTGATGAGGCCGGTTTCCTTGTCGATCTCATACTTGTTCTTCGAGCCCTTGGGGCACTCGATGATGACATTGATGATATTGGGCACATCGTCGCCCGCTGAAATTTCATGCCAGAGATTCATAAGCGTTTCTTTTAAGAAATTATTATGCTAGTACGCTGAGAT
>MFRV01000017.1:1576-16111 GCA_001784695.1 Candidatus Moranbacteria bacterium RIFCSPHIGHO2_01_FULL_54_31 | reverse complement strand
CAATGTCCGATTGACGAGATACGAATACAATGATGCGGAGAAGGTTGTAGAAGTGGCGGGCGAGACCGACAACTTCAAATATGTCGCGCAACAGATCATCAGCCTCAAGTCCGAGAGCCTATTTTCCGGTATCACAGTGGATTCGATTGACCGGACCAAAGAGGGAAATATCGCGTTCTCTCTCAAGGCTCAGTTGTAATCTCTAATTTTTTTCTTAATAATTATGCGGCTCAAAGTACTCATCGTTCCGTTCTTCATAGTCATGGTGCTCATTCTGGCTATTGGATATATCAAGCCTGATTTCGATACGATACAGATGAAAAAAGCTGATATCGTTCTGAAGGACGCTGCCGTCGCGAATACTGAAGCTGTCCTGGCTAATGTCGGTACCTTGAACAGCGCGCTTGATACGCAGATGGACTCGGAAACATTCGTCTATCGCTATCTGCCTGAGACGCTGGCTCAGGATCAGGCGATTGATGCGTTCAATTTTCTGGCCAGCCAGTCGGGACTCGTGATCACGGATATGGAGCTGAAGAAGTCGCCTGAAGAAGTCGTGGTCAATGCAGATGGTACGACCGTCGTGGATCCGAACGCGCTGAAGACGTTTGTTCTGACGGGCAGCGTTATGGGGTCATACGAGAATATCAGGACTTTTTTCGATCAGGTGTCGCATATAGAACGTTTCCAGACAATACGCTCTTTCTCTATAACGACCGACCCGAATGTCGTTCCTGTCGATACGACTCGTCTCATCGGGACATTTGAGACAGAGTTCGCCTATCTGCCGTCAAGCCCGGTGACATCGGCGCTCTCGGTACCGGCTTTCTTGCAGGCGAAGTTCGATTTTTCCGATATAGACACGCTGCTTGGCAAGATTACGAGCCCTGTCCCGCTTCTCGAGAAGGGTCAGACCGGAAAACCCAACCCTTTTCAATAAGCGGGTGAGACTGCGCACAGCCTAATATTTTTTGTTGCGTATGCCGGACGAATTATCGCAGAAAACCGCAGATGAGATCAAAGGAGCTGATACATCATCAGCTCTTTCGGCTCAAGCCAAAACGTCCAGCGTGCCGCTGCTGACGGAAATACCGAAACAGGAAATAGACAAAACGCTGCTGGCGCTCATTCCTGAAGACACGGCGAAAAGATACGGTATCATACCGTTCAAGAAAGATGGGGAGACGCTCCACGTCGCGATGATCAATCCCCAAGACTTCGAAGCGCTCAATATGCTCCGTTTTCTCGCTGAAAAGGAGCACGTGAATATCGAGATCTCCCTCGCTTCGGAGAAAATGTTCACCGATCTGGCGAAACAATATACCGGAACGGATATGGCCCTGAAGGAGGCTATTTTTTCTTTGAAAAAGGATTCCGAAGCGATTACGGAATTCAAGGAAGAGAAACAGAAATCCAAGGATGCCGAAGTGTTCCAGGATGCGCCGATCACCAAATTGGTAGAAGTCATCGTCAAGCACGCGATGGACGGCCGGGCCAGCGATATCCATATCGAGCCGATCGAAGGCAGTTTCCGCGTGCGTTTTCGCGTCGATGGCATCTTGCGCTCCCAACTCGTCTTTCCGCTGGAAGTCGGACGGGCGGTGATTTCGCGCATCAAGATCCTGGCGAATCTCAAAATCGATGAGAAGCGCAAGCCGCAGGACGGGCGCTTCCGTTTCGAAAGCGACGGGGGAGTCGCTGTCGACTTGCGCGTTTCCAGCCTGCCGGTCATCGATGGCGAAAAAATCGTGATGCGCGTGCTCGACAAGAGCTCCAACTTTTCAGACCTGGAAAAACTCGGATTGTGGGGCAGAAATCGCGAAGTGCTCGAGCGGCGCATCCATCAGCCATTCGGCATCATCCTGATGACCGGTCCCACGGGATCAGGAAAATCGACGACGCTCTATGCGTTTCTGCAGATTTTGAACAAAGAAGAGCGCAACATCATCACATTGGAAGATCCGGTTGAATATTATGTCGAAGGCATCAACCAGAGTCAGATCAAGCCTGAGATCGGCTATACGTTCGCGAGCGGACTGCGATCCATCCTGCGCCAGGACCCGAATGTCATTATGGTCGGAGAAATCCGCGATGACGAGACGGCGGAACTGACGATTCATGCGGCGCTGACCGGCCACCTGGTGCTCTCGACGCTCCATACGAACAATGCCATCGGAGCCATTCCGCGCCTGATAGATATGAACGTCGAACCGTTTCTTCTGGCTTCGGCGCTTCAGGTGGTGGCGGCGCAGCGTCTGGTGCGCTGCATCTGCGAGCATTGCCGCGAGGAATTTGTCATCACCGCACCTCAGCGAGAACGCATTCAGGCCGTCGTTGACGCGATTGCTCCCGAAGAGGTCAAGGCGTATGGGCTCGAGGCGAAACAGAAGATCGTTTTCTATCAAGGCAAGGGCTGCGACCAATGCGGCGATTCCGGTTACAAGGGGCGGGTCGCTATCTATGAAGTCGTGGAAATAGATGAAGAGATGCGCGCGATCATCGCTGATAAGCGAGGCAATGAGACGGAGGTGCATGCTGCGGCGATCAAGCAGGGGATGTCCAGCATGAAACAGGACGGCATACTGAAAGCGCTCAAAGGCATCACGACGCTTGCGGAAGTCGAGCGCGTGACGGAGGGGAAGGTTCTGGTGGATGCGGAATAATCCCTGTCATTTCGTGGTATACTAAAAGAAAATGAATCAGGAATCATAAATAAAGGGGAGTGCGTCTTTGCTTTTTTTATTCATAATTCATAATTCCTTTTTGATGGAAACATTGCATACGGAACAACGCTTGAAGAATCTCCTCCTGCTGGTCGGCCAGCAGGGAGCTTCCGATCTGCATCTCGTCGTCGGGCGTTATCCGACGCTGCGTATCGATGGGAAGCTGCATCCCATCGCCCAGGAAAAGATCCTCACCCCGGCCGATACGAAGGCGCTCTCCGACGTGCTTTTGACCGAAGAGAAAAAGCAGGAGCTTATCGGGATGGGGCAGACCGACTTCTCGTATAATTTCGAGGATCGGGTGCGTTTTCGTACCAACGTTTTCCTGCAGAAGGGCTATGTGAGCGTCACGATGCGCTTCATTATGGATCGTTTGCGCAACCTGGAGGAACTCAGCATCCCGAGTTCGCTCTACGGCTTCACGAATTATTCCCAAGGATTGGTATTGATCACCGGACCGGTCGGGCATGGCAAATCGACGACGCTCGCCGCCATCATCGATTACATCAATCACAACCTGGAAAAGCATATCATCACCATCGAAGACCCGATCGAATTCGTCTACAACCAGGACCGCTGCATCATCAATCAGCGCGAGATAGGCCGCGATGCGAAGAATTTCCCGGATGCGCTGCGCGCGGTCTTCCGCGAGGATGCCAATGTGGTGCTGCTCGGAGAACTGCGCGACCTGGAGACGATCAGTACGGCGATGACGGCGGCCGAGACCGGTCACCTGATTTTCGCGACGCTGCACACCAACGACAGCGCCCAGACTATCGATCGTATCATCGACGTTTTTCCGGCTCACCAGCAGAATCAGATCCGCTCGCAGCTCTCGAGCGTGCTGCTCGGGGTCATTTCGCAGCGTTTGCTCCCGCGGGTCGGCGGCGGCCGCATCCCGGCGATAGAGATTATGTTCAAGAATCAGGCTGTCGAGAACCTCATCCGGGAAAACAAGATCCATCAGCTGGATTCGGTGATCGAGACAGGCTTGAAAGAGGGGATGATGTCTCTGGATCGATCCTTGGCGGATCTGGTGCGGCGGGGACTCATCTCGGTCAATGATGCCTTCATCTATGCGAAAAATCGCGAGTATCTCCAGATGCTTATGAGCAAGGAATAAATTTGCTATACTCTAATCATATACATTAAGGCGCACTATGAAATTCATATTCAAAGCGAAAAATGATGCCGGCCAAGAGCGCGAGGGCTTGGTGGAGGCGATGAGCTGGGAGGCGGCGGCGCAGATTCTCGAAAAAAACGGCCTGACGCCGATTACCGTGAAGGCGCAGAAAGAATCCTCGGTGCTCATCAGGAGTTTTCAGAAGATTTTCGAGGGCGTGAGTCAGAAGGAGCTGATGGTGTTTTTCCGCCAGCTGGCGACGCTTATCGAGGCGCGCGTCCCGATCGTCTCTTCTCTCAAGACTATCGGGGACCAGTCGGACAACCGGTATTTGCGCCTCATCATCCAGGAAATAGCGGACGACATCGAAGACGGTATGCCGTTTTCTGAGGCGCTCGAGAAGCACCAGGATATCTTTTCGCCCCTGACGATCAATATGATCCGCGCCGGCGAGGTCTCCGGCAGCCTGCAGAAATCCGTGACCTTCGTCGCTGAGAATATCGAGAAGAACTACGAGCTCGCTACCAAGATCAAAGGCGCGCTGTATTACCCGATATTCGTCCTGACAGTCGCGTTCGTCGTCGGCTTTCTGATCGTGACGTTCATCTTGCCGAAAATCACGGTACTGATCAAAGATCTGAATGTCCCGATTCCTTGGTACACCGCCATACTGATCTGGCTCGGAGACTTTATGAACCAGTACTGGTGGGCGGTGCTGTTCGTGGTGATCGCCGGTGTCGGAGCCTTCGTCTACTATATCCGGACGGAAGCCGGCCGTCGCGAGTGGGAAATCGTGCTCCTGAAGATTCCCGTCATCGGAACCCTCGCTCGCAATATCTACATCACGCGTTTCGCCGAAAACCTGAGCGCGCTTCTCAATGGCGGCATCCCGGTCGTGCACGCGCTCTTGATCGTGAGCGAGGTGATCGGGAATCGTGTTTTCCAGGGCATCATCGTGAAGGCCGCGGAAGAAGTGAAGACAGGCAGCGTGATGAGTGCGGTGTTCCTCCGGACCAAAGAGATGCCGCCGATCGTCTCGCAGATGATCCGTATCGGCGAGGAAACAGGATCGCTCTCGCAGGTCTTGAAAAGCGTGGGAAGTTTCTATAATCAGGAGGTGGAAGCGACGACAAAAAACCTGACGACGCTGATCGAGCCGCTGCTCATCGTCTTGCTCGGTATCGGAGTCGGCATACTCGTCGTAGGCATCCTGATGCCGATTTACAATATCGCCGGACAGCTGTAGAATACAACCAGATGAGCATACGCATAAGAGAGACACAAAAACCGCATACTATCCCCTCAATTTTTCGAAGGGGTTTCACTCTGATCGAGCTCTTGATCGTTATCGCCATCATCGGTATCTTGGCATCCATCGTATTGATAAGTGTTGGCGGTGGGCGCGATAAGGCTCGCAAGGCGGCATTCAAACAAGAGGTGTCGGCGCTCCGGGCTCCGCTTATCACGATCTGCGATAGTCGTCCGATTACGATGGCGGATCTGCCGAATGGCGGAGCGAATACCACGGTGACGGCCTGGAGCGGCGCCACGATAGCGCAGAATGACTGCGGAGCGCAGTGGAGCGGTATGTTCCGGATAACGAATATCACGCCAGTTGCTACGATACCAGGCTGCTCGAGCGCTACAGTGGGTCAGACCGGAGCTGATTTCACAAATTGCCCATAAAAAAGAGAGATAGAAAAGTAAGAAAAATAAATATGAAAAACAGAGAGGAGGTGAGCATATGAAAAAGACATTACAAGGCTTTACGCTGATCGAGCTCTTGATCGTTATCGCCATCATCGGTATCTTGGCATCCATCGTGCTGGTGAGCTTGAGCAATGCTCGCACCAAGGCGCAGTTGGCTGCCTTCAAGGCTGAAACATCAGGCGCGGTTGCGGGATTCCTCATCCAGTGCGATACGGCTGCTCCGACACCGCCGGCTGATTCGACCACGACCAACTGGAATACCGCGTTCACATCGTCAAGTTGCGGAGCATCAGGAAGCGGAACATTCAGTATTACCGCTGTTCCTATTAACACTGCGATTGTCTGCACGGGGACGGTGACCAATACGGGTACCACATATGCCGGTGCTGGTTGTTAGGCATACTTTCCTAACCTTTCTAGGGTGGTAGGTCTCGCAACACAAAGGATGAAAACATAAATTATAAAAGGAGGTGAGCATATGAAAAAGACATTACAAGGCTTTACGCTGATCGAGCTCTTGATCGTTATCGCCATCATCGGTATCTTGGCATCCATCGTATTGATAAGTGTTGGCGGTGGGCGCGATAAGGCTCGCAAGGCGGCATTCAAACAAGAGGTGTCGGCGCTCCGGGCTCCGCTTATCACGATCTGCGATAGTCGTCCGATTACGATGGCGGATCTGCCGAATGGCGGAGCGAATACCACGGTGACGGCCTGGAGCGGCGCCACGATAGCGCAGAATGACTGCGGAGCGCAGTGGAGCGGTATGTTCCGGATAACGAATATCACGCCAGTTGCTACGATACCAGGCTGCTCGAGCGCTACAGTGGGTCAGACCGGAGCTGATTTCACAAATTGCCCATAAAAAAGAGAGATAGAAAAGTAAGAAAAATAAATATGAAAAACAGAGAGGAGGTGAGCATATGAAAAAGACATTACAAGGCTTTACGCTGATCGAGCTCTTGATCGTTATCGCCATCATCGGTATCTTGGCATCCATCGTGCTGGTGAGCTTGAGCAATGCTCGCACCAAGGCGCAGTTGGCTGCCTTCAAGTCTGAAACAGCGGGGGCAGTCGCGGGATTCCTCATCCAGTGCGATACGGTTGATCCGACACCGCCAGTTGATTCAGCAATGACTAACTGGGATGCCGCATTCGCCGCTTCGCCGAGTTGTGGAACATCTGGTAATGGTTCGTTCAGTATCGATGCTGTTCCTGTGAACACGGCGATTGTTTGTACAGCGACCGTGACCAATACGGGCGCGACGTATGCCGGTGCTGGTTGTTAGAGTATTTCTTTGACAGTTTCATCGTATTAGAACGATAGAGAGTCTTTCGAATTTTTCGGAAGACTCTTTGCATCGTTTCAATAAGACTGCATAATTTTTTATAATATATGGATACCTCGGCCGTTTCGCTTGTTTTTTTCACCTCCGGACTGATTGTCGGAAGCTTCCTCAATGTCCTGGTATATCGGCTGAAAGATGCCGAGACGCTGTTGGGCCGCTCTTTCTGCCGGCACTGCGAACATCAGATACGCTGGTATGACAATATCCCGCTTTTGAGCTTCATCTTGCTCCGGGGCGCCTGCCGGGATTGCGACAAGCGGATATCGTGGCAGTATCCGCTCTTGGAGCTTGTGACCGGCCTCCTGTTTATGCTGACGGGACAGTACTTTTTCTCTGTTCTCGACAGCGTATCGTGGCTGACGACGGGGTGGCTCCTCTTTACCTTGAGCTGTCTTGTGGTCATCGGGGCGTATGATCTGCGGCATATGGAGATCCCGATCAGTATGCTCATCATAAGCGCTTTTCTGACGTATCTTTTCCTCGGAGCGCACTTTTTGCTGGTATCCGAGCCGTTTTTCGGTTCACGCTTGTGGTATGGGTTGCTTGGTGGGATGGTCGTGTGCGGTTTTTTCTTCCTGCTGGTCTGGATGTCCAAAGAGACCTGGATGGGCTGGGGGGATGTGTGGCTCGGGTTCGTCGCCGGTTCGGTAGTCGGTCTGCACCTGATATTGCCGATGCTCACGCTTTCTTTCGGACTCGGCGCGCTCGTCGGTGTTTTCGCCATACTCTATCAGCAAAAAAATCTGAAAAGCCAGCTGCCGTTCGCGCCGTTTCTGGTGGCCGGAATGATTCTGACCATTTTCCTGCCGGAAGCTTTTCCTTGGCTTTTCCAGTATCTGGCTGTCTGATGGAACCGATAAAGACTGTTTATCAGTTTTCTGATAGAATGGAGATAGAGAATACAGCGTATCCGCTCGTTTGAGAGCAGCGCAGGACAACAAATATCAAACTACAATCCCGATGCTTACAAACCGAAAAAATGACTTCAAGGCGTTTGCCCCGCACTCTGTTTACGAGATGGAGGTATCTAGCGTTGGACGAAGTTGTGCCGCAATAGCCTTTAAGTTTAAGAATGCTTTCAGTAAAAATAGTGCGGGGTTTACGCTCATTGAGGTGCTGATAGTGTTGTCTATCGTCAGTATAATGGCCGTGGTTTCCATAGTATCGCTTGGCAATGGGCGGACAGAGAGAGAATTGGAAACGAATGCGCGCGCCGTTGCCAGCGCGATACGCGAAGTGCAGAATTATGCATTGACCGGGAGACAGATAGTAGCCGGCACCGATCCGTGCGGTTTTCGCGTCAGCTGGAGCGGAGCAATCTACAGCACCGACTATATGTATAAAAACGGAGCGGTGTGCAATCGGACATCGTCTATCGCCTCGTATACCCTGAAGAATGGTGTCGTATTCATCACATCAGATGTCCTGACGTTCTCTCTGCCACACGCTGCGCTGTCTTTCAGCGGCGGAAGCAAGGCGGCCATCCTTTCGAAACAATCGACTTCTTCCGTGGTGTGCGTGTATGCCGATGGCAGGATCACGGATCAGCGCGGGAGCGCGTGTCCATAAATGAGCAGAAGAAAATATGCCGTGTCGCAACACACAACCGTTTACCGAAAAACTGCAGGGCTTCTTGATCATAGAGGTGCTCATTTCGGCGTTCTTGCTGACTATCGGACTGGTGGCGACGACTGTGCTGATCTCCGGGAGCCTGGGGCATTCTCTGGACACCCGTGATACGATCATCGCTGTCGAGCTGGCCCAAGAGGGCGTGGAGCTCGTGCGTAACGTACGCGATAATAATGTTGCTTCTGGTGGCAATGGTTTCGCCGCCTTCTTCACCAATCGAAAAAATTGCCGGATCGATTATAATGATCCGATGACCAGTCTGGACTGCCAGAACTCCAGGCCGGCATCGAGCTATGCTCTCCAATACGTCGGCGGTTTTTATGGGCACTTCGGTACCGGACCCGAGCGTTTTTCGCGCTATGTCTACATAGACTATACGGATGCGCCCACAGGGCAAGAAAAGGCGCTGGTGCGCAGTTTCGTCTTTTGGGGCGGCGCAGCGGTGCCGTCGCCGACCAACACGACGAATTGCACGGCTCAGAACAGCTGTGTTTTTACGGAAATCACCCTGACTAACTGGAAGTAGCCTATGATGTTCTCATCGCAGCATCGCAGAAAACGCAATAAAGGATTCACTCTGATCGAAGTGCTGGTTTCTTTGTTTATGTTCCTGACTATTATGACAGCCGTATCGCAGATCTTCGTCTCGGCGTTCAGCGGATATCGTTATACGAAAACGGTGCAGCTCGATGTGGAGGCGGCGCAATTCGCTCTCAATACGCTCGCCAAGGAGCTGCGGACGAGCTCGGTGGTGAGCGCTGCGGGCAACCAATCCTTCGTGAAATTTTACGATCATTCCCAGGGCGTATGTTTCCTGTACCGCGTTTCAGGCGGGAACTTGCAGGTAGCGCGGCAGACTGCGACCGGTGTGAGTGATTGCCGGTCCAAGAGCTTGCCGGCGTTCACCGCCATCGCGACAGATATCACCGCCGGGAGATTCTTGGTTGTTCCATCGGATGCCGCGGCCACGCCTCTCTTGGTAGGCAAGGTCACTATTTCTCTGGAAATCGCCCAAGATGCGGCGCATCGGGCTCGGATCCAATCGTCCGTTTCGCTCGTGGATTATGGGGAAAGCGGATTTATCCAGATTTGAGAGGTTTTTTTGAACAGCTGGTATGCGAAAACAAGCTGTTTTTTTGCTGTCTGGGAGGTGATATACTGATACTATGCTGACACAGGAAGAGGCCAAAAAAAGAGCAGAGCGGTTGAGCCGGGAAATCGATGAGCATCGGCGACTTTATCATACCCTGGATCAGCCGACGATTTCCGATGAAGCTTACGATTCCCTGATACGCGAGCTAGAAGATCTGGAACGCGCATTTCCTCTGCTCCGCAGCGAGACGAGTCCTACGCTCCGCGTCGGCGGAGAACCGCTGAAAGCTTTCCGCAAGGTGCGGCACGCGACGCGGCAGTGGTCGTTTGATGACGTGTTCGACGTTTCCGAACTCCGGGCGTGGGATGAGCGGATCAAGCGGATGCTCGGCAAGAAGGGCGTGCGCGGCAGCGTCGAGTATATCTGCGAATTGAAGATCGACGGCCTGAAGATCGTCCTGTCGTACGAAGAGGAGGTGCTCCGGCAGGGGGCGACGCGCGGCGACGGAGTCATCGGGGAGGAGGTGACGGCGAACCTGCGCACGATCCGGAGCATCCCGCTTCGTCTGAGCGAGCCGATCAGCCTGACCGTCGTCGGAGAAGCCTGGCTTTCCGAGCAGGAGCTCGGGCGCATCAACAGGGAGCGTAAGCAAAACGATGAGCCGCTCTTCGCCAATCCGCGCAATGCCGCCGCCGGAGCGATCCGCCAGCTGGATTCCAAAGTGACGGCCAGTCGCAAGCTCGATTCGTTCATTTATGATATCGATCGGATAGAATCAGGAATGCATGCTTTTCCGGAAACGCAAAAAGAAGAATTGGAATTGCTGAAAAAACTAGGATTCAAGGTGAATGAGCATTTTCGGGTGTGCACAACGGTTGAGGAGATACAGGCGTATTATGAGGCATGGGGGAAAAAGCGCCAGACCCTGCCGTACGCGCTCGACGGCATCGTCATCAAGGTGAACCAGAAAAAACTGCAGGACGAGCTCGGCTATACCGGCAAGTCGCCGCGCTTCGGAGTCGCCTATAAGTTTCCGGCGGTGCAGGCGACGACTGTCGTGGAAGACGTGCGGGTGCAGATCGGACGGACGGGAGCGCTCACGCCGGTGGCGCATCTGCGACCGGTACGCGTGGCCGGCTCGGTGGTGAGCCGGGCGACGCTGCATAATTTCGATGAGATCAAGCGGTTGGACGTGCGGATCGGCGATACGGTGATCATCCAGAAAGCGGGGGACGTCATCCCGGAAATCGTTTCCGTGATGGCGAACCTGCGCGACGGCAAGGAAAAGAAAGTAAGCGAGCCGAAACAATGCCCTATCTGCGGCGGAGGGGTGCGGCGGATCGCGGTGGGAGGCAAGGCGGATGCGGGCGAGATGAGCGCGGCGCTCTACTGCGTCAATCCGCGCTGTTTCGCTGTCGAGCGGGAAAAGATCATCCACGCGGTATCGAAGAAAGGGCTGAATATCGTCGGAATGGGGGAGAAAATCGTCGAGCTCCTGATGAATGAGGGGCTCGTGAAGGATATGGCCGACATTTTTGCGCTGACCCCGGGAGATCTCGAACCGCTGGAGCGGTTCGCGGAAAAATCCGCCGCCAAGCTCGCAGAGGCCATCGCGCGGAGCAAACGTGTAGCGCTTCATAAATTCCTGTTCGCGCTCGGCATCCGCTATGTCGGAGAAGAGACCGCCAACCTCATCATGCAAAGCATGACAAGGCAATTTCCAATTTCCAATTTCCAATTTCCAAATAGATCAAAAAGCAAGAATTTTAAAATTCAGAACCTTCCTGACATTATCAAATGGTTCCCACAAATGACGAAAGATGCCTGGATGAGCATTAATGGCATCGGAGAAAAATCAGCGGAAAGCCTGGTAGAGTGGTTTAGCGACGTGAAAAATCAGGAGCTTTTGAGAACGCTTGCGGCAGAGGGAGTGGAGATACGGCTGCCTCGGCAAAAAGCGCCCGCCGAACAATCTCTGCGCGGACTGACGTTCGTGCTGACAGGAGAGATGGTTTCCTTTACAAGAGATGCCGCCAAGGCTATGATTAAGGAAAAAGGCGGGGATGTCGCCGCTTCTGTGAGCCGGAAGACGGATTATGTCGTGGCCGGAAAAAACCCGGGCAGCAAGTTAGCGAAGGCCCGGGAGTTCGGTGTAAAAATATTGTCTGAAAATGAATTTATAAATTTGCTAAAATAGTAAGAAGAATCAGGAATCAAGAATCAGGAATCAAGATTTTTTCCGATTCATAATTCCCGATTCACAATTCTTGATTCTTTTCTTATGCTTTCCAAAGAAGAGGTAAAAAATATCGCGCTCCTGGCCCGGATCGGGATCAAGGACAAGGAAATCGACCGGTATCGGAAGGATCTTTCGGCGATACTGGATTTTTTTTGCGAGCTCGAGAGCGTGGCGACGGATGATGTCGAGCCTATCGGTCACATCACCGGGACGACGGGGGCGGCTCGCGCGGATGTCACTGTGGCATTCGGGGACGCGGGTGTGCGAGATATCCTGAAAAATGTGCCGGAACTGAAGAATGGTTTCATAAAAGTAAAGTCGGTATTCTAAAAAATCAAAGTGAAAAAATCAAAAATCAAAATGACAATGCAAAATAAAAAATGCCGAATACTTAAAAACTTCGGCACTTATTCGGTTTCAATTTTTATCCGTCATTTTTCATTGTGATATTTCCATTTTACATTATTTATGATCCGCGATTTGCATAACCAACTCGTCGCAGGCGAGGTGACGGCGACCAAGCTTGCCGAACAGTATCTCCGGGCTATCGAAGAGAAAGATGGCGACATCGGGGCGTATTTGACTACGCTTCGTACGCAAGCGCTGGAAGCGGCATCTTTGGTCGATGCGCGATTGGCGCGCGGCGAAAGTATCGATCTCTTGGCCGGCATTCCCGGTGCGATCAAAGACAATATCTGCGTTGCGGGCGTGCGCGCGACCGCCGGATCGAAGATCCTCGATAACTATATCGCTCCCTATGATGCGACCGTCATCGAAAAACTGAAAGCGCGCGGCGCGGTCATCGTGGGCAAAACCAATATGGACGAATTCGCGATGGGCTCATCTACGGAGTCGAGCGCGTACCGGAAAACGAAAAACCCCGTCGATACGGAGCGCGTCCCCGGCGGGTCTTCAGGCGGGTCAGCGGCAGCGGTAGCGGCCGGGGAAGCCGTCTGGTCGCTCGGTTCCGATACGGGAGGCTCTATCCGCCAGCCAGCCTCATTCTGCGGTTTGGTTGGCCTGAAACCAACCTATGGACGCGTATCGCGTTTCGGGCTGATAGCGATGGCCTCGAGCCTGGATCAGATTGGCCCTTTCGGCACGAGCGTCGAGGATGTGGCTATCGTCTTCTCCCGCATAGCCGGTTCCGATGCGCATGACGCGACGACGGCTGAGAGCGGCAATGGCAAGCCGTTCGAAGACTATCTGACCGGCGATATCCGAGGACTCTCTATCGGTGTGCCCAAAGAATATTTTTCGGATACTCTGGATCCGCGGGTGCGTGCGGCAGCGGATCAGGCGATCGAGCGGTTCAAAGAGCTCGGCGCTACTATCAAGGAGATCTCTCTGCCTCACAGCATCTATGCTCTGGCAGTCTATTATATCCTGATGCCTTCGGAAGTGAGTTCCAACCTGGCGCGTTTCGATGGCATCAAGTATGGTCTGCGCGTCAATGACGCGGAGGATTCTATGGCCGGGACCAGCACATTGCTCGAAACGTATCTGGATACGCGGCGCGTCGGTTTCGGTGCGGAGGTGAAGCGGCGTGTTATGCTGGGTACGTATGCGCTCTCGGCAGGATACTATGATGCGTATTACAAGAAGGCGCAAAAAGTTCGAGCGCTCATCAGGCAGGATTTCGAAGCGGCATTCGAGGATGTGGATCTGATTTTTTCGCCGACCACTCCTGAGCCCGCTTTCCGTTTCGGCGAAAAAGGCGATGACCCGCTCAAGATGTATCTCTCGGATATCTATACGGTGACGGCGAATCTCGCCGGCGTGCCAGCCATATCGTTTCCGATGGGGACTATCGCAGAGGATGGCAAGGAACTGCCGCTCGGCGGACAACTGATGGGTCGATGGTTCGATGAAGAAACCGTGCTTCGCGCGGCAGATGCTTTCGAAAAACAAACCGCTAAAAAATAGGCTATGAATATCGACATTTTCGGCGTACTGTACGGGATCGGGCAAAGTGCCGCCACGTTCTTTTCGACGTCTTTCTTCATCGCGGCGCTGAAATTCTTCCTGTTCGTCTATGTTGCGGTTCTGCTTGCCGATATCGTGATGCTGCTTATGCTGCGCGGATTATCCGGAGATCTCAAGGTGGCGCTCTTCGGTGCTGACCGGCCGCTCCTCTCGCAGTTCCAGGCTATCAACCGTTTCGAGAAAAGTCTCGCTCGTCTCGAGAGCGGCAATCCATCGCAGTATAAAGTGGCCGTACTCGAAGCGGATGCCTTCGCGGATGAAGTCCTCACCGGTATCGGGTACAAAGGTGCGACGATGGGAGCGAAGCTCGACAGTATCCCGGACGGTCAGATCGAAACGAAACATCTGCTGGTTGAAGCCCATCAGATCCGCAATCGTATCGTTCACGAGACCGGCTTCGCCATTGCTCGCGAAGAGGCGCACAAATGCCTGGAGGCCTACCGCGCCTTCTTCGATGAAATGGAGCTTTTCTAGGATGCGCCCCGTGTCATCCGGTTGTGCTGGTCCGCTCTGGCGGAATGACACAGGGTAAATTGACAATAAAGCGATCTCTTGATACTATCAATCCACAAAGCCCTCGGGGCTTTTTTTAAGAGGGAAAGTTTGCTTGAGCCTATGAACAAGATAGTTGCGTTTCTCGTCGAGGCCAAAGTGGAGCTTTCTCGCGTCAATTGGCCGACACG
>MFRV01000017.1:1307-1524 GCA_001784695.1 Candidatus Moranbacteria bacterium RIFCSPHIGHO2_01_FULL_54_31 | reverse complement strand
GCCAGCAGCTGATCCGGTACACTATTCTGGTGATCGCGATCAGTCTCGTGGTAGCGGTATTTCTCGGCAGCCTGGATTTCGTGTTCAGTTCCCTGGTTGAACGTTTTTTGATAAAGTAAGTAAAATAAGTATGGTTATCCCGCACCAGTTCCGAAGAGGATTGAAACAATATTTAGTTATTCGCTCGGAATCGCCTGCGGCTTAGCATGGAAATATT
>MFRV01000017.1:0-1229 GCA_001784695.1 Candidatus Moranbacteria bacterium RIFCSPHIGHO2_01_FULL_54_31 | reverse complement strand
AACAAACCCAGCATCACGGTCGCGCTTGGTACGTGCTTCACACCTACTCCGGGTATGAGGACAATGTCTCGCGCAACCTGAAACAGAGAATCGAATCTATGGATATGCAGGATCTGATTTTCGATGTCCTGGTGCCGAAAGAAAAGAAGATCAAGATCAAGGGCGGCAAGCGCGTGGTCGTCGAGGAACGCATCTATCCCGGGTACGTGCTGGTGGATATGATGGTAACGGACGCCTCCTGGTACGTGGTGCGCAATACGCCCAACGTGACCGGTTTCATCGGTCTGGGTACGACGCCGACGCCGATCGATACCAAGGAAATCGATGCCTTGAAGAAACGGATGGGCGTGGCTGAGCCGAAATACAAGATCGATGTGCGCGTCGGCGATGCCATCAAGATCATCGACGGGCCTTTCAAGGATTTCGACGGCAAGATACAGGAAGTGGACGAGGAAAAAGGCAAGGTCAAGGTATTCGTCTCCATTTTCGGACGCGAGACGCCTGTCGAGCTGGATTTCCTTCAGGTCAGGAAAGTGTAGAAAGGATGGCTATCCCGCCCCAATTCCGAAGAAAATGGGTAGAAACGGAATGAAAGTGGCACAGAAACGCCTTGCGGCTCTGTATGAACCAAGATAAGATTTAACTAAAGAATTGAAGCGGGACGCTCATAACCGTAGCTACTCGCTTCGCTCATAGACGATTATGGCGAAGGCAATCAAGGCAGTCATCAAATTGCAGATCGCGGCTGGCAAGGCCAATCCCGCTCCTCCGGTCGGACCGGCGCTCGGTCAGCATGGCTTGAATATCCAGGATTTCTGCGCGAAGTTCAATGACGCGACCAAAGACCGTATGGGCGATGTCGTCCCGGCGGAAATCACCGTGTATGAAGACCGCACGTTCACGTTCGAATTGAAGACATCGCCGGCATCCGATCTGCTCAAGAAAGCAGCCGGCATCGGCAAGGGTGCCGCCAACCCGCTCAAGGACAAGGCCGGTACTGTGACGATGGCGCAGGTGCGCGAGATCGCCGAGAAGAAAATGGCCGATCTCAATGCGAATGATGTCGATGCGGCAGCGAAAATCATCGCTGGCTCGGCTCGTTCGATGGGCATTCGGGTGCAGGAATAGGGAATTACGAATTAAGAATTACGAAAAAACAAGACAAAACCTTCTTGATTTCCTAGCATAATTCCTGATTCATTATTCATAATTCATTTAAATGTGTGGGA
>MFRV01000016.1 GCA_001784695.1 Candidatus Moranbacteria bacterium RIFCSPHIGHO2_01_FULL_54_31 | reverse complement strand
AGAAGCTCCCAAGGGTTTGGCTGTTCGCCAATTAAAGTGGTACGTGAGCTGGGTTCAAACCGTCAAAATGGCGGCTCCTTGCGGTGACGCAAGGATGCACAAATCGACTCATATCGGTGAAGTCCTAACGAATATATTGCGATACAACCTGTCGTATGTTAGGATAATACCGAGGGAAGTTGTCTATGTTGAACAAGTCTATTTCGTCAACGCACAAAGCATATCTCGCAGGTTTTCTTGATGGAGATGGAAGCATTTATGTACGGTTAAAACCCAATCCGACCTATCGGTATGGATTTCAGGTAGCCCCGTATATCGTGCTCTTTCAATCATCAAAAAGCCGAGTGCAGTTTGAGAAAATCTGTACTCTGATTTCTCTTGGTTCCTTACGGGAACGCAAAGACGGAATTTTAGAGTATACGATTGGCAGAGAAGAATCACTGAAATGTTTCCTCAAATGGGTGAAACCGTATGTGATTCTCAAGCGTGCTCAAGTTGAACTTATGCAGGAAATTTTTCACGCGAAGTCCAAGGTGAAAGATAAAAATGATTTTGCAGCGTTGATGAAACTCATTCATTCTTTTGAGGAACTCAATTATTCCAAAAAAAGAATACAACGTAGATTAACCCCGTAGAGACTTGTTCCGATTACAAGGAACGGAGTCTTCCTCTAAAATGGGAAGGCTAACACGTCGATCTTCTTCCTTGACAGAAGAAGGTGGTATAGTCCATACACCTGGTAACAGGTGAGAAGAAAAAGTATTCCTTTAGTGATAGGGCTAAAGAAAACAGAATATGCGTGAGACAGGTTGGTTTCCTATCTGCTGTAGGCGTGTGTTGCTTGAGAGAACTCTTTCCTAGTAAAATATTGCTACTTTACGAAGAGATTCGTAATGACAATGTGGCTAATAACGGTGGAATCTTCATAAATTTTCTGGCATATGGAAAAATATATGGTCTCGGTCGGCCAGATATGATACAATGAGCTTGAGGACCAGAAGATTTGTAAGACAATACCGTGGGAAGTCGATCGAAAATTGATCTGGCGTATATTGCGGGATTTCTTGATGGAGACGGGAGCTTGATGCTCCAACTCAAGAAGCGAAAAGATAGCAAGCGGGGTGTCCGCTTCATGGCTACGATATGCTTCTATCAAGATTCTCGGCACGACAAACCGTTGTCGTGGATTCGAGACGTGTTCGAAGTAGGATATCTATCCGAACGTAATGATGGAATGACCGAACTTCGAATCAATGGCTACAAGCAGATCAGGACTATCCTGAAAAGCTTGTTACCGCACATCCGATTCAAGAAAATCCAGGCAGAAGCTCTGTGCATAGCATGTGAGATTCTCTGTCGCGGAACAATAAAAACGCTAGAAAAAAAGGATTTGAAACAATTGGTAAATCTCATCCTGGTAATTCAGCAAGAAAACTATGTTACCAAGAAAAAGAAAACGAAAATTGATTTGTGTAAAATCCTAGATTTGACCCCGTAACGACTTGTTTCAGTTTCACAGTGAGCTGAACGGACTCCTTTTTTTCCGGAAAGTTTGATCCCGCCTCGGCGGAATCGGACAGGAGGGAAGGGGTAATACGCCAACACCCTCGCTTTGTTTTTTGCAAAGACGGGTGAAGATATAGTCTGCGCTCCAAGAAATTGGGGAAATAACGTGACGAGAGGACCGGAAAGAACGAACCTCTGGTGTACGAGCTGTTCCGCCAGGAGCATTGCTCGGTAGCTACGTTCGGGTAGGATAACCGCTGAAAGCATCTAAGCGGGAAGCCAAGCTCAAGATAAGGCAACACCCCGCACCAACTTTGTGCAGCGCGCAAGCGCAAGACAAGCTGGTGCGTATTACGAATCAAGGAGTCCGTAGTTCGCTAAAACTTTTTGCATAACTTCAAGGTTATGGCGCAAAGTTGGTGCGGGGAGATTTCCTAGAAGATGACTAGGTTGATAGGCTGCAGGTGCAAGTCTCGAGAGGGATTGAGCCAAGCAGTACTAATAAATTTATTCAACTTTCTTTTTTCTATCTTGTTTTGCTCTCGCAAGAGGGCAGAGTGAGTACGGTTAACAGTGAAGAGTGCTTGCCCCTGTAAGAAAAAAACATATAACATTTTGAAAAAGAAGGTGTTTCTGAAACGCGGAAATGCTTTTATACATTCGAGTGTGGTAAGTTTTTTCTAGCGGGGTTTGACAATATACATCCGATAGACAGGCATATTTGGAGGGGAATGTTTCCGGTGCTTCTAGCGAAGTGGAAACACCTGATCCCATACCGAACTCAGCAGTTAAGCACTTCAGCTCCGATGGTAGCCTTCAGTGGCAAGAGTAGGACAGTGCCGGGAACATTCCTCTTCAATCACAGAAACAGCCTGAACAAGGTTGTTTTTTGTTCCCTCCAAAGGCGGGCAGGTGTGCTATAATCAAGATATATTCTCTTACAGTGGCGTATGCTCATATCCCGCTCGTTCAAGCAGGTAATCATTTTTCTGACATATTGTACGCTCGCGATGCTCCTCGGCATCGCCGTGTACTATGCTTTTTTCAAGGCGCCGGAAACCTGTTTTGATCAGAAGCAGAACCAGGATGAGACCGGCATGGACTGCGGCGGCGTCTGTGCGGCTGTCTGCAAAGAAGTGATCACGGGCGCCATTCCCGAAGTCGCAGAAATCGCGTTCGTTCCTGCTGGTAACGGACGTTACGATGTATTGGCGAAAATCCACAATCCGAATGACGAGATTGGCGCTTCCTCGTTCGCTTATATGGTCGCCCTCAAGGACGCTGTCGGCAACGTACTCGCGACGCGCTCCGGAAAAAGCTATATCCTGCCGCAGGAGAGCAAATATATTCTCGAGCTCAATTTCGAGACATCTGTTCTGCCGGCGGCAGCCTCGCTCGATCTCAGCAGCATCGAATGGGAGAAGTTTTCCGGATACCAGGAGCGCCCGACGATCAATATCTATCAGAAGCGCTACGGGCAGATTTCTTCCGGCGCGGGTTTCAGCGAGGCGTATGGGCTGCTTGCCAACGAAAGCCCCTATGATTTCCGCTCTATCACGGTAAAAGTCATCCTGCGTGACGCAAGCGGAACGCCGCTCGCCTTCAACACGACAGAGATGCGTACCGTGCGTTCCAATGAAAATCGCGATTTCCGCCTGGTGTGGCCGAGCGCTTTTCCTGGAACGGTCGAAAAAGTCGAGATGGAGGTGGATGCGGACGTCTATCACTCGGATAACTTTATGCGCCAATATCTTCCCGGCGGGCAGTTCCAGGAATTCACCGCGCCTCAGGCGTACTAAGAGGGAATCAGGAATAAAGAATCAGGAATCATGCAAAAGAGTTTGCAAGGAGTTTTTTGTTCGTAATTCTTGATTCATAATTCATAATTCTTGCACCCATGCTGCACACATTCTTCAAATTCGATTGGGTGCTGACCGCGGTGACGCTGCTCCTCTTGGGAGTCAGTTTGCTTGCGCTGTCGAGCCTGTCGTCGTCCGGCGGCACGGATTATTTTCTCAAGCAGGGCATCTTTGTCGGCCTCGGCCTCAGTATACTGGTCTTCGCCGCCTTTTTGGATTACCGGCATATCGAGAAATACAGCACGGCACTCTATTTCATCACGCTGATCGTATTGTTTACCGTCCTGCTGTTCGGTACGACGGTTCGCGGCACGGCAGGCTGGCTGTCTTTCGGCGTGTTCCAGGTGCAGCCGGTCGAGATCGCCAAAGTGATCCTCATCATCTTTCTCGCGAGTTTCATCACCAAGAAGAAATCCGAGCTCGGCGAATGGACGCGCGTCATCGCTTCGCTCGTGCTCTCCGCTGCGCTCATTTTCCTGGTGTTGAAACAGCCTGATCTCGGGTCGAGCCTGGTACTGGCGGCGATCTGGGGCGGAATGATCCTCGCATCGGGACTGCGCGCGAAACACCTCTTCGTCCTGTTCGCGCTCGGGGCGGCACTCGTCGCCGGGAGCTGGTTTATGCTGGCGGACTATCAGAAGGATCGTATCGAGACCTTTATCCATCCGGAGCGCGATCCGCGCGGCTCGGGCTACAATGTGCTCCAGTCGATCGTCGCGGTGGGATCCGGCGGATTGTCCGGCAAGGGTGTCGGGCACGGTTCGCAGTCCCAGCTCAATTTTCTGCCTGAAAAGCATACTGATTTCATCTTCGCGGTCATCGCTGAGGAGCTCGGGCTGGCAGGGGCATGGTTCGTCATCGGCCTCTACGCCGTGCTCTTGTACCGGGTCAAGCGTATCGGCGATACGGCGAGCGATAATTTCGGCTATCTGGTAGCCGTCGGGGTGCTGGTGATGTTCTTCGCCCAGATCGCCATCAATGTCGGGATGAATATCGGTCTGCTGCCTGTCACCGGGCTGCCGGCGCCGCTCCTCAGCTATGGCGGCAGTTCGCTGCTTTCCGTATTGTTCTCGCTCGGATTGCTGCAGAGCGTGTATCAGCGAAAAAAGGGGAATGAAGATCTGCGCATTTCGCTTGAAAAAAGCGTCATTGACTGAAATAATGAAATGTGTCCTAATTAAATAGAATGATTGACGGACACCACTTTTTTTGTTATATTGAAAAGGCTTGAAAAAGGCTTTCCTGCCTGCCGGCAGGCAGGTTTTCTATCTTATTATTGCATTATATGCGCGCTCTCTTTATCGTTCAGGCAGTCGTCGCCGTTCTTCTGATCGTATCGATCCTGTTGCAGAATCGCGGTGCCGGCCTCGGGGGCGCTTTCGGCGGTGATTTCGGCGGGTACTACACCAAGCGGGGTATGGAGAAGTTTCTTATTTACGCGACCGTGGCATTGGCTATCGCCTTTCTCACTCTAGCGGTCATCAACGTGCGGCTGGCATTGGCAGAATAGGGAAGTCTGCAGGGACTGAGGATTTTTTATAATCCATAAAGTACGCGTATTCGTATCTCAGAATCCATCGCTATACTGAAAAGGCTGAACTGGCTGCGCCTGTTTCAGGCATTGAAAATGAGAGACAGGATTTTTGTCGCATTTTTCTCGCTGATCGGGGCGGGAGCGCTCTTGTTTTGGGTCGGCGCTCTTTATATGTCTGCGACGCAGGTAGTGCCCAAGTCAGGCGGCGAATATACCGAAGGCCTGGCGGCACAGCCGCGCTATATCAACCCGATTTTGGCTCAGACGAGCGAGGCGGACGCTGATCTGGTGCAGCTCATCTACAGCGGCCTGTTTGGTTACGATGCCGACGGCCATCTCGTGAAGCGTCTGGCGGCGGAGCAGAGCGTATCCGAAGACGGCAAGGTGTACACCGTGACGCTCCGGCCGGGGGTCAAGTGGCATGATGGCGAAGAAGTGACCGCGGATGACGTCGTCTTCACGGCGCAGGTATTGCAGGATCCGGCATACAAGAGTCCGCTCCGTGCCAACTGGCTGTCTGTCGACGTGGCGGCCGTGGATCGCTATACGGTGACCTTCACCCTGAAGAAAGCCTACTTCGGATTTTTGGCGAACCTGACGCTCGGCATCCTGCCGAAACATATCTGGGAAACCATCGCTCCGGAAAATTTCCTTTTGGCTGATTACAATCTGGCTCCGATCGGCAGCGGTCCGTATAGCTTCTTCGATTCCGAGAAAGACTCGAGTGGCAATATTTTAGCGTATGAATTGCATGCTTGGAACGAGTATTTCGACGGAGCGCCATATATCCAGAAAGTAACCTTTCATTTCTATCCAGACGAAACGGCGCTTATCGATGCATACAACCGGAAGGAAGTGATGGGCATCAATTCCGTGACGCCGGAGAACCTGCCCAAGCTGACAGAGCAGAAAAGCACGCGCGTCTATGAGATCAATATTCCGCGCATCTTTGCCGTGTTCTTCAATGTCACGAAAAATGCCGCGCTGGCCCACGATGAAGTCCGTGCAGCGCTCAGCTACGCGACGGATCGCGATGCCATCATCCGTGAGGTACTCTCGGGCAAGGGACAGCCGGCTTATACGGCTTTGTTTCCCTTTATGACCGGATATGCATCCGATCTTGCCTTCCCGCATTTCGATAGAGACAAGGCCGAGGCGCTCTTGGATGACGGCGGCTGGAAGCACGGCGCTGACGGGGTGCGCGCCAAAGACGGCACGGTCCTTGCCATCGAACTGACGGTTCCCGATTGGCCGGAGCTTGCCAAGACCGCGGATATCCTGAAAGCACAGTGGGAGCAGGTAGGGGCGCGCATCACCGTCAATGTCGCGAGTGCGAACGATCTTCAGCAGAATGCGATCCGCCCGCGCGAATACCAGGCGCTCCTGTTCGGCGAAGCGGCGATGCTGGAATCAGACCCGTATTCTTTCTGGCATTCGAGCCAGAAGCATGACCCGGGGCTCAATCTGGCGCTGTTCGATAACAAGGATGCCGATGATATTCTGACGGCGCTTCGCGAAGAGCTGAATCCTGACAAGCGCCGCGAACAGTACCGGACGTTCCAGGAGATCCTGCTCAAGGAAAATCCGGCCGTCTTCCTCTATACGCCGTCCTATCTATATGTCGTGAACAGCGCCGTCAAAGGGATCGATGCGAAGAGCATCGACGCCTCGGCGTTCCGCTTGAGCACTATCAAGAACTGGTATATCAAGACGGAGCGCATCCGAAAATAAATTTAATCTTTTTCATTGCAATCTTATGCCGCATCCTCTCGATATTTCCGATTTTCGCCAGATGATTATTGACAGCCCTGATCAATTGCGCGCCGGGTTCGCAGTCGCTAAAGACGTGCGTATCCCCGGATCCTTCAGGGCCATTATGATTTCCGGAATGGGAGGATCGGCGTTGCCAGGCAATCTTTTCCGGATCTATCTCAACGATTTGTTCCGTCAAGAAGCTCCGCAAGAGCAGCCGCTCCCTATTTACCAGAACCGTTCGTATGGCCTGCCACCGGAGAGTTATCATGAGTGTCTGAACTTCATCTGTTCCTATTCCGGAAACACCGAAGAAACCATCTCCTCTTTCGAGGAGGCGCTCAAGTATGGGCTGCCCTGTGTCGGCATTTCCAGCGGAGGCAGAATTGAAGAGATGTGCCGGGAGAACGGTATCCCGCACATCAAGCTGCCGCTGCCGAGCCCCGCGTTCCAACCGCGCGTCGGGACAGGCTACTTTTTCGGAGCGATGTTCCAGGTACTGGTCAATCAGGGCTTGGTAACGGATACGACACAGGAGCTGCTGGCAGAAGCAGAGAAGCTCAAGCAGTCGCTGCCTCTCTTGGAAGAACAGGGCAAGGTGCTTTCCAAGAAGCTCGTCGGGAAGACGCCGGTAGTGTATGCCGCCACCAAATACAAAGCAGTGGCAATGGTATGGAAGATCAAATTCAATGAAAATGCCAAGACCCCGGCCTTCTGGAATTTTTTCTCGGAACTCAATCATAATGAGATGGTCGGCTTTACTCTGCCCCAAGCGAAATTCTGCGTTCTCATGCTCCGTTTTCCAGGCGACAATCCGAAAAACCTGAAACGCTTCGACGTAACGGCCAAACTGCTCCAGGGCAAAGGGGTGGAAGTAGAGATCATCGATATGCCAGGAGATACCGTTTTCAGCAAAGTGTTTTTGAGCATCTTACTCGGCGATTTTACGGCGTATTACTTGGCGCTTGAATACGGTCAGGATCCGACTCCTGTGGCTATGGTAGAAGAGTTGAAAAAACTTCTGGTTTCTTGAATACAACAAGCGAGTATCGTATGTACAGCGTCATTCTCTGCGGCGGTTCTGGGACGCGGCTCTGGCCGCTGTCGCGCAAGAATTACCCGAAACAATTCTTGAAACTCGTCGGCGAGCATTCCTTGCTGCAGGAGACGTATGTGCGTATGCGCGCGTTTTTGCCGAGCGGGCAGATCTTGTTCGTGACCAATCAGGACAACTATTTCAATGTTTTGAACCAGATCCGGGACATCGAACCGGACTTCGATCAGTCGCAGGTCATCCAGGAGCCCAAGAGCCTGAACACGGCTCCGGCGATGGCGTATGCGATCAAATACCTGCTGACACAGAAGCACGCGGCACCGGATGAAAAGATACTCTTCCTTCCCGCCGATCATTATATCAAGGATATCGATGCCTATGCCGCGCTTCTCCGGACGGCCTTCGACAGCGTGGGCGAGCATATCGGTACCATCGGTATCCGCCCGACGCGTCCCGAAACCGGGTACGGCTATATCCGCAAGGGAGAAAAGCAGGGAGCATATTTCCAGGTAGCGGAGTTTTGCGAGAAACCGGATCGCGCCGCAGCGGAACGCTATGTGGATTCAGGCGAATACGTCTGGAATGCCGGTATGTACCTTTTCAGCATCGCGGCCTTTGCGCGCGAAGCGGCTGTGCATGCCCCGGAAATCGCGGCGCTTATGCAGGAAGAATGGGAGGCATTTTCGGAAAAATTTCCGGCTCTATCAGCGGTATCTTTCGACTATGCGGTATCTGAAAAGTCCGATCGGATGGTCGTGTTCGAAGGCGATTTCGGCTGGAATGACATCGGATCATTCGATAGCCTGGCGGATGCCTTCGGCAGCGATCCTGCCGCCCGCCAGATCGGCATCGATTCGAAAAACGTGTTCGTGTACGGAGGAGGCGAGCGCCTCATCGCCACGATCGGTATGGAAGACATCGTCGTGGTCGATGGCGGCGACAGCCTCCTGATTCACAAGCGCGGCCGGGCGGAAGAGGTGAAGCAGGTCGTGGAGATACTGAAAGAGCAGCAAGCCAAGGAGATCGAGTATAATCTCGTCGGGTATCGTCCGTGGGGGAAGTACGAGGTGCTGATGGATCGCCCCGGGTACAAGGTGAAGCGCATCAAGGTATATCCGGGAGCGAAACTCAGTCTCCAGGCCCACAATAAACGTTCTGAGCACTGGGTGGTGGTCAGCGGGATGGCACGAATCGTCAATGGCGACAAGGATAACCCGGTATTCTTGAAAGAGAACGAAAGCACCTTCGTGCCGGCCAATACGGTGCACCGCATCGAAAATCCAGGCAAGATCAATCTGGAAATAATCGAGGTGCAGACGGGCAGTTATCTCGGAGAAGACGACATCATCCGCTATGATGATGAGTACAAGCGCGCCTGAGAATAACTCGTTCG
>MFRV01000015.1 GCA_001784695.1 Candidatus Moranbacteria bacterium RIFCSPHIGHO2_01_FULL_54_31 | reverse complement strand
CCTATTATGGCTTTACAGAAGGTTCTGTTTGTTGTATTATGAATTTTCGTTTTTAAAAGCGCGGCGCCGAGCGTCACGCGTTCGATATTGCCTGTTATGTTGACTCTCAAAAATGTCAGGAAAACGCTTGGGAACAAACGCGTTCTCGACAAAGTCTCGTTCTCGGTGGGCGAAGGCCAGAAAATCGCTCTCGTCGGATTGAACGGCGCGGGCAAATCGACGCTGCTCAAAATCATCGCCGGTATCGAGGCGCCTGATCGGGGCGAAGTGATGAAACCGAATCGGGTGCTGATAGGGTATCTGCCGCAGGAAGCGTTGGCGGAGTCTGACGAAACTCTTGTAGAGTATCTGCGCCGGATGACGGGTCTCGAGGATCTCGAACGGGAGATGGCGGCTCTGGAATCGCGTCTGGAAGAACCGAAAACATTGGAACACTACGAGATTCTGCGTTCGGAATATGAGCGTCTGGGCGGGTATGATTTCGCGCGCAAGGCCAAGGGTATGCTGGAAGGCCTGATGCTCTCGCATATCGATCTGAACCGCCAGGTGGCGGAACTGTCCGGCGGCGAGAAGCGCAAGGCGGCATTGCTCGGCGTGCTGCTTCGCGGTGTCGATGTGCTGCTCCTCGATGAGCCGACGAACAACCTCGATCTGCCAGCGCTGCTTTGGCTCGAGCGCTACCTCAACCGTTCGCAGGCGACCGCGATCATCGCTTCCCACGATAGGCGCTTTCTTGATAATGTCGTCGCAAAAGTGCTGGAAATCGATTGGTACAAGCGCGACGTGACGATGTACGCCGGAGGATGGAGCGCTTTCGCCGAGATGAAGGCGCACAAGATACGCAAGCACAAGGAAGAATATCGGGCGCAGGAGGAGGAGCGTGGCCGGCTGCTTGTTTCTATCGGGCAGAAGATGGACTGGGTGGAGCGGGTCAAGACGCGCAAAGCGCCGGATCACGATACGCTCTCGTCCAATTTCAAGAAAGAGCGCGCCACCAGGAAATTCACGACGTCGGCCAAGGCTCTGGAAGAGCGGCAGAAGCGCCTGCATGCCGTCGAGAGGCCGCTTGAACGCGACCCGCTTATTATCCCGCTGGAACCGGCGGCGAGCGAAACGGAAAATCGCATCATACTCAAAAAAGTCCGCTTCGGGTATCCTAGCGGCTTTCAAGGCGGGCCTGCCTCGCCGTCTGCGCCAGCGTTTCAAGGCGGACCGATCGATCTGAATATCGCATTCGGCAGCCGCTTGGCGATCCTTGGCAACAACGGCGTCGGCAAATCGACGCTTCTCCAGACGATCGCAGGCGAGCTTGCGCCGCTTTCCGGTGAACGGATCGCTGGTGCTCAGCTGGTGTTCGGATATCTGATGCAGGAGCACGAGAATGTGTCTCGCGCCGCTACTCCGGCGGAGCTGTTCAAACATCGCCTGGGCATTTATGAGAGCGATAAGGTGGTGATGCATCTGGCGCAATTCCAATTCGGACCGGATGTCCTGGATGACAAGATCGCTTCTTTCAGTCCGGGAGAGCGCGTGCGCCTGATACTGGCGCTCTTGTCGGCGATGGGGGCGAACGTACTGGTGCTCGATGAACCGACGAATCATCTGGATCTCGAAGCGATCGAAGCCCTCGAAGAGGCGCTCGAGGGGTATGCTGGCACGATTCTTCTCGTCACCCATGATCGGCGTTTCTTGGAGCGGATGCGTCTGACAGAGAGCTATATCCTGGCGGAGGGGATGCTCTCACCGATCGAGAATTATGGCGCCTACGCGGCCGCAGTGACTCCTCAGATAGAGCGGATCCTGAAGCGTTTAGAGGAGAAGAAATCAATGTAATCGCGCCTTGGGATGGAACGCTGCGGGAAAAGGTTTGAGAGTTGCTTCGCCGAGGGATTTCCGATATACTGTCAATGTTGAAGGGGGGGGATAATACGCCATTCTGCTACTCGGTGTGAAACAGCATACGAAAAAACGCCTCTATTTTGCGGAAGTGCTTTTACTTGGTTTGGTGTGCGGGATCATCGCTTATCCGCAAGCGGTCAAGTTCATTCCGCCGCTTTTCAATGCGGTGGAGAAACTCATGGTAAACGAAGGGCTTGATCTGCAGGGGGGTATTCATCTGGAATACAAGGCTGATGTGTCGCAGGTGCCGAGCGAACAGGTGAGCGATGCCCTCTCCGCTGCTGAAGCGGTGATTGAGCGCCGGGTGAATGCCTTCGGTGTGGGCGAACCGCTGGTGCAATTGTCGCGGTCAGGCACAGAGCAGCGCATCATCGTCGAGCTGCCCGGCATCAAAGACATCGAGCAGGCGAAGAAAATGATCAAAGAAACGCCGTTTCTCGAATTCCGCGAGCTGGCGCCGGAGGATTCTGATGCCGTCAAGCAGTTCGATACTATGAACGCTGCTGCCAAAGAGCAGGCGCAGGTTATTCTGGAACGGGCGCGGAGCGGCGAGGATTTCGGCCAGCTTGCCACGGAATTCAGCCAGGATCCCGGTTCCAAAGACAAGGCAGGCGATCTCGACTTTGTCACCAAGGGGACATTCGTCCCGGAATTCGATGCCGTAATCTTTGATTCCAATTTCAAATCAGGCGAAGTGTATCCGAGTCTCGTCGAAAGCCAGTTCGGTTGGCATATCATCAAAAAAATTGAAGAGCGCCCGGCCGCGGCGTCAGACGGGAGCGAGGGGGATGCGCGCGAAGTGCGTGCCGCGCATATCCTCTTCATCAAGCGATCCATCGATCAGTACCCGGAACTGCAATATGTCGCGACCGGTCTGACAGGGAAGAACCTCAAGAAAGTATCCATCGATTATCAGAGCCAAGGCATCGGTTCTCCCCAGGTCGCCCTCGAATTCGATAGCGATGGAGCGACGCTCTTGGCCGAAATATCCAAGCGCAATGTCGGCAAGCAGCTCGCGATTTTCATTGATCACGAGATTTTCAGCGCACCGACGATCCAGCAGGAGCTCCTGGGCGGCAAAGCGGTGGTGACGAGCAATTTTACTAGCAAAACAGTGAATGAATACGTGAAGCGCTTGAACGAGGGCGCTCTGCCGGTACCGATCGCGCTCGTTTCGCAGCAGAGCGTGGATGCGTCGCTTGGACAGCCGGCTTTGCAGAAGAGCCTCTTCGCGGGACTGGTCGGCCTGGGGGCGGTAGCGATTTTTATGATTTTCTACTACCGTTTTCTCGGTCTGATCGCCGTGTTCGCCCTGCTCCTCTATACGGCGATGCTCCTGACGATTTTCAAGCTTTCCGTTTTCACGCCGTTCGCAATTACCGTGACGCTTTCCGGTATCGCCGGATTCATCCTCTCCATCGGTATCGCCGTCGATGCGAACGTGCTGATCTTCGAGCGGACGCGCGAAGAACTCTCTTATGGCAAGGGCGTAGCCAAATCCATCAAAGAAGGCTTCCGCCGCGCCTGGCCGAGTATCCGCGACGGCCATGTGTCGACGCTTATCACGACCTTCATCCTGATCGGCACCGGCACCGGATTTGTGAAAGGGTTCGCCATCATCCTTGCTCTCGGCGTGCTCCTCTCGCTTTTTACGGCGGTCGTGCTCGTGAGAGTGACGATGGATTTCCTGATCGGAGAATGGATGGAACGCCATCCGCGAGTGCTCGTGTCGCCCAAAAAACTCCTTGAATAACAACGTATGCTGCCCATCATCCAAAAAAGAAAATACGCCTACTTCGTTTCTGGGATCCTGACGATGGCCAGTCTGGCGCTGCTTTTCACGGTGGGATTGAAGCTCGGCATCGATTTCAAGGGGGGGACGCTTATGGAAGTGCGGTTTGCCAAAGGACCTGTACCCGCAGTGTCCGCAGTGGAACAGAGCCTCTCCGATCTCTCGCTGCAGAGCCTGACGATTCAGAAAAGCGAAGATAAAAGCCTCCTGCTCCGTTACCTGGCCTCAGACGAAGATACCAATGAGCGGGTGCTGGAAAAATTGCAGGTTCTCGATCCCGGCATCGTACAATTGCGCACCGATTTCATCGGCGGATCGGTTTCCGACCAGATCAAGAAGAACGCGGTTTCAGGTATCATTCTTTCCGTGCTCGGCATAGCGGCCTACATCGCGTGGGCATTCCGGCGCGTTTCCGGACTAGTAACGTCGTGGGAGTACGGTTTCGGCGCTATCATCGCCTTGGTGCACGATATCGTGGTCGTACTCGGCATTTTCGCGGTGCTCGGCTGGCGGTATGATATCGAGATAGGCGTGCCGTTTATCGCGGCTCTCCTGACGATTCTTGGTTACTCGGTGAATGACACGATCGTCGTATTCGATCGGGTGCGTGAGAATCTGCTGCGCGCCGGGAAAAAAGAAGACTTCGAGATCACGGTCAACCGCTCGATCAACGAGACGCTCGGCCGTTCTATCAATACGTCGCTCACGGTCATCATCACGTTGTTCGCCATCACCATTTTCGGCGGCGAGAGCATCCGTTATTTCGGCCTGGCGCTTCTGGTCGGCGTGATTTTCGGCACCTATTCCTCTGTCTACATCGCTTCCGCTCTGCTCGTGACGCGCTATCGGATGAAAATGAAGAGATAGAATCAGGAATAAGGAATCAAGAATAAAGAACACGTACTCTTGAGAAATATTCTGAAATAAGTTGTCGATGATTCGCAATTCATAATTCGCTCTTCTCTCAAAAATATGAAATGGAATCCATTCAAGAAAAATGATATGGCTGACACGGAGGGCAAACTCCCGACTATTCCTGGAATGCCCGATATGAAGGATATGAATATGTTCCAGCGTTTCGCGATGCGGCGCCTGATGAAGATGAGCCCGGCCGAACGCGAGAAGATGATGAAGAAGGCGATGACGCCGAAGAATATAGAGAAGAATAAGGGGGAGATCATCGCGTCGCTCGAGGCGATGCGCAAAGCCGGTCAGATTTCCGATGACCAATACCGCTTAACTAAAGCAAAATTAGGACTGAAATGACCTTGAGTATATCGAAAGGTCATCCCTGGCTCCCGCCCGAATCGCTCCGCGAATGCGGGTGACCCGGAATCTAAGAAAAATGAATATATCTATGTCTACCACAGAACAGAAAATCGAAGACCTCCTGACGCGCGGCGTCGCCGAGGTGATCGACCGCGAGCATCTGAAAGCGCGCCTGCTTGCAGGCGTCCCGCTGCGCATCAAGTTCGGCATCGACCCGACCAGTCCCGATATCCACCTGGGACGAGCAGTGGCGCTTCTCAAACTGCGCGATTTTCAGGAGCTCGGGCACAAAATCATCCTGATCGTAGGCGACTTCACGGGTGTCATCGGCGATACGAGTGACAAGGACAGCGAGCGGCCGATGCTCGCTCCCGAGGTGATCGAGCAGAATATGAAGACGTATGCCGAGCAAGCGGGGAAGATCATTGATCTCGAGCAGGCCGAGGTGCATTACAATTCCACCTGGCTCTCCAAGCTCGGCTATGACGATATCGGCGAGCAGGCGAATGCGTTCTCGCTGGCGGAATTCATCGCAAGAGAGAATATCCAGAAGCGCCTCGATGACGGCAAACGCGTGTCGCTCCGCGAGGTGCTGTATCCATTGATGCAGGGGTTTGACAGTATCGCTGTGAACGCCGACGTGGAGTTGGGGGGCACGGATCAGCGTTTCAATCTGTTGGCCGGCCGCCGTCTCCAGGAAGCTCACGGACAGAAACCGCAGGATATCCTGATGACGAATCTGATTCTTGGGACCGATGGCCGCAAGATGAGCTCAAGCTGGGGCAACACGATCACTGTGACCGCTACGGCGCAAGAGATGTTCGGCAAAGTGATGAGCATCCCGGACGAAGTGATGATGAGCTATTTCGTGCACTGCACGCGCGTGCCGATGGAAGAAGTGTCCCGGATGGCCGAAGATATCGTGACCGGAGGCAATCCGCGTGATGCGAAGATGAGGCTTGCCAGCGAAATCGTCACGCTCTATCACGGTGCCGCTGAAGCGGCCAAGGCGGAGACCTATTTTGTCGAGACGTTTTCCAAACATACTATCCCGGCCGATGTCCGCGCCGTGAAAACTGCCATCGGCACGAAACTCGTCGATATGATTGTCGAGGCGGGACTGGCGGAGAGCAAATCGGATGCTCGTCGGAAAATCGAACAGGGCGGGGTAGAAATCGCCGAAGAAAAAGTGACGGATGCGAATGCCGTTATCGAATCTCGTTTCGCTGACCAGGTGATGAAAGTCGGCAAGAAGGATTTCGTGAAAATCGTCTTCTAAAAGCGCTTTTGCGGATATTTTCTTACGACAAGCGGCATTTCCTTGGCTGCTTGTTTTTTCTTTCTTGCTGTGATAGCTTCAAATCAGTTTTTTACAAGGAGAGGTATCATGAACTTCGACTTTGATGAATGGGTCGCGCTGTTTCAGCAAGATCCAGAAGAAGCAGAACGGCGCCGTAGAGCGGTAACAGAAGACCTGATCTCTTCGGTGGCTTCAGAAGGGCAAGAGAGGCTGAGGCGTCTGCAGTGGCGCATCGATAGGGAGCGCGAACGCCACACATCACCACTGGGAAGCTGTGTAGCCCTCAATCAGATGCTGATGGAGAGGGTGTATAATACAGGCGGTTTTTTTGAGAGTGTGAAATTGTTAGGACTGATAGCGCTCGACCGAGGGGAAATCATTACCATCGAGCCAAAGAAAAATTGTCGTTTCCTCACTTTTCCGAAATAACAAATTGTTTGTGTTTGCCGACCGATTGATTCTAATCGGTCTTTTTTTGACCAAAGGGGGCATTTTCGGTACAATGGATATATTATTTCTATCGTTTTGTATGATACAGGAACGCATCACTCATATCGGCACCGAAGCCAAGGAAGCGCTGGATGCGGTCAAGACTGTGCCTGAATTGGATGCGTGGGAAGTGCAGTATCTCGGGCGCAAGAGCGAACTTGGCGCCATTCTGAAGGGTCTGAAAGACCTGCCTCAGGAAGAGAAACGCGTCGCCGGACCGCTCGGCAACGAAGTGAAACGCACGCTCGTCGCAGCTGCCGCAGCCGCTCGGACCCGCATCGAACGGGAATCATTCGATGCGGAAGGGGAACGGATCGATGTCACGGCGCCGGGCACGGCCTCTTTGCGCGGGCATCTGCATCCGATCACCGCGATCGAGAACGAGATCACGGATATATTCTCGGCCTTAGGTTTCGCCGTAGCGGATGGCCCGGAGGTGGAGACGGAGCATTACAATTTCGATGCGCTCAATGTCCCGGCGGATCATCCGGCGCGCGATATGCAGGATACGTTTTGGCTTGCCTCGCAGAAATCTTCTGAAGGCGGGCTGCAAGAGGAGAAACAACAAGCAGAGCGCTACCTCCTTCGCACGCATACTTCGCCCGTCCAGGTGCGCTATATGGAGCGGCACACGCCGCCGTTCCGTATCATCATTCCCGGGCGCGTGTTCCGCAATGAATCGACCGATGCGTCGCACGAGCATACGTTCCACCAATTCGAGTGCCTGATGGTCGGGGACGATGTGACCGTAGCGAATTTCAAATGGATAGCGGAGACTTTTTTCAGCCGCTTTTTCGAGAAGTCGGTTACGGTGCGTCTGCGCCCGAGCTTCTTCCCGTTCACCGAGCCGTCTTTCGAATTCGATATCTCCTGTACGCTCTGCGACGGCACGGGCTGTTCTGTGTGCAAGAATAGCGGCTGGCTCGAGATCGGCGGCGCCGGAATGGTGCATCAGAAAGTGTTTCAGGCGGCCGGCTACGAGCGCGGGCAGTACCAGGGATTCGCATGGGGCTTCGGCATCACCCGTCTCGCGATGATGAAGTACAAGATCGCCGATATCCGTTCGCTGCTTGCCGGCGACCTCCGGTTTATCCGCCAATTCTGAAGCGCTTATGAAATTCTCTTACCATACATTGGCCGCGTTATCCGGCACGAAAAAATCCCCAGAAGAGCTGGCGGCGCTGCTTATGATGCGCGCTTTCGAAGTGGAATCAGTCGCGCCCTTCGCGCATAGCCTGGACAATGTCGTGATCGGATCGGTCATCGAGGCGAATCCGCATCCGGATGCCGACAAGCTGAAAGTGACCCGGGTGGATACCGGGGATCAGGTGCGGCAGATCGTCTGCGGCGCGCCCAATGTGGCGGCAGGGCAGAAAGTCGCCGTCGCGCTGCCTGGCGCGAAACTGCCTGGGAATATGGACATCCAAGCGACGGAAATACGCGGCGTAGCATCAGAGGGGATGATCTGCTCGGAGAAAGAGCTCGGTTTCGGAGACAATCACGCGGGCATCCTCGTGCTTTCGGATGATGCGGAGATCGGAAGGGCTTTCGCCGAGTATGCCGGTCTGGCGGATTTCATCCTCGATATCAAGATCTTGGCTGATCGCGGATCGGACGCGCTGTCGTATCGCGGTCTCGCTCGGGAAATCGCCGCCCTCGAAGGCCGGAAACTCTCTTTCGATTCCTCAGAACCCAAGCGGTTTCCGGAAAATCCGATCGATATCAAGCTCCCTTCCGCTCTGTGCTCGCGGTATGCTGGTTTCCTGTTCGAAAATGTGGAGCAGGGAGTATTGCCCCTCGCGCTTCGCTCGTTTCTTTTTGTCAATGGATCGCATCCGATCAGCGCGCCGGTGGATATCACCAATTATTTCCGCCTGATGTATGGGCAGCCGATGCACGCCTTCGATGCGGACGCGATTACGGGGAAAATCATCGTCCGCGAAGCCGAAGCGGGCGAGAAACTGGAACTGCTTTCCGGCGAGACGATCACGCTCGCACACGGAGACCTCGTCATCGCAGATGAAGAGCGGGTGCTGGCGCTTGCGGGCGTGATGGGAGGCAAACAATCGGCCGTGACCGATCAGACGACGCGCGTCTTTCTCGAGATCGCTACCTTCGATCCGGCATCGATCCGGCGGACACGGATACGCCACAATCTCGCTACCGATTCGGCCTACCTCTATGAGCGCGGCCCGGATGCCAATGCTCTTTCGGAAACATTCGTCCAGGCGGCGGAACTCTTCGCGGAGCATTGCCAGGCGACGGTCGCCGGTTTCACCGATGTCTATCCTCTGCCGGTAGCACCGCGGACGATCGAGCTTCCGCTCGGGCTTTCCGAGAAAGTATTGGGCGTGCCCGTGGAAAAGGAATTCATCCGGAAGTGTCTCGAAGCTCACGGCTGCCAAGTCGAGGAAGCGGAGGACACGTTCCGCGTGACGGTGCCTACCAGGCGGCGCGATCTGGAGGACGAATGGAATCTCGTGGAAGAGATCGGCCGGACGTTCGGGTATGAGAATATCCCTGCGGCAGCGCCGAAGATCGGGCTCTCGCTTGCGGAAAAGAATCTCGCGAAACATTTTGAGCGGAGCGTGAAGGACTATCTCGCTTCGGCCGGGTTCGATGAAGTGATGTCGTATTCCCTGTATGGCGCAAGCGACGCGCTGAAATTCTCCCTCGATCCGAAGCAGCATCTGATTTTGGAAAGCCCGCTCAGTCCCGAGCTTGCTCTGCTCCGGCCATCCGTGCTCGTGACCGCGCTTATGAAAGCCAAGGACAACCTGCGCTATTTCGATACGTTCCGATTTTTCGAATACGGCAGCGCGTATACGCGAGGCGCGGCGGCTTCTGTCAGCGAAGACCGGGAACTCGCTCTCATCCTGACTGATGCGAGGAACAAGGAAATCTTTTCCGCTCTGAAGGGCAAGGTGGAAGCGCTGCTTGATTTCGCGCATCAGGGCGAGATTGTCTTCGAGCCGCTCTCCGCGGCAGAAGGCGTATGGCATCCGAGCCGCTCGGCGCATATTATGGCGCGGGGAGAGAAGATCGGCACGCTCGGGGAGATCGCTCCGTACATTCTCTCGCAGTGGGGAGTGAAGCAGCGCATCGCCGCCGCGGTATTTTCCGCCCCGGCGCTGGCAGCTGCGTTTCAGCTTGCGCCGCAAGCGGTGCCGCTCCCGAAGTTCCCGTTGGCGACGCGCGATATCTCGCTTATGTTCCCGAAAAGCGTGACGGTAGCCGAAGTCACGGCGTTATTCCGCGAGGCGGGGGAGCCGCTCCTCA
>MFRV01000014.1 GCA_001784695.1 Candidatus Moranbacteria bacterium RIFCSPHIGHO2_01_FULL_54_31 | reverse complement strand
GGCCAAGAACTTCGTGCAAGTCTATTTCGCCGACCTCGACTACCGTAACCGGCATACCGATGAAAAAGATGTGCCGGAAGCGGAACGAAGGAAAACGGTCGCAACGTACGGGCAGGAATTCGAACGCTGGTATACCAGCGCGGAAGGAAGCGCGGCTCTGTCCCGCTATGCCGAGCAGCACGATAAAGAGGCGATCATCCAGCAGAAGGATATGGCTGAGCTGGTGCGCTCATTCTTGGCTTTCAAAAATCGTTCATCACGCTAAACGCTATGCCAACGCTTATTTTCGATATCGAGACGGTCGGGGAGGATTTCGACGCCGTGGACGAGACGACCCAGGAGGTGCTGACGCGCTGGATCAAGCGCGAGACGGAGAGCAGCGAGGACTACGCGGCCGCTCTGGCAGATATGAAGAACGGTCTGGGGTTTTCGCCGCTCACGGGACAGATCGTCGCGATCGGTATCTATGACGGCGAGCGCGAGAAGGGCGCGGTGTATTTCCAGCCGTCTCCGAATGGCAAAGAGCAGGGCTTCGAAGAGGGTCAGTGCAAATTCGAAGTGATGCCCGAGAAAGAGATGCTTATCCGTTTCTGGGAAGTGGTGGAAAAATACGAGACCTTCGTGACGTTCAACGGGCGGCAATTCGATGTGCCGTTCTTGATGGTGCGTTCGGCGATCCACGGCATCCGGCCGTCGAAGAATCTGCTCGCCAATCGCTATCTCAACTATCAGCCGGGGCACGCGCGCCATGTGGATCTCTTGGATCAGCTGACATTCTATGGGGCGCTCCGCAAGAAGGGGAGCCTGCATCTGTGGTGCCGGGCGTTCGGCATCGAGAGTCCCAAGGCGCAGGGCGTGGATGGCGATGACGTGAAGGCGCTGTTCGAGAGCGGCAAGAGCGCCGATATCGCCCGGTACAATGCCAGGGATCTGCGTGCCACGTACGAGCTCTATACCCGCTACGAGCAGTTCCTCCAATTTTGATGCTTTCATTCAAGACCCCGCAAGCAATCTTTTGTCTCTGCTCCACGCCTCAGAAGCGGCTCTCGGTGACCGGAAAAAGTCGCCCCCAATCGACGGCGGGACACAGCTCTTTTTCCGAACCGAGAGCGCTTCTTCAAACAAGGTGGAGCAACCACCAAAAAATTCTTGCGGGAACTTGAATATAATGGCCTTGGAATAGAGCGGCATTTCTCTTGTTCTCGCCCTTTTTTCTTGGTATACTCTCAATTATGTTGCGAGTATTTTGTTAAATGATCAGGTATGCACATTCAGCAGGAACTCCAGGCTTTCAAGGCGCGTCTCGATCCGAAAATCGGGGCGTATTTTGATAAGGCTATTCTTGAGGCGGGCAACGAAGACGTTTTCGTTGCTGATGCGCTCCGCTATGCGCGCGAGATGATGCTCGCCGGCGGCAAACGCCTCCGCGCCGCTTTTATGTATTATGGGTATCTGGGCGCTGGCGGAACGGAGGAAGAGAAGATGCTCGAGACGTCGATGAGCATCGAATACATCCACGTCTTTCTTCTCGTGCACGACGATATCATGGATCAGGACGATACGCGCCACGGCGTCGCGACGCTGCACCGGCACTATGCGGATTTCGGCAAGAAAATATTCCCCGAGAAAGATACGGAACACTTCGGCAGGTCTATAGCGATCATCTTGGGGGATATGTTGGGCGCCTTCGGCAACGATATCATCTTCCGGGCGGATTTTCCTGCGGCACTGAAATTCGCGGCGCTTTCGAGGCTGCAGCGCATCGTTTCTTTCACGGTCATCGGGCAGGCCCGCGATGTCTATATGGAATATGTGGGCGAAGCGAGCGAGGAGGAGATCCTGGCGATGTACCGGAACAAGACGGCCAAGTACACCGTCGAGGGGCCGCTCCACTTAGGCGCTCTCCTGGCCGGAGCGCCCCAAGAACTCCTTGACGGATTCTCGGCATATGCGATACCGTTAGGCATCGCCTTCCAGATTCAGGATGATATCCTCGGCGTGTTCGGCAGCGCGGAACGTCTCGGCAAGCCGGTCGGTTCCGATATCCAAGAGGGCAAAGTGACGCTCTTGGTGTCCCGGGCGCTCCGCGGTGGTACGGTGGAGCAAAAGCAGCGGATTAGGGCGCTTTTGTCTCTCGGCATCGCGCTGACCCCGGAAGATATCCGCGAGTTTCGGGAGCTTATGCGGGCGACGGGCGCTTTGGCAGGGGCGGAACAATTGGCGACGGCCTATATCAGAGAGGGCGAGCTGGCCCTCGAAGCGATGCGGAGCACTCTTGACCCGCGCGTCTACGACTTTCTTTTTTCTCTCGCAGCATATATGATGGAACGTGAATATTAAGACAAGCAGCAGCTAACGAAAGACTGCTATAAAAATATGAGTCTGAAACAGGAAGTGCCGACAATTGAAAAAGAAAAGCTCCCGCGCCATATCGTCATCATTCCGGATGGCAACAGGCGCTGGGCGGCTGAACGCGGCCTCAAACCCTGGCAGGGTCATGAAGCCGGGGCGGAGAACACGGAAAAACTGATCCGGGAGGCGCGTCGTCTCGGTGTCCGGGAAATATCGTTCTGGGGATCGTCTCTGGAAAATCTCACCAAGCGTCCGCTCGCGGAAAGCCGGGAGCTCCTCCGTATCTATGAAACCTATTTCAAGAAACTGCTCCAGAGCCCGGACATCCACACGGACAAAGCGCGCATCCGTTTCATCGGGCATTGGGAAGAGCAGTTCCCGGCGTCTCTCAAGCAGGTCCTGTATGATTGCATAGAGGCAACGAAAGGCTATGACGGGTATTTCTTGAATTTTTTCTTGGCCTATAGCGGCGATGATGAGATGCGGCTGGCCTTTCAAAAGGTGGCGGGAGAGCTCAAGCCCGGCGAGCATGTGACAGATGAGATGATCAAAGCCGGGCTTATGACCCGGGAGCTGCCGCCGGTGGACCTTCTGATCCGGACCGGTGGCGAACCGCATCTGTCGGCCGGCTTTATGATGTGGGATATCGCCAATACGCAGCTCTATTTTTCCGATACATACTACCCGGATTTCGATGAAGTGGCCTTGCGGGAGGCGCTAGCCGATTATGCGGCTCGGGGGAGGCGTTTCGGCAAGTAATTCCCTGGACCCAGGGATTTGACAAAAATACGAAGCTCCTCTACAATATAAACTACATTTTGAAAAACTGCATAGACTCAGAAGAGAGAGGGTAACCAAAGGCCGAGTTTCAGGAACGAGGATTGCTTACCGGAAATATAACTCCTCTTTTTTTGCGTTGGTAAAGCCAACACGACCTTTTTTCTGAGAGTGATGCATGGTACATATTCAGGCAATTTATGGGAAGCAACAAGGAATTGATCCGCGTCGAAGGCGAGGTGCTTGAAACACTTCCGAGCACTACCTTTCGCGTTCGCCTCGATAACGGTCACGAGGTGCTGGCTCATATTTCCGGCCGGATGCGCGTGCACTATATCCGTCTCTTGCCGGGAGATCGCGTCACGCTCGAGATGAGCCCGTACGATCTGAGCAAGGGCAGGATCGTGCTCCGCAACAAATAGCAGTATAAAAAATTCTTGAGTTTCGAATATGAAAGTAAGAGCTTCCGTTAAAAAAATCTGTGTTCACTGTCAGATCGTCAGGCGCCGCGGCACCGTGTTCGTCATCTGTTCGACTCCCAAGCACAAGCAGCGCCAGGGCTAATAATACAATATTCCTGTTTCAATACGTATGGTCAGAATCGCCGGCATCAATATTCCAGATAACAAAAGAATCGAGGTCGCGCTGACCTACGTTTATGGCATCGGCCTGTCTACGAGCCAGAAGATTCTCGCCGAACTCAAGATTGATCCGGATACGCGTTCCAAAGATATCACCGCCGAAGATGCCAGCCGTCTGCGCGAGGTGATCGAGAAGAAGCACCGCGTCGAAGGCGAGCTCCGTCACGTGGTCAAGAGCAATATCAAGCGCCTGAAGGAAATCGGCTGTTACCGCGGCACCCGCCATCAGAAGGGTCTCCCGTCGCGCGGACAGCGCACGAAGACCAATACGCGCACGGTCCGGGGCAATGTCCGCAAGACTATGGGCAGCGGCCGCAAGAAGTCATCCGACAAGACATAACAATAGCGTATCCAACCTATGTCAGAAGAAGTGAAAACAACCGAAGAAGAGGTAGCGGCACCGGCTGAAGCGGTGGAGACCGCTGCTGCCAAGAAAGCCAAGAAATCAAAACGGCAGGTTTTGAAAGGACGGGCGAGCATTCAGTGTACCTACAACAATACGATCATCTCCATCGCCGATCTGAATGGCGCCGTTTTGGGCTGGTCGAGTTCCGGTCATCTCAGTTTCAAGGGCGCCAAAAAATCGACTCCGTACGCCGCGACCCAGGTAGTCGCCGATGTGACTGAAAAGGTGAAGAAATACGGCATTCAGGAATTGGAAGTGTTCGTCAAAGGCGTCGGCTCCGGCCGTGAGGCTTCGATCCGCGCTTTGTCCAACAACGGTTTCAATCTGACCGGTATCAAAGACATCACGCCGATTCCCCATAACGGTTGCCGTCCGCGCCGTCCGCGCCGTATTTAAACCAGAACCAGAGAATAACGAACGTTCCGCTTTATGCCAAACAATATCGACTCCAAATGCAAGCTCTGCCGGCGCGCCGGCGAAAAACTCTTTCTCAAGGGAGATCGCTGTATGTCGCCGAAATGCGCTATGGTGCGCCGTCCGTATGCTCCTGGCATCCATGGGCATAACCCGTCGCGTGGCGGAAGCGAATTCGGCCGCCAGCTTTCGATGAAACAGAAAATCAAGCGCCTTTATGGCGTGATGGAGCGCCAGTTCCGTCATCATTTCGATGAAGTGCGCAAAAGCCCGGGTATCACTGGCGATCAGCTCCTCTCCCGTCTGGAACGCCGTCTCGACAACGTCATCTATCGTCTCGGATTCGCCGTTTCCCGCGCTCAGGCCAAGCAGCTCGTGAGCCACAAGATGTTCGAAGTGAACGGCAAGCGCGTGAACATCCCTTCCTTCGAAGTCCGTGTCGGCGATGTGATCGTCCTCAAGCAGAACAAGAGAGAGAAGCAGTTCTTCAAGACTCAGGTGGAAATCTTGCAGAACAAGAAAGACGTCCCGCATTGGCTCGCGCTCGATCTCGAGAAGCTCACCGGCAAGGTGCTCTCGATGCCGGCCCGCGACGATGTCGGAGTACGGGTAGACGCGCAGATGGTCGTCGAATATTATTCCAAGTAGGACTTTTGCTTTTGGCACATTTCGTTGTTGCAACCTGTGGTGCTCGACGCTGTATCGGAATACAGCTTACTCCGTTCCTCGTTTGCGCCTAGAACTGCACCAAAAGCAAAAGTCCTACACATAACTCGCTAATACCATAATCGTTTCCGGTGATCGGTCAATACTCAACAGGTCCGACAGTTCATCCGAAACCACACAAGCGGTATGCAGACAATAACTTCCCCGCAACAGCCGAAGTACACGGCTATCGGAAAAAATGCCGGCAAGTTCGAGATCCTCGGATGCTACCCGGGCTACGGGACGACTCTGGGCAACGCGCTGCGTCGCGTCCTGCTTTCTTCGCTCGATGGCGCCGCCGCCAAATCCGTGAAGATCAAAGGCGTGTCTCATGAGTTCTCTACCATCGCAGGCGTGATGGAAGACGTCGTGCAGATCATCCTCAACCTGAAGCAGGTCCGCTTCAAGCTCCACGGCGATGAGACGGTCAAAGTCACGCTCAAGGCCAAAGGCGAGGGACCGGTGACGGCTGCGGCCATCAAGGCTCCGTCAAGCGTCGAGATCGTCAACCCTGAGCAGCTTATCGCGACCATCACCGACAAGAAGACCGAACTTGAGATCGAGATCGAGATCGACAACGGCATCGGCTATGTGCCGGTCGAGGCGCGCGAACGCGAAGACCGCGAGATCGGCGTCATCGCCATCGATGCCATCTATACGCCGGTCAAGCGCGTGAACTACGAGATCGAAAATATGCGCGTCGGCAAGCGGACGGATTATGACAAAGTGACTCTGGAAGTCGTGACCGATGGCAGCATCACTCCGACCGAAGCGTTCGAAAAAGGCGTCGCTATCCTCGTCTCCCAATTCTCGTCTCTGACCGCCGTGGAAGGGGAAGCAGCCGAAGTGAAGGAAGCCGTGCTGGTAGAAGAAGCGGGCGAAGTCTCAGAAGAGAAAGAAGAGAAAGAGAAGAAACCGGCCAAGAAAGCCGTCAAGAAAAAGAAATCCGAAGAAGCATAAATTCTCTATTCAGATTAAGCAGGAAGTATGAAGCATAGACACTCGGGCCGCGTTCTCAGTCGCGGACGCAATCAGCGCAGAGCATTGATCAAAACCCTTTTGGGGAGCTTGATTCTGCATGAGCGCATCACGACGACCGAAGCGAAGGCGAAAGAAGTGAAGAACTTCATCGATCAGATCGTCAACAAGGCGAAAGTCGGACGCAACGATTCCTTGCGCCGGGTCGCGATTATACGCGAATTGCAGGGGATGATCCCGATGGTCGCGTCCAAGAAGCTCCTCGGCGATTTCAGCGCCCGTTTTGAGGGCCGCACCAGCGGATATACCCGTGTCGTGAAGCTTGATGCGCGCAAGAGCGATTCCGCTCGGATGGCTATCATTGAATTTGTATAAACGTATGGCTCAGAAAAAGAAAGCGATGATTGACCGGAAGTATCATCTGTTCGATGCGCAAGGGAAGATCCTCGGCCGCCTGGCGACCGAGATCGCGCAGCTGCTTATGGGCAAACACAAGGTGGACTATGCGCCGCATATCGATGCCGGCGATTTCGTCGTGATCACCAATACCGATGGCATCATCGTCAGCGGCAACAAAAGCGAGGCCAAGACCTACCACCGTTTCAGCGGGTATCCGGGCGGCATCAAGTCGGTCGTGTTCAAGGATCAGGTCAAGAAGGATTCCCGCAAGGTGATCTGGCAGGCCGTCTACAATATGCTTCCGAAGAATGCCCTCCGCGGCCGGATGCTTACGCGCCTGCTCATCAACAAGAATGCCGAACACAACCAGAAAGTTATTCACGTGACTCACGAATAAACGCACTATGGCAACCAAAGCAACAACCAAGGCGACACCCAAGAAAACAGCGGCCAAGAAGGCTGCCGTCAAGAAAGAAGCGGCCGCTCCGGAAGCTGAGCTCAAGGCGGTCCCGAAAAAGGCCGTAGCGAAAAAGAAAGTCGCGGTGCCTGCTGAAACTCTGGCGGTGCGTTATCTGTACGCTGTCGGCCGCCGCAAGACGGCTATCGCCCAGGTGCGCCTGTACCCGAGCAAGCAAGCAGAAGAGGTGATCGTAAATTCGCGTCCGATCCGCGAATATTTCGGAACCGCCGCATTGGAAGCGAAGGCTCTCTTGCCGCTCAAGGCATCCGGTATGGAAGACTCCTTCACAGTTTCTGTCGTCGTGCGCGGCGGAGGACTGAATGGCCAGGCTGATGCCATCAAGCTCGGCGTTGCCCGCTGTCTGATCAAGCACGACCTGCTGCTCCGTCCGACGCTCAAGGCGCTCGGTTACCTCACGCGCGATTCCCGTGCCGTAGAACGCAAGAAGCCGGGTCTCAAGAAGGCCCGTCGCGCCCCACAGTGGGCGAAACGCTAGTTTTGTACATTGGGGATGGAAAGGGGGCGGGAAAACGGGAGTTGTCCCGTTGCGGAGAGTAGGACGAAGTCCGCTGAGAACGGAGGCGTTCTCAGAGAGCAAAGCGATGCAATGCGGCGAAACGCTAGCTTCGACCTTATAGAGCATCCAGACCAAAAATTCAAAACCCCGGTTTCCTCCGGGGTTTTTCAATACAAAAAATGTAACATAATTCCACGGCCGTGGAATTATGTTACATTTCTAAATTACTAGAAGCCGAAGATATTGGTTTGCGGCACCGGGAAGGGAATGTAGCTCAGGGTATTCGGCGGGTTGACGAAGTAGACACGGTTCTCTTCGAAGCGGGAGAGGGCCTGCGCGACAGGAGAGGTGAATGCCGCGATTTCTGCGATATTGCGCCGGTCCCGGCTATCCAGCTCCACGATTTTCACGCTTCCGCCCAAGGTGAACAGGATGTGCTCATAGTCCTTGGTCCATTGGACATTTTTGATCACGCTGGAAAAGCGGGCCACCTGCAGCGTCGTGTCCGCTTCCCGGACAGGCTGCGCATCCCAGGCGTTTATGAAATAGACGGACATCTCATTATCGGTGAAGAAGAGGAGTTTTTTCCCGTCATTGGAGAACTGCACGCCTTTGGCTCCGCTCTCCGCAAGCGGCTTGAGAATGGTGTCGCCGGAGGGGATCTCGTTATACACCCAGAGCTTTCCCGTTTCGCGCGCCCTGACAGCCAGCCGCTTCTCGTCATAGACGACGAGCGCATAGGTATCGTGCGGGTCTATATCGATGGGGGCGGTCGTGATCTGGGTCGGTTCGGCGTCCGGGCGATTCGCGGGTATCCGATAGATGATGCCGTTGTCATTGTTCAGATAATAGATGGTGCTTCCGGAGATATCGTAGGCTTTGACCTTATCCTTGATGAACAGCGGCAGCTCCGCGGAGACTTCGGTATTGGCCCGATAGAGCGTCGTACCCGAGAGATAAAACAGGAGATTGCGGGTCGTCGAATCCCAGCGGGGATTGTAGAGCGAACGGTCGTTTTTGATGAACGGCTGCAAAGCGAGCGTCTGCTGGTCGCTCACGTTCACGATGAAATACCCGCGCGTCGCGTCCTGCTCGAGGGGGATGATCAGTTTGCGGTTGTCGGGTGACCACTCGATATTTTCTCCGTCTGCCGGCAGGGATGCTTGCGGCAGAGAGAATACCTGCGTGCTCGCTCCCGTGGCGGTATTCAAAGTAGCGACCGTGAATTCGTCGTTATTCTGTTTGGCAACTGCCAGGAGGTTGGTATCCGGCGCGGGGAATATTTTTTCGGCGAAGGCGGTGTCAGGGATAGCCTGAGGAGCATTGTTCGTTTGCGAGAGCAGGACATTCCAGAACTCCGTTGAGAGTCCGCTCTGTACGATGGCCTTTTTCGACCACGTGGCGTAGCCGTCCGCGGACACCTCGATGAAATGTTCACCCGGGGCGAGACCGGGGATGAGGATCGAGTTATTGAGTATGCCGAGCTTCTGCTTGGGGATGAGCTCGTTATCGACCCGGATGTCGACGGTTTCCGGGTTCGATTTGATGGAGATGGATCCGGTGTAGATGAAAATGCCGCGGTCGAGATTGAAACGATAGCCGAACGCATAAAAAACGACCGAAAAGGCGGTAATAAAGAACAAAACTACGAAAACCCAGAATACGAAGGGGCGGATAGAGAGCATATATCGGGAGAAAAGAGTACTTTTTCAGTATACCTCAAAAATCGAGAAGTGTTGATATATGCCCGAAAAATCGCTTTTGACAGGGGCTGGGGGGCGGTGTAGACTGGCGGTGCCTGCTCGCCCTATCGGGAGAGTTCTCTGTTTCGGAAAAATTATTCGAATGATTGCCTTATGTCCGGATTGATCGATGTGTTCACCTCTTTGCATCTGCCGAAGAATATCGCTGGCGATATGTCGCTCCTGTTCCTGTTCGTCGGGATGAGTCTCGTTTTCGGATTCGTCTTCGGTCGGTGGAAGCTCATCAACATCCTCATCAATGTCTATATCGCTCTCGCCTTTATCGGTGTGCTTCCCCTGGGAATGTTCGGTATTTCCCCGTATGCCAAGGCCGGGGTATTCGTTCTGATACTCGTCGTACTCACCGCCATCGATGATCGGCTCTTCGATCTCCACATCTCGACTGCCGGGACGGACTTCTTCTGGCGTCTGTTCGTGACAAGCATCTTCGTGACCGGAATGATCGTAAGCGTCGTACTGTCATTCCTTCCCAAGGCGATCGCGCTCGGCTATATTTCCGCCGCCGCCTACGGATATTTTGCTTCGCCGGCTGCGCTCATCTTCTGGATGGTCGTGCCGCTCTTGTCGCTCCTTTTCATCAACAATCGTTTGAAGTAGGTTCGTGCTTTATTTGAGCCATTATTATCACGTACTGGGCGCACGCATACCGCGCGTCTCGCCTTTGACCAGCCAGACTTGACACTCTGCCGGGAGTTGGCTATACTGGTTAAGCAATCTGTGAGTCTATGAGGCTCAGGTTTGCTTTTGTTTCTATCTGTTTTTCTTTAAACAGGGTGAATATTTCTTTAACAATTGAGCCAAATAATCTGACTCGATCCGCACGTCGTGGATTGGTCGGATGAAAACAATAAAATTCACCCCGTGAAATCCTGCTTCGCAGGTACTCATTCGATGAGTAATTTCACTGGGTAAATCACAATTTTTTGTGGTTAGTCCTTGTTTTCTTTCTCCTCCGAGATGTATCTCGGGGACAGAGAGAAAATAATTGTAACGCAACCCCGCATATTTACTTCTGTAAATTACGGGGCAAGGTTACACGGAAGAATCTCTATTCGGTAGCAGCGATGCTACCAACTAAATTTAGTTTTCTTCGGAAAACTGGATTTTCTTATTGAGAGTTTGATCCTGGCTCAGGATGAACGCTGGCGGCGTGGATAAGGCATGCAAGTCGAGAGGGTTTAGACCCTCGGCAAACGGGTTCGGATAACATAGGAATCTTCCCTAAAGTCGTGAATAATCCGAAGAAATTCGGGATAATACACGATGTGCTCTACGGAGTAAAGATTTATCGCTTTAGGAGGAGCCTGTGTCCTATCAGCTTGTTGGTGAGGTAATGGCTCACCAAGGCTATGACGGGTAGGGGGTATGAGAGTATGGCCCCCAACATTGGAACTGAGACACTGTCCAAACACCTACGGGTGGCTGCAGTCGAGAATATTCCACAATGGACGAAAGTCTGATGGAGCGACGCCGCGTGCGGGATGAAGGTCTTCGGATTGTAAACCGCTTTTTTCAGGGAGCAATTTCGATGAGAGTACCTGAAGAATAAGAGGTTACTAACTCTGTGCCAGCAGTAGCGGTAATACAGAGACCTCAAGCGTTATCCGGATTTATTGGGCGTAAAGCGTAGGTAGGCGGGTATGTTAGTCGGATGTCAAAGCTCGGGGCTCAACCCCGAAAAGGCATTCGAAACGGCATGTCTAGAGGATGTGAGAGATCAGTGGAATTTATGGTGTAGTAGTGAAATGCGTTGATATCATAAAGAACACCCAAGGCGAAGGCAACTGATTGGCA
>MFRV01000013.1 GCA_001784695.1 Candidatus Moranbacteria bacterium RIFCSPHIGHO2_01_FULL_54_31 | reverse complement strand
TTGTCGCTGATACTCGTCCCTTTCCAGTCGCGTTCGCCGATGTTTTTCCAGTATTTGGCGATACGGCCGTCGAACCAGAGCGGCTCATCGACGGCGGCATACTGGGTGAGGCGAGAGAGGCCGAAGGCGAAGAACAGCCCGGTGACGAAGACGATAAGGAGCAGCGTCGGCAATCCTTGGGCGCGAAACCATCCTTGGCACGTGAGCGCTTCGGTATCCGACACTTTCTCCGCGCGCTCTTTCTCGATGAAGAATGCCGAGAGCAGGATGCCCGTGAGAAGCACATAGCCTCCCAATGCCAACTTGAAGACATAGTGGAAATTGCGCGACTCACTCAGTCCGTAGGCGAGAATGATGCTTGCGGGGAGCCAGATGAGCAGGATGATGGAGAGAGACTGCTTCCAATCGAAACGAGGCGAGAAATACGCGATGCTGCCGAGCGTCAGTACGGCGAGAACGGCGAAGGCGATATACAAAGGATCATTGCCGGAAGGCAGACGAAGCAGGGTGAGCGATGGGCTCTGCAGGGCGATGAACAGGAGGGTGTTGAGCGCGATAAGCGCCGCCAAGAAACTATAGATGCGGTTCTCCAGGCTTGTGAAAAATGTCGTCATAATGGTTTGCTCCAGGCTGAAAAATGGTTTAGAATAGAGGAAAGTTCTCTTGTAGTCTAGCTGAAACAAGCAAAAAAACAAGATGCCTCGCTTCTCTTCGAAACAATGGGCGCTAGCAGGACTCGTAGTCATCATCGGACTCGGATTGTTTTTGCGTTCCTACCATTTCTCCGATTGGCTGCATTTCGAGCTGGATCAGGCGCGTGACGCCCGCGTGGTGGATGACGGCCTGCGCGGGGATGTCTTCGATCTGCCGCTGCTCGGTCCCAAGGCCGGAGGGACATCGCTCCGCCTGGCGCCCGGATTCTACTATCTGGAGTACGGGAGCGCGCTCGTGTTCGGCGAGACGCCTGCGGGGATGGCGGCTTTCGTGATGATGCTGTCCGTGCTGGCTATCCCGCTGTTCTATGCATTCGTGCGGCGGTATTTTCCGACCAAGCTCGCTCTCGGGCTGGCGCTCCTGTTCGCGGTGTCCGAATACCTGGTGATGTACGGCCGGTTCGCGTGGAATCCCAATCTCATCCCGTTTTTCGTCTTGCTCGGCTGCTATGCGCTCCTCCGCTCCGTCGATCACGAAGAACCGCGCCGAGGACGCTGGTTCGTATTCTCGGTCTTCGCGTTCGCTCTGGCGACGCAGTTCCATTTTCTCGCATTCGTCGCGCTGCCGGTCATCCTGGCCGCTTTTCTCATCATCCGCCGGCCCAAGTTTTCCTGGAAAGCCTGGGCGGGAGCGCTAGCGGTCGTCTGCATACTGTACTTGCCTCTGGCACTCAATGAAGCGGCGACCGGAGGAACCAATACGAGAGCATTCTTCGAGGCGGTCACGGGAAAATCGACGAAAAGCGAGCACTCGCTCGCCGAGAAGGCTCTGCGGGACGCGTCGGTGCACGCTTTGAACGGTCTGGTCGTCACGACGGGCTTCGAGGGCGGGACATTCCCGGCGATCACGCTTGAAGGCGGGCTTGCCTGGAAGTGCGATGCCCGCTGCGATGCGGGGAAGTGGTCGGGTATCACGGCGACGCTCCTCCTCGGCTGGTCGCTTCTCGCTCTGGCGTGGTTCTGGTGGAAAGAGCCCGAGCGCAGGAAATCGGATTTTCTGCTGCTCTCCGGCATCTGGTTTTCCGTGACGTTCGCGCTGTTCCTGCCGCTTGCCTACGACATCGTACCGCGCTTTTTCCTCCTTTCCGCGCCGCTGTTTTTCATTCTGATCGGGCTTATAGTGCTGTCGGTGAAGAAGCTGTTCGGGGGGCGGAAGATCGGGGAGCAGATCGCGATGATCGCGATAGGCCTGCTGGCCGCCTCCAACCTTTCTTCCCTTTTGGTACGTTTTGACGAGATAGCGCGCTCTACAACGGAAGCGGTGGATAGTCCGCCGGATCGGATACTCAAGGAGCGCATCCGCGTGCCGCTCGCCCAGCAGAACGCCATCATCGATTTCCTGGGGCAGCGTTCCCGCGAGACAGGCTATCCGGTGTATATGTGGAGCGAACCGCAGCACCGCCGGGCGCTCAAGTATCTGATGGAGCGCCGCGGCATCGAAAATGCGGTGCTCGGCTATGACGGTATTTACCGCGAAGGAGTGTACTATCTCATCTTGCGCGCGCAATCCGACCTCGAAGATGCGCTCCAGAAATACCGCGTGAGCTATACCGTAGGCGAAACGACGTCATTCGGCACCCTGGTAGCCATCGAGCTTGTTCCCAAGCCGGAAGCGATCATCGGGGAACGGCCGGATCCATCCGTCCCCAAGCCGCCCGAGATCAAGGTTTCGCCGCGCTATACGTGGAGAGAGTTCTTCAGCCGCGATTTCTCGAAACAATCCGCGGCTCAGAGCGAAGTCATGCTGGAGCAGACCGAAGATGCTGCGGTGCATGATGATCAGACGCAGTAAAAGATAATCAATTTTTTAAACAGGAAGCCTATGCCATTGACCTGGATCAAAACGCTGCAGATCCTTCTCGCGATCATCATCATCGGTACGGCGCTCCGGCTGTATGATCTGGGGAACAATTCTTTCGTATCGGATGAATTTCTCGATATGAATTCGGCGTACGGATATGCGCAGACCGGGAAGTGGCAAGCCTGGGATTTCAATTTCGGCAAACCATCCGACGTGAATCTCAATGCGCCGCGCGACGAGCGGGCAGCGATATACAAGCGGCAGGTCGCTACGCTGTTCCGTTTCTTGCCGCCGACCGAAGCCGTCGCCCGATCCGTGAGCGTGTTCTGGGGCGCCATTTCCGTCGGAGTAGTCTTCGCAGCAGCTTGGTTCCTGACGAAACGCCGGGAGATCGCCCTCATCGCGGCGTTTCTGTTCGCGCTGTCCGCAAGCGGCATCATTTTCGACCGGACGCTTCGGATGTATGCGATGTTCTTCCCGCTCTATCTCGCGGCGGCTACATTCGCGTATCTCGCTTTGGAGCAGGCATACGCAGGGCGGATATCCTGGTGCAAGAAGCTCTGGGATGCGGCCGGCATACACTGCTTTTTCGCTCTCATAGCGGCCGTTTTATTCGTACTCTCGCTTCTGACGCACCAGCTGACGGGGACGCTTATTTTTTCGCTCGCCGCCTATTTCATCATCAGGGGCTTCCAGGAGTATCGGCACGGCGGGAAATGGCACAACAAATATGCCGTTTTGCTCACGCTCGGAATCGTCGGTAGCACGACGGTCGCGATTTTTGCACCCAAGTTTTTCCGTTCCTTCTCTTCCGGGCTGATTTTCTTCGATGACCATTACGGCTACGTGAATTATATCCTGCGCGATTATTACCACCCTTTGTTCGCTCTTCTGCTTATGCTGCTTGGCGGCTGGTGGATCGCCGTGCGCGAAGGGATGAAGAAAGAATCCCTCTATCTTTCTGTATCGCTTCTCATACCGCTTGCGATGGCGATATGGCTCTGGCAGCGCAATGTCGGAGCGCAGTATATTTTCTTCGCCCAGGCGTTCGCCATGATCCTCGCGGCTGCAGGCGTTTTCGGCGTATGGGAATCGGTGCGCGAGAAATGGCATATCACCGCTATGAAAAAATCCCTGCTCGTGCTGGGGCTTCTGCTTGTTTTGGTGCCGAACTTCGGCTATTTCACGGAAGAGAACAACACTTATCACGAGACGTCATCGGGGAGCAATCCGAATTATCGGAAAGTCTTCGCCTATTTCAAGAAAAATCATCTGCCGACCGATGTGCTCGTGACGCGCAATGTCCGAAATTATTATTGGAGCGGCGCGAATGTGCCGGTATACGATCTGGGAGATGAGATATCCCGCACACGGCTTTCGCAAACAGAATTGGAAAAATTGATGACGGAATATCAGACCGGCTGGGTGATTCTCTCTGACAATGACTATGACTACGTCGGCAAAGGCGTGAAAGAATTCCTGAACAAGCATCTGACGCGTGTCAGCAATGATCAGGTACGCGGCGCCATCGACGTCTACACCTGGGGCATCAATTGATATGCAGAGCAGGGGAATATAAAATTAAAAGCCACTCAAGTTTTGAGCGGCTTTTTTTGAATAGAGACTTTGTCTTATTCATTGTTGGTAGAGGTGCTGCTCGATCAATCGGAGTTTGTTTTCATGATCGTTACGATGGCTATACGCGCCCCATTCGTCGAAGAACGTCGTGTTATTGTCAAAAAATTCACGGAAATGTGGAGAGTATAAAGCAATCCATTCCTCGAGAAGTAATGATGCTACGTTACCCTGTTTCATCCGTCTCCAAAGAACTTTTTGTATGGTGTTTACTATTTTTTCTTGCGGATATCGGATAGTCCTGATTGTGTGATGTTCTACGGTTGGCATGTTTGTTTGCTCGTCCATCATAATGCCCTTTCTGATTTTTAAAAAACAAAAAAACGCTTCGCGTCGCTTGTATTTCTTCTATGGTTCCTTTGGAGGACTATGGAAGAAGGATATCCTCTTTATAATCGAAATATGTTCAAAAAGCAAGCGTTTTAGGACTGCTTTACGAAGAGCTTGCGTAAGGGCGCCATATCGGCTGCCGTGAATTCGCCGAATATCCGGAGCAGCCCGAAATAGAGGAAGAACAGTATCGTGCCGGATATGATGAAGCTGTAGGTGCCATGGGGGAGCATTGTGGCGACAGAGGCTACGAGGAGAGCGCTGGCAAGCGAGAGGATGACCGTCTTCAGCCGCAGGCGGACATCGAAGTGCGTTTCGGTGTAGACGAGGATGCTGATCATCAAGACGAAAGAGACGATGGTGGTGGAGAGGGCTGCGCCGACGAGCTGGAACGGCGGTATCAGGAGGAAGTTGAGCGCGATCATCATGAGGAATCCGAAAAGGGCGAGTTTCATCGGAATTCTGACGAACCCGGCGCCGTTTAGGGCGAAGCTCAGCACATAGAAGACGGTCAGGCATCCGACCCCGAGCGCAAAAACGCTCATCGGAGCGGCGGCATCCGCATATTGCGCGCCATAGAACAGATGCAGGACTTCCGGCGCATAGGCGATGAGAAGTGTTACCATCGGGAAGAGGAGCAGCGTCATCAATCGCAGGGATTTATTGACGAGAGCAGTTGTTTCCGCGGTGTCGCGTTCGGCGGTCGTTTTGGAAATGGCCGGCAACAGGATGATGGTCAGCGCGTAGAACAGATAGTACGGAATACGCCCGACGGTGATCGCGGCGCTGTATACGCCGGTCAGATAGTCGCTTTGCAGGAGGCTTTTCACGAAATAGAGATCGAGCGTCAGGATCAATTCATAGAAGAGCAGGAAGAGGGTCAGCGGCCAGGCATACTCGAGGATCGTTTTCCCGGAAAATGACAGTGGCACGGCCGCGACCTGTTTCGTGGCGGGGAAATAGCGATGCGTGATGAAGATATCCGCGATCCAAGCGATAGCGAAAACGAAGAGGGGAGCGGCGATGTATCCCGATATCGCGCCTTTGACGCCGAAAAAATAGGCGAAGCTTATGATGAAAACGATGCGTCCCAAGGCGCGCGCAGTTTTGAGTATCGCTTGCAGCCGGAAGAAATGCAGCCCGGTGTAATAGTAGAAATAAAATGACGCTGCGGCGAAAGCGGGGATGATCAGCGAGGAAAGCTGGAAGAGCGGCGTGAGGCTCTCATCATTCAGCGCCCAGGCGAGGAGAGGCGAAGCGAAGAAGAATACCGCTGTCACGCCGAGCATCAGTATCGCCTGCAGCTGGATGGATTTATGCTTGATGGCGAGGATCTTTTCCGGAGTGCTCTCGAATATCTCGCTCAGGTATTTCGACATCGCCGTGGGGATGCCGTTGCCGATGAGGATGATGATCATCGTCGTGAGCGTCACGATCAGGCTGAAGCGGCCGTAATCAGCCGGCCCCAGGATGCGTCCGACGGATGCGTGGATGACGTAGCCGGCGATATTGAAGATGATTTCCGAAGCGGTGAGCCAGACGAGCGCGCGGGAGAATTGTTTCATAAGATTTTTTCTGTAAGAGAGCTTTTCCCAGGCTTTCTTTTTGTCATCCTGCTTGCTGCCCGAACTTTTCCGACTCGTCGGAGAGAAAATCGTCGAGCCTCATCGAGACAAGCTCGACTCTCAACGACTTTTCTTGCTCCGACTTCATCGCAAGAAGTTGCCGGTCAGCAATCAATGGCTTCAAAAAGAAAGTCTGGGAACACTCCTATTGCTGTATTTTATTCAAAATTTCTTGAAAAATCACGTCCTTGTCTCTATCGGCATCGATGATGATCATTTTCCAGCCCGTGAGCTCTTGTCGGAAGAGGGCGTCCTTGTCATGCAGGTACGCGGGACCTTGTTCCGGGGCGCTTTCCCGCATCATGATCATTTCCGGAGTGGCATCGAAATAGAAAGCGGTATCGACAGGTGGCAGGAATACCTCGATAGGAGTATGCGGATGCGGTTTTTTTCCGAGATAGGCGATATTTATGAGCGAGTCGTAGAAGAATCGGTCAGAGAGCAGATACTGATACTCGCGTCTTTGCAGCGTCTGCCTAAGCAGGCGGAAACGGAGCATATCGATCACGAGGAATGCCTTGCGGATCAGCAGAGAGAACCAAGACGCTTCGGTGACCGCTTTTTCTTTCCCGGGCACAAAAGTTTCCGCGGTGCCTCTGAAAAAGCGCGCAAGGCGATTGGCGAGAGAGAATTCGACCGCGTGAAAATATGCCACTTTATAACCCGAACGTTCCAAGCGGGCTTTAAGAAGCGCAAGCTGCGTCGATTTTCCCGATCCATCAACGCCGGAAAGAGTGATGATCTTCATTTTGGTTTAGTACATGATTATCGCCACCGGCTGCATCTTGGCTACGGGTTTGACGATGTTGTTTTCCGTGACGCTTTCGATGACGTCTTCGATGCGCTTGTAGTGGGACGAATCCTGCTCGATGACCTTGGAAGAGCGGCCGTTGTAGAGCCGGACGCCCTTGCCTGCAAGCTTCTTATCGAGCTCCGCCTTGTTGTGCGGGACGATCGTATCGGTCTTTTCCGTGGCTTTGCCGGCGCCGTGATTGCAGGAATAGAAGCTGGATTCATTGCCGTCCTGCCCGACAGAGAGGTAGGCCTCGGTGCTCATCGAGGAGGGGATGAAGGCCGGTTCGCCGGTCTCGCGGAAGAGCGGATGATCCTGCATCCGGGTCTTGCCGTAGGCGCGCGACGTGCCGTTCCGATGCACCCAGAGGTTCTGCCCGTAGTGCTCTTCCTGGGAGACGAGGATGTGCGGCATATCGTAGAGAAGATCCATCTCCGGGTCGCGTCCCAGGACCCGCTTGACGGTTTCGGAGACGTTGTGCGTGATCGTGGCGCGGTTGGCGTGCGCGAAGTTGGAGCAGGCGTTGCGCGCCGCCATATAGAGCTTGCCGTCCTCGCCGTCGCCGTCGTAGGTGAACAGCTCTTCCTTGGCGCCGAAATCGTAGGCGCGGATCTTTTTAGCGATAGCATTGACGGTTTTCTTGAACGGAGTGAAGAAAAAGAACCGTCCGAGCGTCACCATAATCGCCTGGGAGAGGTGCTCGCGTTTTTTCGCGGTATACATATACATCGTGTACTGGCCGAGGATGCCGGAACCGCAGTGCACCATAAAGAGGTACTGGCCGCGCCGGACACCGAGTTTCTTGGCCGTTTCCTCGTCGATGATGTCGGTGACTTTCATCAGATCGAGGAAGTGGTTGCCAGCTGCGCCGAGGACGCCGGCGCGGAATTGTGCGAAAAAGAGGAACAGCGCCGGGATGATATCGAAGATATCTTTGCGGGACATCTCTCTATCGAAAAAATTGCCGCGTTCGATGCAGTGTGTCGTTTCGTTCTTGGTCTCGATGCTCAGATACTCGATAAGCGGCTGGATGCCACGGCGGCAGATATCGACGATGACGCGGAGCGGAAGGTACGTGCCGATGAATTTCTTCGTCGGAACGGTTTTCGTCAGCACTTGGAACAGCCGGTCGATTTCTTCCGGCGTCGTATTGGTATCGTCGAGATTGGTACGGACGAGACGCATCCCGCAGGCCGGATCGGAATCGTTGATCTGCGGCAGGATATGCTTTTCGGAGACGACCGTGGTACCGGTCGCGTTCTTGCGTCCCGGTTTGGAATGGACGTCGGCCATCGCGGCGATATGATGGAAAACCGTATCATTCCCCGCCACGCTTTCCAGCTGTTCCATCGTCGCCTGTCCCGGCATCAGCGCTTCTTGGATATGAAAAACGACCGGCACATTCATCTTGTCGGTCTTCCATTCGCTCTTATGCGATGAGATTTTCGTGATATCCTTTTCGTTCATAGAGGATTGAGTATTTTCCCGAAGTATTTTCTTTTCTTTCCCTTGCATTCCGTCGAACATCTCTGACTCGCTCTGTCGAGCAGGGAGCTGTCCTGTCGAGACCATCCGTCACGCTCGACTGCTAGCGACTCGCTCATCAGAGATGTTACCGACGTCAACCGGAGAAAGAAAATGAAACACTCCGGGAAAATGAAATATTATCGTACCTACAGAGAAGCGTAGAGCGCCTCATATTGCCTGGCGGTATTCTTGAGATCGAAATGCTGTTCTGCGAACGTGCGCGCCTCGCGACCGAGCGCCTCGCGAAACTCTTTATTTTCCTTTAGATAAGCCACGGATTCAATGAGTTTTGCTCCGGAATCCTTGGGAATGGTAACACAAATGCGGTCGTTTGCAAACTCCCGGAACTGCTCCAGATCAGAGAGAATCACGGGTTTGCCGCAGGCGTAGGCCTCGATGATGACGAGCGGCACGTCGAATTTTCCGTGCAGGTTTCCGACGGGGAAGACGATGACATCGGCGGTGTTATAGAGCGCCGGCATATCGGCGATCGTATCGGAGAAAGCGACGTAGGCGAGCAGCGAGGCATCGGCGAAACGCTTATGCACTACCTCTTTCTTTGCGGCATCCGCCGCATTCTTCACGCGGCAAGCGAAGACGAACCGGAGAGCGGTGGCGGGATTGTGCCGGAAGAAATCTATGAACGCCTCCGTGAGCATATCGGTAGCGCCGAGCCGGACGTATTCGCCAGGGTAGATGACGATGCATTGTTCCTCGGTGAAACCGAACTGTTTCAGAAGGTCAGGATTTTTGGTCTGCGGGCTATAGCGGTCGAGGTCGATGCCCGGAGAGATATGCGTGACAGACTGGAAACCGAGACGTTCGAGTTTCTGCTTGGCGAGAGCGGTATAGGTGATGAGCCGATCAGCGAAAAAAAGTTCCTTGAGCTCCTCCGGCGAGTAGAGGTCATCGCGGAGCGTCGCGACTGTCTGGACTGTCTTGCCAGCGGTGGGTCGAGCCAGGGCGCGAATGATGCGCGTGTTCCATTTCGTCGGCGTGAAGAGATAGTGGGTGATATCGAATTTCGGGCGCGTGGCACGGAGATAGCGGAGGAGATTCCATTTCGCTTTCAGATCGAAATGGCCGCTTCGGAAAATCGCTTCCTGATGGACGGAAGGCGGCAGTCCTGTAAGCAATACTTCTGTCGAGAGAAGTGTCAGGGAATTATCCCTGATCTCTTTGCCCAAAAAATAAGCGAAGTTTTTCGAGGCTTCGTCCCAGGGCGGCACGAGCGGCCGGGTGGCTAATAAGATTTTTTTTGACATAGCGCTAAATACAAAATTCAAAATCTCAAGTTCCAAATAAATTTCAAATTACAATACTAAAAAAATATAAGGAGTTTTAGGTATCTGTACTGTTGAGATTGGTGCTTTTTCACCGATAGATATCTTTCTTTTCTTTGCCCGTACTGACGGTGATTTTCGTCCGGACATCAGTGGCGGCGGCA
>MFRV01000012.1 GCA_001784695.1 Candidatus Moranbacteria bacterium RIFCSPHIGHO2_01_FULL_54_31 | reverse complement strand
GCGCCAAGACGGATATCCGCATCACGGACAATGACCGCCGCCGCCATATGTATGTCGTCGGCCAGACCGGCGTCGGCAAGTCGAACTATCTCCAGGAAATGGCGAAGAAAGACGCGGCCGCCGGCAAAGGATTCTGTTTCATCGACCCGCACGGCGACGCCATCGAGGATATCCTGACCGCTATTCCCAAGGAGCGCGCCGAAGACGTGATCATCTTCGATCCGGCGGATGTCGCGCGTCCGATCGGCATCAATATGCTCGAGTACGATCCGGCGCATCCGGAGCAGAAGACCTTCGTCATCAACGAGATGATCGGCATCTTCGATCAGCTCTATGATATGAAGGCGACCGGCGGGCCGATGTTCGAGCAGTATATGCGCAACGCGATGCTCCTCATTATGGAGCATCCGGAGAGCGGCTCGACGCTTATGGAGATTCCCAAGGTGCTGGCGGACGAGGAGTTCCGGCGCTACAAGCTCGCGCACTGCGCCAATCCGATCGTGCGGGATTTCTGGCTGAAAGAGGCGGAAAAGGCCGGCGGCGAAGCGGCGCTCGCCAATATGGTCCCGTACATCACCTCCAAGCTCACGACCTTCATATCCAACGATATGATGCGGCCGATCATCGCGCAGCAGAAGAGCGCCATCAACTTCCGCGAGATAATGGATACGAACAAGATTCTTCTGGTGAATCTCTCCAAAGGCAAGATCGGCGAGATCAACGCCCGCCTGCTCGGGATGGTGATCGTCGGCAAGATCCTGATGGCGGCGCTCTCGCGCGTGGATGTGCCGGAGGAGGAACGCAAGGATTTCTATCTGTATCTTGACGAGTTCCAGAATGTGACCACCACCTCCATCGCGCAGATATTGTCCGAAGCGCGCAAGTACCGCCTGGTGCTCGTGCTGGCGCACCAGTTCATCGCGCAGCTCAAGGAAGAGATCTCCAAAGCGGTCTTCGGCAATGTCGGATCGTTGACCGCGTTCCGTGTGGGGCCGGAGGATGCTGAGTTTCTCGAGAAGCAGTTCGCGCCGGTGTTTACGGCGAGCGACCTGATGAACGTCGACAACTACAATTGTTTCACGCGCTTACTTATGAACAACGAGCTGACCAAGCCGTTTAATATGAAAACGTATCCGCCGACCCACGGCAGCCAGGAAGTCGCCAATGCCCTCAAAGAGCTCTCGCGCCTGCGCTATGGCCGCGACGCCGCTATCGTCAATCGTGAGATTATGAGCCGCATCCAGTTGGCTGAGGCGAAGTAAACAGCCTTTATCCCGAGATACTTGTCTTTGCCAGAAAGCTTCGGGGGGGGTATACTGACAGCAAGAAAACAATCAGCAAAACTGATACCTAAAAATTAAAAAAGCACCTATGCCCCTTACAGTCTCATTTGCATTCCTCCGCAACTTCACGTATTGGCTCCGCGTGGTCTCACTCGGGCTCATCGTCGGGCTCTCTATCCAATTCGTCCAAGCCTGGACCGCGCCAGTTTCCGCGCCGCCAGCGGGCAACGTGGCAGGACCGATCACTACGGGCGCAGGCACTCAGATTAAAAATGGGGGACTGTGGCTGAATGGCGGACTGAGGGTTGATGGAAGCGTAGTTCTGCCTACGGGAGCGGGTATTGGCAAGGTGCTTACTTCGGATGCGATCGGGAATGCGAGTTGGGGGACGGGCACAGGCAGCAGCGGGGGCGGTAGCCCACTGAAGCTTGATGCCCAATTTACTAGCGGGGCATTTTCATTCGCTAAGCCAAATGGTGCAACCAAGGCGCATGTGCAATTGCAAGGCGGCGGCGCTGCAGGAAGGAATTCCACTGGTGGAAATTATGGTGGAGCTGGCGGCGGTGCAGGAGGGTATGCAGAAAAAATTATAGACGTCTCTTCCGTAAATTCTCTCTCGGGTTCAATCGGTGCAGGCGGGGCGGCATCAGGAGGAGCTGGAGGCGCAAGTACTCTTACAGGCTATCTGAACGCATCAGGAGGTTCAGGCGGGGCTGGCGGTTCAGCAACAGGCGGAGATTTAAATTTTGCAGGCGGATCAGGGGCTGGTGGTCAAGGAGGGTATATGGGTGGCGGTGGCGGAAATGCATATTTTGGCGGTGGCGGTCCAGCATATGGACCCAATGCCGGGACAAGCCCCGCTGGCATAAGGGGCGGCGGCGGAAGTGGCGCAGGCAGTTTTACTCCGGCAGTTGGTGGCGCCGGAGGAACAGGCTTCGTAGTTGTTTACTGGTATTGATATCGGTTCGCAAGCGCGCTATATACGCCGCGGCGCGTGTGAGATAATCATAATTGGAGTTAAAGAATCGGCTCACTGGAGAAACAAAAATACTCTGATTACACGATCAGAGTATTTTTTTGTTTTCTAGCGGTTATATTACTGCACCGGAAAAGAGAGAAGGGAGTTTTGCGAAACGGTGTAGAGGGTTTTGCCATCGGCCGAGAGGGTGAGATGGACGGCTCCTGAGAGCTGTTCTGAAAAGTATTGAGCGACGAGCCGGCCATCCGCATCCAGCTTCACGATGCGTTTGTTCGCGGTGTCGAGTACGAACAGGACGGAGCTGTCCTCGGTTCCGGCGAGCGCCGCGATGGCAAGAGGCGTCTTGGTCCCCACGGCCTCGAAGGCGGTTTTCTTGCCCTTGAAGAATGCGAGGATGGCATCTCCCGAGTGGATGAAGATTTTTTCTGTGACGAGCATCTGCGCCTGTCCGTCAAGGGTGACGCGCTCTTTGAGCCAAGAAAGCGGCGCTCCGAAGCCGCCCTCCGCTCGCGGGAAGCGCCAGATAATGCTTTGTTTCGCATCCAGGACGTAAAGATAGGTGAGGAAGGTGCCGAGGGAGTCGATATGCGTGCCGATCGGCAGGGGGAAGGCATTGTCGACGAACGTATGGGTGCCCGGATAGTAGGTGGTGATAGTAGCGTTCGCTCCGAGAATGAATACCGCGCTCAGATCATCCATCGCGGCCGCCATCGCCGCTTTGCCGAGGCGGGCAGGCAGAGGCGTCGCTTGTTTCGTTTCGATATCGATGATGCTCCCTTCCGTCAGCGCCAAGAGGCGGCCTCTGGAGGACACGAGAGAAATGACCGGCTGTTCGAAGCTTGTGACCGGCGTGCCTGATGCTGAGCGCGCCTCCGGTTCGTCGGCCGGCGGCAGAGCGGGCGGTTCGGGGAGAGTTGTCACAGCGATATCTTGTGCCGGGGTAGTGTTCGCCCCGCGTGTGAGTATGAACGCGCCTATGCCGATGATGCCGATAATGAACAAGCCGCCGAAAATCACTCCGATGACAGCCTTTTTATTTTGCGAGAGAGGGCGCAGACGCTCCTGGAGCGGGCGGATACCCTGACTCCGGCCTTTGAGCGCGGAAAGACTGGAGGATAGAGCCTCTAGTGTCTGCCGCAGAGAATACTGGAGGGACCGGGCGTACGTCGGAGCAGTATCGGTTGAAGCGGTACGGGCGGTTTCGAGCGGTTTCGGGACGCCGTTTTTCTGGTAGAAAGCCGACAACTTCTCTCGCATAAAGGGCGGGATATCGATAGTTTCCTCTTGGTTGCTGGGAAGCCCCGGCGCTGGCTGTGAACGCCGGTTCTCTGTCGGCAGGGCGTCCGGATGCGGAATCGCTGTGACTGCTATGGGCGAGGATTGAGGCATCCGTCGCTCGCCGATAGTTGCGATGACGGGCTGCTTTTCCGGTGTGCGCGATGCTTGGAGAGAGGATGCTTGGGTGCGTATAGCGGCAAGGCTCTGGCGTCCTTGTTTGCGCAGGAAGCGAGCGGTTTTTCTGGCAACGACACCGCTCTTTCTGGCGAGGGCATCGAAAAATATGAAGCTCTGCTTTCTTCCCTTGCGGAGGAGCTTGCCCTGGGAGCTGAGGAATGATCCGAATGTATGTCCCAGCTCCTGCAGCACAAGCCACCCACGTTCCAGGAGAGGGTGCACCGGCGGCATACCGGGCGTGTCTCCCTGGACATAGATATGGCCTGTCTTGGAATCGACGTATTCGGAAGGAGCGGGGGCCTGAGGCTGGTATTCCTGCTCTTGAGGTACGGCATCTTGCATTTTGGCAGGCGGTGCGAAGGCCTGTTGGCTGAAGACATTGTGAACGGTTTCCTCGGCCGGAACCTCTGGTCTGTGCGGCGCCCGGACGGGCGGCTGGCCTTCTTGTACATCGATGATGAATGTGCCGGCCATATCGAGCTCATTGATGAGGGCGGTGCGGAGAAATTGTGCGAAACGCTCATCGTCCATCCGGAGAGCGTTCTTGCTCAGATCTTCGAGCGAGAACAGCGTGAAGAGTTCCGGCGAGGTCAGGAGGATCTTGTCCGCGAGCATCATCCGCCCGCTGGAAACTTCGACGAATGTCTTGATGGGATGAAGCGACGATTCTTCCGAAGCGAGCCCAGCGCTTATTTCCGAGAAATTCCCGTTGCGGAGCAAGAGTATCTGCGCATCGCCAGTCACGGAAAAATGGAGATTGTTTTTTTCCAGGACGCACAGGGCGCCGTGGAGTTTCCCGAGCCAGGCGATATTGCCGTGCTTGACGAGCTCGGCGAGCGCGAGATTGATCTTGTGGAGGGCGGCTTCGAAGCTTTCGATGGCGCCGCGCCTCGGGTTATTGAAATATTCTTTCTTGGCGACGGAAGCGAGGAAATTCACGATGTAAGCCGATTCCTCGCTCCGTTCGGCAATATCGAATATGCCGACCAAGGTGCCGAGCGAGCTCTTGGTGACATTTTCGCCGCTGTACTGGAAGACCTTGATAAATGGCTCGACAGAGCGTCCGTTGGCGACGAGGATTTCCGTCACGGCTTTATCCAATTCGAGCGCGGGCTTGATTTTTTCTGGGCGTTTTTTCTCTAACATACTCTCGCAGTATACCATATTCAAGCTTTTTTCGGAGCAATCGCCGGTTTTGGCAGGTTCTTTCTGGCCGGGAAGACGGCTTTTGACTTTTCCGGCCCTTTTCCGTATACTGCGGAAAGAAAGATTTCGGTATCTTCGGTATATTTGAGTAATGTCTGTAATCCTATGTCGCTTGTCCTGTTTGACACATTGTTCGGATCGAAAGCGCGCGCCCGTCTCATTCGCTTTTTCCTTCTCAATCCGGGGATGGAGTTCGCCACTGCTGAAGTCGTAGAAAAAACCCTGATTCCGAGAGCCGATGCCGCCCGTGAGTTGGTGCGCTTGGTCAAGATGAAGTTTATTTTCGAGCGGTCGCGCAAAGGGAAAAAACACTTCATCGTCAATGAAGAATTCCCTTTTTATACGGAGCTGAAAAGCCTGGTATCGAAATTGAATGTGCACGCTCAGTCGCAGGTATTCCGCAAGCTGAAGATAGTCGGCGAGGCCAAGCTCATCCTCATCAGCGGCCTGTTTCTCAACTATCCGAAGAGCAAGGTGGATATGATTCTCGTGGTGAACAATGTCAATCGGACGAAACTGAAGCACGCCATAGCGCACCTGGAGGCGGAGGTCGGCAAGGAGATCCGGTTCGTACTGATGAACAGCGAGGAGCTGCATTATCGCCTGAATATGCTCGACCGGTTCTTCATCGAGTTTCTCGAAGCGCCCTACGAAGAGGTGACCAACAAGGTGCCTGAACTGAAGCGCTTTATCGCCGGTCTGAAGAAATAAGCCTTGTGTGCCTGGCAACCTTTTCCTTAAAAGAAATCGCGTATGGCATCATGGATAATGATCATTCTTTTGTTCGCAGTGGCCAGTCTCGTTTTGTGGCTGGTTTTTTCTTTGCGTGGCCGTCTGCCGGCTGCGCAGGATAGCAAAGCAGAGATGGAGACTATCAGCCGGCGCTTCGATGAGCAGCTGCACTCGGTGGCCAATACATTCAACCAGCAGCTCGCCAATTTCCAGCACACCCTCGATAACCGCTTGGCCGACAACGGCAAGCGCCTCGACGAGCGCCTTGACGGGGCGGCGCGCTCCTATGCCGATGTGCAGAAGAGCCTCGAGCAGATGCGCCAGTCGAGCGACAAGATCCTCGAAGTCGGCAAGGAAGTGGCGTCGCTGCAGGAAATCCTGAAAGCCCCGAAAATCCGCGGCGGTTTCGGCGAGCTGATGCTGCAGGATCTCCTCTCGCAGATGCTGCCCAAGGAAAACTTCGTCCTGCAGTATGCTTTCAAGAGCGGCGAAGCGGTGGATGCCATCATCAAACTGAAGGGCGGGATGGTGAGCGTCGATTCCAAATTCCCATTGGAGAATTTCAAGCGGATCATTTCTGCGAAAACCGATGATGAGAAGCGCGCGGCGCGCAAGCAGTTCTATACCGATGTGAAAAAGCACGTGGACGCGATCGCCGGCAAATACATCGTGCCCGAGGAGGGGACGCTTGATTTCGCGCTGATGTATATCCCGGCGGAGAACGTGTATTACGAGATCATCATCAAGGATGACGATGAGCAGGGGCTGCTCGATTACCTGACCCGCAAGCGCATTATGCCGGTCTCGCCGAACTCTTTCTACGCGTATATGCGGACGATCCTGTTCGGCCTGCAGGGGCTTCAGATCGAGAAACGCGCCAAGGAGATTATGGGGCAATTGGAAAAACTGGCGCGGGAACACGAAAAATTCGAACAGGAATTCGATGTGCTCGGCAAACATATCGGCAGCGCCAGCAAGAAATACGATGATGCCGAAAAGCGCCTGTATAAGGTCACGAATCAGCTGGAGCACGCCCGTCTCGGCGTGGAGCACAGCGAGGCGGACCAGTCTCCGGCTTCGGAAGAGCCGAAGCTATTATGATGATCGTATGCTGAATGATGCAAACACGTATGCGGTCGGCTGGGATGCCGATATCGCGCAATCGGAAAAAGATGTGTCTTTTTTCAAGAATACGATTGTGCGCACGCTTCTTGGCGCGAATGTCCTCTTCATCGGTGCCAGCTTCGGAGTGCTCGGCTACTTCATCCGTCCTACCGATACTCTTCTGGTGCTTCATTACAATGTCTATTTCGGCGTCGAGATCCAGGGGATCTGGTGGCAGACGTTCATTTTGCCTATCGCCGGACTGCTTTTTCTGGCGGGACATCTGTGGTTCTCGGAGCGTTTGTATGGCAATGCCGAGCGGATTGCCGCCTATCTGATGCTTTTCGGAGCCTGGCTGCTCAATCTCGGTATCCTGATCGCGAGCGCGAGCATCGCCTTCATCAACTATTGACTGTGCGAAAACAGATTTCTGACCAATAGACACGTATGTATACCGAGCTTTTCCTCACGCCGTTTCTGACAGCCTTTGCTCTGACGGCGGGACTGATCCTGCTCTTTCTGCTCACCCCGCTTTTCCAGCGCGCAGTGTGGCGGTCTGATAAGCGGCACAGCCACAAACGGTCTCTTTCCCGTTTGGGCGGCGTAGCGATGCTTGCCGCCTTTGCTTTTGTCTTGTTTTTCGATACGCATCTGGTGCTGACGGAGGCATTGTATGGTCTCTTGTTCGGCACCGGGTTGATTCTCGTGTTCGGTCTGTGGGACGATTTGCAAGAGCTTGGATGGAAAATCCAAGTCTTTTTCCAGGTTGCGTTGACCACGCTCATTTTCATTTTCGGGATGCGCATCACGTCGATTACCAATCCCTTCGGAGGGATATGGGTTTTCCCATACAGCGATTTCGTGCTGCCCGGGTTTCTCGTGCTGTTTCTGTGGGTTTTTCTGGTGATGAACGCTATGAATTGGCTGGACGGCGTCGATGGGCTGTGCGGAGGGGTCTCGCTCATCACGTTTGTCACGATCTTTTTTTTGAGCCTGAAGCCGGAAGTTTTTCAGCCGCCCATCGCCATTCTCGCGGTGATCGGAGCCGGCGTGGCTGCCGGATTCTTATTCTTCAATATATATCCGGCCCGTATTCTGGCGGGGACGGTCGGCTCGATGTTTCTAGGCTTTCTTATCGCCGTCCTCGCGGTGATCGCCGGTACCAAGATCGCGACCGCGCTCCTGGTGTTGGCGCTCCCTATCGCGGACGCTCTGTTCGTGATTCTCGAGCGCTTGCGAGAGGGGCACTCCGTCTTCCGTCCCGACAAGCGTCATCTCCACTATAAGCTCCTCGAGCTGGGCTGGTCCGAGCGCCGCATCGCCTGGTTTTTTTTCGGCGTGACCGCTCTCATCGCTCTCATCGCTTTGAATACTCAGGCGTTGGGCAAGCTGGCCGCTCTGCTTCTGATACTCAGTATCGTCTTCTCCCTGCTCTTGTTCGTGGATCGGAAGACGCGTCTTTCAGTGAAACTGTGACCATATGCTTTTCCGATCGGTGCCATTCGCAGTGCAGGCGATCTCCGGGCTGATAGCCCTTTTCGTTCTCGGCGTCTCCTTATGGCTGTGGTACCGAGCGGCGCCGTCTGCAGTGACTGTGCCGACCGCAGTGGAGATCAGCGGCAGGCGTTTCGCGCTGGAAGTAGCCGCGACAGAGAAGGCGCGCGAGCAGGGTTTGAGCAGCCGAGACAGTCTCTGTGCTGGATGCGCGATGCTGTTCGTGTTCGAATACCCGGGACACTATGCGTTTTGGATGAAGGGTATGCGCTTCCCGCTCGATATCGTCTGGCTTGCCGGCGATACGGTCGTGTTCGTCGCGGAGAATGTATCGCCCGACTTTTCCGGTATTCTGGAGTCGGGAATTTCGGCTGATCGTGTCATCGAATTCAATGCTGGTATGGCGAAAGCGGAGATTGGGGAGCGGGTGAAGTTTTCATCTGAATGAAATTTCCAGATAACATAAAAACCCCGCCGTTGCGGGGTCTGTATGTGATTTCAGATTGAGAGAAAGAACGGTTCTTCTGGAGTGCGGTGCGCGTTTAGCGATAAGCGCTGACGCGGGCAGAGTATTTCTTCAGGTTCTGCAATTGCCTGTCATTCAATGTCTTGGATTTATCGATGCTTTGCTTGATGAGATCTTTGGAGAATTCGATGGATGTCTTGGTCGTTACGGCGCCTCGGAAACTGACATTCTTGCGAAGGTAGTCTTCGATGTAGATCTTGTGCTCAGCAGTCAGGGATGAATCCGGGTTTTTCTCGAGGTAGTGAGCGAGTGCGCGGCGCGCCAAGTGCGTCGAGCCGTTTCCGCGTTCAGCTTGTTCGACAAAGGAGGTTTCGGTTTCGCGGCTGAGTTCCGGTGTCACTGCGACGCCTGTCTTCACGTCCGCTTTGACCGCGTCTTGCGATTGAACATCGCCGGTCTGAGCCGCGCCTTCTTCGCCGCCCTTCGTTTCGAGCAGGGTATTCGCGCCTTCCTCAGAGACGGTTTGCGTGCGCTGCGAGTATGAATAGATACCCAGAGCGATCGCAGCGACAATGAACACGCTGACAATGATACGGAGATTTTCCTGAACCCAGGCTTTGGCTTGGTTGGCAGAAGATTCTTCGAACATCGGGTCTTGTTGTTCCATAGTGTACACCTCTCTTTCTAGCTTAGGTTAAAGTTTGGAAAGTACCGCTTGCGTTGAAGCCTGGTTTGGCTTATCAGGGCTATCTTTTTATGTCATCGATAAGCCATATCGACCTCCTGCCTTTTCATACTACGTCGTTGCAAAATGGCTGTCAACTGGACAAAATCGCCTATTTTTGGCGTGATAAAGGGAAATTTTTTATAGAAGAACTCCTTTTTTCCGAAGCTTCGGGCAGTGCGGCGGGTATCGCGGGTCAAGAATGAAGAGCGATATTCAGCAAGCGTATCCTTGTCGGCAGATTCTGAAATAAGGAAATTATTTTTGTTCTGCCGCAGCGAGCGCAGAAAAGTATCGAATGATTGATAAGCTTGTTTTTTTGTCATTCTACGTATTCAGAAGCAGGAATAATTTTTTTGTCGGCAAAACGAGAGCATGATTGCGATGTCTTGACGGATTCTTATTTATGATTCATAAATTTTTTTGCTTGCATACTCTTGACAGGTATTTTTTTCTCTTCTCTTTTTGCGAAAAAAGAGTATAATAAAAATGTACAGGAAATATTTTCCGTACCACGCACAAAGAAAATAAAAATATTTGTCGTGTAAAATAAAAAAACTAATCCCTCTCTTCTGCTCGTTGCTCCATATAACGTATGTCGCATCAGATAGGAGAGACGGTATAGAAGGAGGTGAGTATTATGGCAGCCAAGAAAAAAGCAGCGAAGAAGACAACCAAGCGGAAGGCCGCAAAGAAGGTAACCAAGAAGAAAGCTACAAAGAAGAAAGGTAGCAAGAAGCGAGCCTAGTTCGCATTCTTCGGTTCTTTTGGTTCAAAAAAACGCACAAAAACCCCGTAAATCGGGGTTTTGTGTTTGTGGGGCGTTTTTTGCTTTTATCAGGCTCTCAAGCGTATCTCTGCCAAGCGTTTTTTGCCTGCCAAATCAGCGTGGATTGTCAGCAATGCGTCAGGAAACAGGCTCATCGCATAGCGCTCCAGCTCCGCGTCTTGTTCGGGGCTGATTTCCAGGAAGAGGGTCACCGTGTGCGCCGGATGGAGAACGTCTCGTACGTTTCGAAGGAGGCGATAGTAGTGATCCAATCCCTGCTCGCCGCTTACGAGGGCGCTCTCCGGCTCGAAACCGCGCACATCCTCCGGGGCGTTGTCGTAGATGTCGCGCGAGAGATAGGGGAGGTTCGCCGCGATGATGATAGCGCGATTTTTTTCCAGAGAGGACAGATACGGCGCCAGCAGATCGCCTGCGAGAAATGTGATAGTGTCGCCGACGCTATGCCGCTCGGCATTTTTTCGCGCGATAGCCAGCGCGGCTTCGGAAATATCCGTAGCGAAAAATCGGATAGCCGCAAGGCTCCCCGGCTGTCTTTCGGCCAGGGTGGCGGCGAGACTGATGGCGATGCAGCCGCTGCCGGTGCCGATGTCGAGGATGTCGAGCGGCCGCTCCTGTTTCGCCGGGATGCTTTCGAGGATATGCTCGACAATGAGTTCCGTTTCCGGGCGGGGGATGAGCGTATCCGGAGTCACGAGGAAATCGCAGCCATAGAATGCCTTGTGTCCAACGATAGAGGCGACCGGTTCGTGCTTGAGGCGCCGGGCGAAAAACTCCTCCGCCAACGCTGCGGGAGCGGCATCGAGCTCATATTCCGGATGGGCGAGGAGGAATGTTTTCTCCTTGCGCGTCGCCTCCGCGAGCAGGATAAAAAAATCTTCCGGAGCAAGCTTCGGAAGGAAAAGCTTTTGGAGTTCTTGGACAGTCATACAATAATCAATTAACAAATAACAGGTAACAAAAAACAGCTGAGAGCGCTTATCTTCGACTTTTTGTTAATTGTTGGACGTTGTCTGCTGACTGCTATCTGTTGACTGTCTTTCCAGCTTGCGGCGGATGTCTTCTGCTTCGAGGGCGAGGATGATCTGGTCGAGATTGCCGCTCAAAATCTGCGGGATATTGCTCCACGACATCTTGATGCGGTGGTCGGTGATGCGATCCTGCGGGAAGTTGTAGGTGCGGATCTTCTCGCTCCGGTCTCCGGTGCCGACCTGGCTCTTGCGGGCGGCGCCGAGCTCTTTGGCCTGGCGGTCTTCCTCGAGCTGGTAGAGGCGCGAGCGGAGCACTTTCAGCGCCTTTTCCTTGTTTTTGATCTGCGATTTCTCATCCTGGCAGGACACGACCAATCCGCTCGGGATGTGGGTGATGCGCACCGCGCTGTAGGTCGTGTTCACGGACTGTCCGCCCGGGCCGGAAGAGCAGAAGGTATCGATGCGCAGATCGGCAGGATTGACGGTGATTTCCACCTCTTCGACCTGCGGCAAGACCACGACCGTTGCCGTGGACGTGTGGACGCGCCCCATTTTCTCTGTTTCCGGTACGCGCTGCACGCGGTGGACGCCGGACTCATATTTCATTTTCTGATAGACCGGCAGCGCCGCTGATCCGCGGTTGATTTCGAACACCGCTTCCTTGAATCCGCCCACTTCCGTCTGGTTGGAATGGAGCATCTCGATGCGCCAGCCCTGCTTTTCGGCATAGTGCGAATACATCCGGAACAGTTCCGCCGCGAACAGGCTGGATTCGTCGCCGCCCGCGCCGCCGCGGATCTCGACGATGATATCTTTGCTGTCCGACGGGTCCTTGGGCAGGAGGAGCTGTTTCAGCTCTTCTTCCAGCAGCTTCTTTTCTTCGGCCAAGACGATATTCTCTTCCATAGCCAGGGATTTCAGTTCCGCATCGCTGTCTTCGGCGCGCGTGAGCGAGGCATTGTCGCGCATGCTTTTTTCGACAGCGTGCAGGCGCTCGATACGTTCCATCAGGGTATCCAGCTCATTTTTCCGCCTGCCGAGCGTCGCGAATTGTTTGGAATCGCGCGCGGTTTCAGGGGAGCTCAAGAGAGCCGTCACTTCCTGATATTCGCGCTCGATGTCCGTGAGGAGGCCTTGCATAGTTATAGGGGTCTATTTATTGAGAGACTAACACGAATAGCCACAAGAAACAAAAATCCCTGTCTGCCAAGGGGCGGATGGGATTCAGAGCGTTTGCTTTGATGAGACGTGTGAACGGGAATTTGCAGCCAAAAAGCAAACGCTGGAAACGCGCTACTTACTGGCCGCCTTCTTCGTTGTTTTGGCTTCGGCTTCCGCAGCTGCGGTCTTGGCCTTGGTTATCTTGAGGCGGGAGACCTGCTTGGCTTCGGATTTCTGGGCCAGTTTCTTGAAGCGATCGACGCGTCCGGTCGTATCGATGAATTTCTTCTTGCCGGTATAGAACGGATGACACTGGGAACAGATTTCCGTGTGCATCTTTTCTACGGTCGAGCCGGTCTGAAGAGTCGCTCCGCAGGCGCAGGCGATGGTGGCTTCTGTGAAATAAGTCGGGTGGATGCTCGGTTTCATAGATATATGAGAGGTCACAACGTTTTAACGGAAGTAACGTACGATTGATTCTAGCAGAGCGTCGGGAAATTGGCAAGCCCTCCATTCGCCCAAATGAGGCAGACTTGCCAGACTGAGCTGCTTCTGCTACGATTATCACTGTATTTTCCCTGTGCGTCCTCTCAGAGCGAGAGAGCACAAAAAATCAGACATACTTTGCCGATGAGCCCGTTCCTGGCCTGCTCTTGCAGCGCTTTCAGGGCTTGTATAAGGGAAAGTAGGTGACCTGCCAAAAGCGGGTGAATAATCCAATAAGGAAGCAACACTATGTCGGAAACGACCACGGCAGCAGCCGATGCGGCCGCCCCGCAAAAGGCGCTGCAGGCGGAAATGGGCGGAAGTTATTTCGCGCTCTTTGATTTTGCGAAACTCGATGCCAGTCTCGAGGGGCTGCTCAAGGCCGGCGTGCACTTCGGCCATCTGAAGTCTCGTCGTCATCCGAAAATGGATGAGTATATCTACACGACGCGCAAGAATATCAACATCGTTGATCTTCAGAAGACATCCGAGAAATTGGAAGTAGCTGCCAAGTTCCTGGCCGAGGTGGCCAAGACCGGCAAGCCGATCCTCTTCGTCGGTATGAAGAAGCAGACGCATGACACGGTGCAATCGCTCGCGAATCGTCTCGGCGAGTCTTACGTCATCGATCGCTGGCTCGGCGGAACGCTGACGAACTTCTCCTGTATCCGTTCGCGCGCCAAATATCTCAACGAAACCCATGACCAATTCAGCCAGGGCGAATTCAAGAAGTACACCAAATTCGAGCAGGCCAAGAAGAACGAAGAGCTGGAAAAACTCGAGAAAAAAGTCGGCGGCATCAAGCATATGGAACAGCTGCCGGGCGTCATCGTGATAGCCGATGTCAAAGAAGCGACACTCGTCATCAATGAAGCCAGAAAAATGCGCATTCCGGTCATCGGTGTCACGGACACGAATACCGACCCGAGCTTCGTCGATTATCCGATCCCAGGCAATGACGATGCGCTCTCCTCTCTGCGGCTCCTTTTGGGATATCTGGGCAAGACGATCCTCGCAGTGAAAGAAAAAGCGGCTGCCGAAAAGGCTGTCGTCAAGGCATAAGCAATAAGCAGCGATCAAACAAATATGAGCTCGATGGAACAAGTCAAGGCACTGCGGGAAAAAACGGGTGCCGGAGTCGTAGAAGTGAAGAAGGCCCTGGATGAAGCGGCCGGAGATGAGACGAAAGCGATCGAAATCCTCCGCAAGCGCGGACAGGCCAAGGCAGAGAAGAAAGGCGGCCGCGAGGCGCGCGAAGGCGTGATCGCCGCGTATGTTCATTCCGACGATCACATCGCCGTTCTGGTGAAGCTCTACTGCGAGACGGATTTCGTGGCTCGCAACGAAGAGTTCCGCGAACTCGGCCGCGACATCGCGATCCATATCGCCGCCGCCGCGCCGGAGTATGTGAAGCCTGAGGATGTGCCGGAGACAGTGCTCGAACAGGAACGCGGCCTATGGCGCGAGCAGCTCGCAAACGAAGGCAAGCCGGCGGAAATGATAGACAAGATCATATCAGGCAAAGAAGAGAAATTCCGCGGCGACATTTCGCTTTTGACCCAAGCCTACGTCAAGGATCCGAGCAAGACAGTCGGAGAACTGATCACGGAAAAGATCCACAAGATCGGAGAAAACATCAATGTCGGCAGTTTCGTGCGTTACGAAATGTAATCATCCTTCTTCCGGTTCAGCCTGGAGGAAGCATATAAATCGGGCTATCGCCTGCAAGTGAAATGTGGTATCTCATTATCCCGCCCATTATCGTGATCGCGAGCCTGTCGCTCGTGTTGTGGTATCTTTCTCGCAAGGGAGCTAATCCTCTTATTGCCGAAAAAGCCCTCCAATTGGGAGAAGAAGCGGTGGAACAGATATCTTTCCTGCGTACCAAGACCTTCGCACTCCGTCTGTTGGAAAAAACCGCCTACCGTTTCAAGGTCGTGTCGCTTCAGCTGCACAATGCGCTGCATAACCTGACGCAGTCGCTCAAGGAACGCCAGCGTTCTTTCAAAGAAAAACCTTCGGCGGCAGAATCGGCGGAAGCACTGCCTATTTCAGAGCAGGCGCCCGTAACCCGGGAGAGGGGATTTTTCCGTCAACTCGCTGGCACAAAAAGCGGCCTGACGGGAATCGCTCCGGAAGCGCCGCAAGCAGTTCCGCCACGGATGGCCGATGAAGTGCCGCAGCCTGTCACCAGGACGTTTCCTGAGGCAGCGATGGATCAGTCAGAGGTCGTGTTGCGGCCGATGGTGAGCGAAACGGCAGCCCACCCGGAAACGCCGCGCCAGAGGACGCAAGCAGAGATTGCTCGCGAAGAAAACCTGATCGCGCGCATCGCCGTCAACCCGAAAGACTTTGTGGCATACGAAGGTCTCGGGGATTATTATCTGGAAATCGGCAACATCAGGGATGCCAAAGAATGCTATCGCCAGGTACTCAAGCTGAGCCCGGCGCACCGTATGGTGAGGATCAAGATCCGCCGCTTGGAGAAGATCGTCTCGCAGGGGGTATAATGATGCTAGGCCACCTTAGCTCAGCTGGTTAGAGCAACAGTTTTGTAAACTGTGGGTCCTCGGTTCGAATCCGAGAGGTGGCTCAGAGGACAAGCACAGAAATGGGTAGGTGGTGGAGTGGTCTATCACACCTGACTGTAAATCAGGCGACTTCGGTCTTCGGGGGTTCGAATCCCTCCCTGCCCACAAAAACAAAAACAGCTCTCGTATGAGAGCTGTTTTTGTTTGGGCAGGGAGGGATTCGAAGGGCGGAGCGAGGAGGAATCCCTCTGTTTCTGGACTTTTCAGTGAAAATCTTTATAATGGAAAAGTCGTGCCGAGTCGGAGCGAGGAGGAATCCCTGCCCACGTAGCTCAGTTGGCCCCATCACCTTTGCCGATGTAGCTCAGTTGGTAGAGCAATTCCATGGTAAGGAATAGGTCACCAGTTCGAATCTGGTCATCGGCTCAAAGGTGACGGGGTGAATAGAGCAATCCATGCCTGCCCGCCACAGTCTTGGCGTCGGCGGGGTAAGGAATAGGTCAACAGTTCCCTGCCCGCCTATGGAGGGAAATCTGCTCGTGGGCTCACTGTATTGACCACGTCGCTCGCGAGCGACGGTGGTTGACGAATAGGGTATTTTCACGTACAGTGGAAAAGCTTTGTAAACAACGAATAATCGAGAGAGGTATGGGACAGATCAAGGATACTTTGGTGAAATTGAAATGCTCTTCGTGCGGCCGGATCACGCATTACACCAAGCGCAACAAGAAAAAAGTGAAGGAGAAGCTCGCACTCAGCAAATATTGCCGATTCTGCAAGAAGAACGTGACCCACACCGAGAGCAAATAAGTTCTCGGTTTTGTGTGGTATAATGAATGTGGTTTTATAACCAATATTCATCGTCTTATGATAGCGGTAGGAGTGAAAGAAAAAGCAATCATTTTAAGGAAGCGAGGGAGCTCTTTGAAAGAAATTAGCGATAGACTGAAAGTTTCTAAGAGTACCGCGAGTCTTTGGTTGCGCAATGTGAAACTTTCTTCCTCAGCTCTCAAAACCCTAGAAGAAAAAAAGCAGAATGGGAGGAAGAGGGGGAATGCCAGGCAGATTGAAAAGTCGATAGAGAATGTGAGAGATATTCGCGACTCAGTAACCCGGTATCTTAGGGTAACTCCTTTTTCTAAAGAGCAGGCAAAGGGATTTTGTGCACTTTTGTATGGATGTGAGGGATCGAAGAACGAGACGGGGAGGATGGCTTTTATCAACTCTGACCCAGCACTTATCACTTTTTTTCTGCATTTGTTCCGGCTTGCTTTTGAAGTGAATGAAAAAAAATTCCGTGTATTGATGCATCTACACCAGTATCATGATGAGAAGAAACAAAAGAAGTTTTGGTCAGAGATTACAGGTATTCCTAGTGAGCAATTTTCTAAAACATATCAGAAGCCCAATGGACAAAAAAATATCCGAGAGGGATATCAGGGATGTGTGAGCGTACGTTACAATAGCGCATCCGTTCAAAAGGAACTTGTCATATTATATAGAGAAATGATAGAACAAAGGTACTGCGTATAAATTTCGGGGGTGTCGTATAGTGGCAGTACAGCGCTCTCCAAAAGCGCTAGCGTAGGTTCGATTCCTACCGCCCCTGCAAGGTTGGCCCCATCGTCTAACGGTTAGGACATCAGGTTCTCATCCTGAAAATAGGGGTTCGATTCCCCTTGGGGCTACATGTACCAACAAAAAACACCCTCTGTAAAGAGCGGTGTTTTTTTGTTGGTATTTTTATCCAAGGGGAATCGAAGGGCGCGAGTAGAAAGCGAGCGAGCGTAGCTTTCTGTGTGTAGCTCCCAGGCTTTTTGTCGGAGCAAAAAGGACTCCCCTTGGGGCTACCATTTTTATGTTATACTAAGGGAAATCAGAGCATTGTATCGTTATGGGGAATATGTACGAATACCCGCTTCAAAGCCCTCCGCTGCCGGAGGATGAGGCAGGTCCAGAAGAAAAAGTCACGTTGGCCAAGAACTTCGTGCAAGTCTATTTCGCCGACCTCGACTACCGTAACCGGCATACCGATGAAAAAGATGTGCCGGAAGCGGAAC
>MFRV01000011.1:12557-13458 GCA_001784695.1 Candidatus Moranbacteria bacterium RIFCSPHIGHO2_01_FULL_54_31 | reverse complement strand
ATTGTTTGAGAAACACCGCGGCCGTGATCGCCCCGCCGAAGCGCGTCTTGCTGGAGTTCGCCACGTCCCCGAAAGTGCCTTTTATCTCCGCATCGTATTCATCCCAGAGCGGCAGCGGCCAGACATAATCCCCGCTTTCTTCGCCGAGGTGGCGGAATGTCTGTTCCAGCGTTTCATCCTGCGTGAAGAGCGCCGTCGCCCGTTCTCCGAGCGCGACCATCGCGGCTCCGGTCAGCGTCGCCACATCCACGACCAATGCCGGCTTGTAGCGGAGCGCGTACGTCAGCGCATCGGCCAGGATGATCCGCCCTTCCGCATCGGTATTGAGGACTTCGATCGTCTTGCCGGACATCGAACGGAGCACGTCGCCGGGACGATAGCTCGAGCCCGACGGCATATTTTCCACCGCCGGAATCAGCGCGACGATATTTTTCTTGAGCTTCAGGCGCGCTGCGGCGACCAGCGTATGGATCACGGCCGCGCCGCCCGACATATCCATATTCATCCCGAGCGCGGCATCGCCAGGCTTCAGATTGATGCCGCCGGTATCGAAGGTCACGCCTTTGCCGATCAGCACCACCGGCCCGCCTGACGGCGAGGCAGGCTTCTTTTTCTTATCGGCACCGAAGTATTCCAGAATGATGAAACAGGACTTGGCATCGGAACCCTGCCCGACACCGAGCACGCCCCCCATCTTGAGACGTTTCATCTGCGCCTCACCCAGTACGGTGACTTTCACCGGCAAACCTTTCACGGCCTGCTTGGCGTGAGCCGCCAGGATTTCCGGCGTCATCTCTCCGCCCGGCATCGTCGCGATGTGCCGGGAACGATTCACCTCAACGCCCACGATCATCCCGCGCGCGATACCCTGCCGCGCTTGCGCCGGAACATTCACGAGAGT
>MFRV01000011.1:0-12546 GCA_001784695.1 Candidatus Moranbacteria bacterium RIFCSPHIGHO2_01_FULL_54_31 | reverse complement strand
CCTGCCGCGCTTGCGCCGGAACATTCACGAGAGTAATGGCATCGATTTCCGCGAAACCTTCCGGTGGTGGTGCCAGAGTATCCCGGAATTCGAAATGCGCCATAGCAAAATTCACTGCCAGCAGTTCCGCCAGCTCTTGATCGGCGATCGCCACTTCCGGGAAACGGAATTGCTTGAAATCTATGACGATAGTGCGATAGCGCTTGTCCATCGCCTCGCGTACCACGCGCCGCGCCAGAAGTATCAGCAGACGCCGCGTCATCGGCTTCACGGCATCAATTACCAGAGTCAGGGTGTGCTTGCCTGACTGTTCGAGAATCACGCCATCCCGCCCTTCCGTCGCGAAACGGAGAGCGAGCGCCCCTTTTTTCTGCCAATACGCCCTATTTTCGCGGGAAATCCTGATCTGCATACAAATATATCTTATCTGGCTTATGCCCCATTTACGCCTCTTTGAGGAAAATCTAGTCTAGCATACTTTGCTTTTTTGTAAAAAAATCGGCACCAAAAGAATCTTGGTGCCGCGTTTGCGGAATGCTGCATACCCTGATCAACTGAGAATGCGCTGATTCCCGCTAGCCGGCCGCTGCAACCGAATTGTCATAAAGAGGTTCGCCGCGAAAGATGCGCCCCTTCATAGCAAATGCCTCCGCCCTCATGCCGCCCCCGTGCTGCTGCGAAACAGGAACAATGCATGTTAGACATTCTTCTATTGATTGATCCGGTGACGTTGCCACGGTTGCTTGTTGTGTTACTGAGACTTCATTCTTCATGCTTCAACCCCTTGTTTGTCAAAGATCCGAAAAAATAAATGGTATGTACCCCAGGAGCTTGCTCTGGACACTGAAACAAGCTTGCGCTTGTTTCACTTCCGCGGCAAGCCGCGGGGTATGCTACCCTGTGTTCCCGTCACTCGCTCGGAAGCGAAAGCTTGGCTTTCGTTTCTCTCTCTTCGTTAGGGAATAAAATGACACAGATATATCAGGTCATTCACAACATTTCAATAGAATAACCGCTCCTATTGAACCGAATAAGGATAGCAGATGTTTTGGTTTGTGTCAACCCCGCTCTGCCTTAGGTCTCTTTGGTACCGGCAGGCGGCGTGAAGTCGATATATTTCCGTCCCTTCAGGCGATCCGGGAAATATTCTTGAGCGGCTTCATCCGCCGTCTTGTAGTCAGGCGTGTATCTGTATCCTTTGCCGTAATCCAGCTCTTTCATCAGTTTGGTCGGCGCGTTCCTGATATGGAGCGGCACCGGTTCATTGGGGGTATTCCGCACATCTTCTTTGACGTGCCCATACGCGACATAGAGCGCATTGCTTTTCTTCGACTGCGCGAGATACGCGACGGCCTGCGCCAGGTGCACTTCGCACTCCGGCATTCCCAGGAACTGGCACGCCTGATACGCGGCGACCGCCTGCGGCAGCGCGAAGGAATTCGCCAGCCCGACATCTTCCGAAGCGAAACGCACCAGACGACGCGCCACGTACAGCGGATCCTCTCCCCCTTCCAGCATCCGTCCCAGCCAGTAGAGCGCCGCATTGGCATCATTGCCGCGCATTGATTTGTGCAGCGCGGAGATGATAGTGTGATGCTCTTCGCCGCCCTTGTCATAGAGGATGTGCGAGCGATGCACCACGCGCTCCACCACCTCGACATCCACCGAGTCTGACTGGAGCACGCACGCCTCCAGCGTATTGAGCGCGATCCTGGCATCGCCGCCGGAAATGGCCGCGATAAAATTGAGCGCTTCATCATCCGCTGCCGCCTGTTTCCCGAAAGAAGTCTCCGCCGCATCGAGCGCCCGGCGCATCAGAAACAAGAGCGTCTCTTCCGTATGCTTTTCCAAAACCAAGACGCGCGTCCGCGAGAGCAGAGCGCCGTTCACTTCGAAGCTCGGGTTCTCCGTCGTCGCGCCGATAAGGATGACCGTGCCGCGCTCGACGTGCGGCAAGAGAGCGTCCTGCTGCGATTTGTTCCAGCGGTGGATCTCATCGATGAAGAGAATCGTCTTCTTGCCGGCCTTCCGATTGGCCTCGGCTTTTTCGAAAATCGCGCGCAATTCCTTGACGCCGCTTCCGACGGCGCTCAGCTGATAGAACTCCGCTTGCGTCTCCTGTGCGATCAGCAGAGCAAGGGTCGTTTTGCCGCTCCCCGGCGGACCCCAGAAAATAAGCGACGGCACCCGATCAGCCGCGATCGCCTCCTGCAGGAAAGCCCGCGCGCCGAAAATCTTTTCCTGACCCAGGAATTCTGCCAAGCGCTTCGGCCGCAACCGCTCTGCTAATGGTACATTGTTCATATCCTTACTTTTAGCCATAAGAGAAGTTGGTATGCAGAAATTCCAAGGTGTTCGTATTTGAGTGCAGTTCCCTGCCTATCGGCAGGCAGGGAGGCGTGAGGATACCAATACCTAGAGAAGCGTGATACCGACTGGGCAATGATCGGAGCCTAGTACTTCCGGCAAGATGAACGCGTCTTTTACCCGGCGGCGGAGTGCGCGGCTGACCAGCACATAATCGATCCGCCAGCCGACATTACGCGCCCGGGCGTTCGCGAAATGCGACCACCAACTGTAGAACCCGCTCCCCAGATGGAACAAACGGAACGTATCCACGAACCCCGCCTCGATGAAATGCTGAAAACCCTCGCGCTCCTCAAGCGTGAAACCGTGTTTCCCCTCGTTCTGTTTCGGATTGGCGAGATCATCTTCCGTATGAGCGACATTGAGGTCTCCGCAGAATATCACCGGCTTCTTTTTCTCCAGCTCCCGGCAAAACGCGAGGAAGGCCGGGTCCCACTGCTTGTGCCGGAGCGCGATGCGGCTGAGATCATCTTTGGCATTCGGGGTATACACGGTGACGATGAAAAAGTCCGCGTATTCCGCCGCGATCACCCGCCCCTCCGCACACGGATCCCCGTAGCCGTCGGCGGTCAGATGGAACTTCTTGATGATCGCTTGAGGCAAGCCGTTCAGCACCGTAAGCGGCTTCTCTCTGGTAAAAATAGCCGTGCCAGAATAGCCTTTCCTGTCAGCCGAATTCCAATATTCCTCGTACTGCGGCAGATCGATTTCCGCCTGACCCTGGAGCGCCTTGGTTTCCTGCAGACAGAGGATATCCGGCTGGTACTTCTCTATGAACGGCAGCAACAGGCCTTTTTTATGCACGGCTCGGATACCGTTCACGTTCCAAGAAATGATTTTCAACGGTTTTTTTACCATAAGCATACCCGTTCAATGGGTGTTTTTCATACTACCACAGTCAAGCTTATCCAAAAAATTCTCCGAATAATCCGTCTGAAAGAGAAACTATCTTATAAGCCTCCCGACCACAAGCAGCTTTTTGCGCAGCTTGCCCTATAAAACCTTTCCGCCAAATAATTTTTCGAGGAGACAGTCATTTGTCCCAGCGGACAAATGACCTCCGTGAAAGTCTCTCAATCCCTCACCTAAAAGCTAGGTGAGGGAACCATGCTTGCTCAACTTTCAAGCCTCCCTGAAAAATTATTTGGCGGAAAGGTTTTGAAAATCATACTTCCGTATCTAACGAAGAGCGTGACTTGAGAGCCAAAGCGGGCAGGGTTCCGTTTCGCTTTAGCGAAACGGAGAGCGACGCTCTCACGTCAGTCCAAAGCTACGCTGGAGCTTTGGACGACGCTACCGTTGGGATCGGAAATATGATTTTCTTGGACGCCAGAAAGCTTATTTTTATTTACTTCTTCCCCTTGAAGGTCACCGCGTCCAACTCTGCGAAACGGCGTTTCTTTTCCTGGATCGGCACATCATCTTCCATCCCCCTGGTCGCGGCCGTCCCCGGGCGCGGCGAATACCAGGCGATGAAGGCTTTCTCGAAATCCACTTCCCTGGCCAGAGCGATCGTTTCTCCGAATTGTTCCAGCGTCTCGCCAGGGAAGCCGACGATGATATCCGTCGTGAATGCGACTCCCGGTACCCGGGCGCGGATCTTCTCGATCAGCGCCAGGTACTCGGCGCGCGTGTACCAGCGATTCATCCGCTTGAGCACCGCATCGCTTCCCGCCTGGATGGGCAGATGGATGGTGCGGTCGATATTCTCATAGCGCGCGATCACCTCGATCAATTCTTCGGAAAAATCCCACGGGTTGGACGAGATGAAGGATACCTTTGTCAGTCCTGGAATCTGTGCCACGCGCTCCAAGAGATGCGGGAACAGCGTCGGGATGCGATAACGATTCAAGTGCCTGACCATTACCGGCTTCACTTTCTTCCCGTCCGGCAAAGCGTATGCCTCCCCTTCTTTTATTTTTTCCGCCAAGAAATCCGCGCCATAGGAATTGACATTCTGCCCCAAGAGCACCGCTTCCGTATACCCTGCGGCGGCGGCCTGCTCCGCTTCGAGAACAACTTCTTCGAACGGGCGCGAGCGCTCCTTGCCCCGCGAGAACGGCACGATGCAGAAGGCGCAATAATTGTTGCAGCCGTTGGAAATGACGATGGAGGCCATCTTGCCCGGAGCCCGCTTGGGAGCGTATTCGAAACCCACTTCTTCCAGCGGCAAGAACTCCACATCCGGCAGACGCGACGTGAGCCGCTTCATCATTGTGCCTCCAGGGCTCCGCACCGCCGCGCCGATGAGACAGCCGGTGACGACGATGCGCGGAGAGCGGGCGCCGAGCCGCGACCGCAGGCTTCTGATCATGCCGTATACCTTTTCTTCGGCCCGATCGCGGATCACGCATGTATTGAGGATCAGCACATCCGCATCTTCCAGCGCGTCAGCCCGGACCAGACCGCGCGACGCATAATAGCTCTCAATGCGCTCGGAATCAGCCACGTTCTGCTGGCAGCCGAAAGTCTGGATGAAATATTTTTCTGGCATAAGCGTTCAGGCAGTGTAAAACGTTCGGTAACAAAAATCAATCTTCTTGAAAAAAAAATTTTTGTCTCTATCTCCAAAGAAGAACGCTTTTTTCTTTCCCTTTCTCTCCGTCGAACATTTCCGGCAAAAGTCGCCGAGAAATGGGCTGTCCTGTCGAAACCATCCGTCACGCTCTATTTCTAGCGGCACTTTGTGTCGCAAATGTGACCGCCGTCGACCGGAGAAAGAAAAAAGCGTTCTTCTTTGGAGATACCTCAAACACATCATGTGAAAAAACATCCGTGCTCTTACGCCTTCTTCTCGACGATCAGCTGGCCGCAAGCAGCAGCGATATCATCGCCCATCGTCCGGCGGCGCGTCACCGTCACCCCGGCGTCTTTCAAGAGCGCCTCGAAGCGCGCGAAATCGGCCGGCAGACTATCCCGATAGACGCTCCCTGTGAAATTATACGGGATCAGGTTGATGCGCACCTTGCCGACGCGGCGCGCGAACCGGATGAGTGCTTCCGCGTGGTGTTCGGTGTCGTTCACTTTCGACAGCATCACATACTCGAACGTGAGGTGTCGCCGGCGGCTTTCGTGTTTCTCGAAATACTCCGCTGTCCAGATGATGAGGTCTTCCAAAAACGTATCGAATGAGCTCGGCATCATCGCCTTGCGCGTAGCGGCATCCGCGCTGTGAAGCGAAACGGCGAGACGCACCGCGGGCCACTCGGGATCCCTGAGGACTTTCCGCAGCATCGGCAGGAGTCCGACGGTCGAAACCGTGATATGCGTCGGCCCGAGATCCGTATGCGCGAGAAGTAACCGGATGCTTTCCTTGACATTGTCATAGTTGGCCAGCGGTTCGCCCATCCCCATAAAAACGATATTGCTGATGCGTTCCGCTTTCCCTTTGTCTTCCGCGCGTTCATAGAGGAATGCTGTCCACAAGCGATATTGATCGACGATCTCGTCAGCAAGCAGATTGCGCGTGAAACCCATCGAGCCTGTCGCGCAGAACGTGCAGGCCATCGCGCAGCCCACCTGCGATGACACGCAAACCGTCCACTGGCCGCGGGCATTTTTCATCAGCACCGTTTCTACGCGCTTACCGTCGCTCAGTTCCACGATAGCCTTGCAGGTATCTTTTTTCACGCTTTCGAGTATGTGGGCCGGCGAGAGAGATAGCCAGCTGATTTTCTTCTGGAGCATTTCGCGCATAGCAAGCGGCATATTCGAAATGCCAGAAAAATCCTTCCGAGAAGGATCGAAGAGTGCCGCCTCGAATTGCCGAGCGCGGAAAGCGGGCGCATCAGGAAAGAGCGTGGAAAATTGTTCCTTGCGAGAAATAAGCGTCATCATAGTCAGACAGTATAACTTTATCCAAGACAAAAATCAAGGGTCGGAATGCAAGCCCCTCGATTCATAATTCCTGATTCATAATTCACTGCTTCGGCACGATGCCTTTGCCTTCGAAAATATTGCGTTTGAGTTCGAGGGTTTCTTCGTGCATCCGCGCACGCGCCGCCAAGTCGCTCACCACGTCGCGGAATTTCGTCTCCTTGAAAACGGTCTCTTTGAAAGACAGTTCTATGTATTGTTTCTTCTCCTCGTCGCTCCAGCGATACCGGTAGAGACTGTCATACCATTTCCACCCGCCAATCGCGAGCACGATGACAAAACCGATGAAAAACAACGCCTTATAATGCCGGTACCAGAAAAACAACAGCCCTCGCGCAGAAAAACGCTCGCTTATTTTTTTGAAGAAAGACAGGAAGGGAATGGTCATAAATCAGTTCTTATCGACATAAACGACTGTATCGAACACCGCCTCCACGATATCCGGACCTGCCACCGGCGCGACCGTCGCCTCCGTTCCGGACGCATTTCCCGTACCGCCGAGCATAGCAAAAGGATTCAGAGCGCTCCCCGCGGCGGACAGAGAGGCATCCCCTTCCGCATCGTGCTTTTTCATTTCGACTTTCACGACATCCAATGCGAACGGCAATGTTTCCATCTTGCGGAGGAACGCCACGATATCGGCATACTGTCCCGCTACCGTAACGCTCAAATACAGATAACGGTCGAAAGGCACGTCTGCCAAAATATCGACCACGACCGGTTTGGAGGCGGGTTTGTCGGCAGCCGGATTCGCAGTCTCAGCTTTCGCTTGGCCAGGCTTCTGGGCTGCCGGCTTCGCGCGCTCGATAATCGCTCCATTATCTTTCGAAGAAATGCTCAGTCCGACATTCATCGCGGCCGCCAATCGCTCCAATGTTTTCACGAAATCCACCACTCCGTCTTCTGTCACAAGGATGCGGAGCATCTTCCCATCGGCTTGGATAACCTCATACTGCATTTCCAGTTCCGGCAGCCTGTTCACCTGCCGTTCGCGGTTTTCCCGGCCCGCGTAAAATTCCTGGATGCCCCGCATCTTCTCCTCGAGAGATTGTCCGAGCGGCAGTATGCCGAACCACGCGATGCCGCCCATAGCCAAAAGCAGCGTAGGCAGGGTAACGAGCGGCGCATATTTCTTATACGAGAGGGTTATCATAGGTCATTTTTTTTCAGGCACTCCTGCTGTATCTCGAAATCGATCTGAAACTCGACATTGTCCTGCGAGAAAAGATTGGAGAGCGGGACATTGACAGTTTTCACGCATGCCGCCTCTTTGAGATACCCATCGAATGCCAGGAGATCGTCGCGGGTCGCTGCTTGACCGAACAGGGTCACCGTATAATCTTTGGTAGACAATCGTTCTATCGCGATGCCCGCAGGCAGCGTGGTATCCAGCAGGCGGAAGATCTGCGTAAAAGAAAAATGGTTGCGCTCGATCCTGCCGATCTCGTCGACGGCGGCATTCGTGTCCCTGAATTGCTGCTGATACGTATCGAGCTGCTTCTGCTGTGCATACGCCGTATCGTATTGCTGTTCGATCGTCTGCAGGCTCTGCAGCTGGAAATTGAGTATAAAATATATGCCGATGAGCATGCTCATATAGAATATTTCCAGAGCGAACGCCAGAAAAAGCTGCCACAGAAAAAAGCGGAAGTGGAGCTTGCGCCGGATGTCTGCCTTTTTTTCCTCCGGAAGGAGATTAAGCAAAGTCTTCATATTCGTCGAGGCCGCGCAGTGCGAGACCGATAGCGGTTGAATACTGTACGGAACGGTTACGATCGATGAGCGGCAATTGTTTCCCGAGGAGCACATTGACCCACGGATTGCCGAATTCTATAGGCCGCCCCAGCCGGCGCGAGAGAAATGGCAGGAGCCCCTGCATATTGGAACCTCCTCCGCACAGCACGATGGCGTCGATAGTCTCGGAATAACGCAGATTGTTCAGATAGAAATCGATGGATTTCTCGATCTCGGTAGCGATATTCTCGAGCACCGGCAGCGCCGCCTGCAGAACTGGGCTCTTGAGCGCGAGCGATCCCAAGCCCTGCTTGATCTTGAGCGTCTCTGCCTCCTCGAAAGAGAGGTGGAGCGATTTGGCGATAGCGTCCGTCACCATCTGCGAAGAGAGCGGAAGGCTCGACGTGAAACAGGGCGTACTGCCGATAGCGATGAGGAAACTCGTCCGCCGGTCGCCGATATCGACGATAAGCGTCGTGCGCTTCTCATTCTTTTCGGACAGCAGGCTGCGCGCCTGAGCGATGGATTCCGTCTCGAGCCCCAGCACTTCGAGTCCCGCCGACTCGAGCACGCTCTGAAACTGATCCACGACGTTCCGCGCCACCGCGACCACGAGCACGCTCAGCTTCCCTTTTTCCTGCATCAGATTCAGATCGAGGGTCTGCCAGTCATAATACACCTGATCGAGCGTCAGCGGGATATTGGCTTCGATCTCCCACTTGATCGCCTCCTTCATCTCAACTTCTTTCATCAGGGGAAGCGAGAGGATGCGAAGAAAAGCTTTCGTTTCCGGCAGCGAGCAGATCACCTGGCGCGATTTCAGTTTCTTGGGACCGGATTTTTCGAGCAACTTGATGATCGCGCCCTTTACCGCTTCCGAATCCACGATCTCGCCGTCAACGACGCTCCCGATAGGCAGCGGCACCGAACCGAAACTTATGATAGAATCGCTCTGCCCGGACCGATCGAGCCACAGAGCCTTGATCGACAGATCGCTCAGATCCAAACCGAATGAACTCGGGAAAAGATCGAAAATTTTCTTCTGCAGAATGCTCATCTGTTTCTCTTTTTATTTACTCTTGTTATTGTAACACGTCTTTCTCTTGCATTGTATCGCTTACCTTCTTTATTCATGATTCATTCTTCCTCCTTACTTCTCTTCCCAGAGATCCATCTCGTACTGCGTGCCGGTTGGAAAATACGGCGGCGGATAATAGAGCAGATTATTGTCATAGTACAGGTTGCGCGTCGTATAGCCGGTCCCATTCGTATAGGCAAAACCGTAGCGCAGGTTCGTCGCTATCGCGCCATACACGGTGATCACCGACTTGACGCGCCCATCATAATACTCCCGGCCGACGCGCCCGGCCTGAGCGAGCAAGGCTCCGTCGATACGGAGGTTCGTATCGCTATCGCGGATGATCTCGATATTCTTCTGAGCGATCAGCCCGATGATGTCGCTCCCCGTGTAGCTGCTGTACATGATATCGCTCCCGATATAGAGAGACGGCGGACTCCCGCCCAGGAGGTCTGCCGCAACGATCGTCACTTTCTCGCCATTGACCTGTCCTTCGACCCACGCGTTATCCTCGACGAAGATCACCCCATTATCCGGAATAGGATAATTGGACAGACACAGTCCGCTGCACGTACCGCACGTTCCAGAACCGCTATTGCGGCGATAGCTCAAGATGCCATTGGTATGCCCGGTACCGGTCAGGCTCGCTGATGCTACCCGGCAGACATCGGCTGTTCCGTTGGTCTTCAGGATGATACGGCGCCCGACATCGGTATTATCGAAATACCGGCTACCGTCAGTGCCTGCCTGAGCGACGCTTTTCATCAGGCTCAGATCGCCGAGCACGCCGTTGAAATCCACTGACGCCACCGGAAACGTGCGCCCCGCTTCGAACACATCCGTCCGCGCCGGAACGGACGCTGGCGGCAGCGGATCAGTCGGACTATCATGGGTATGCACGCCGAATTCGTTCTCCCCGGTATGATCCGGGTCATCGTGCGCGGAAACGGAACTCGAAACGATATTGTGCGCCACTCCGTCGAAACGGATGCCTTGATTCGAGTGTATGGTGCCGAACACTTCCGTCCCGGCGCCGAAACGCATAAAATCATTGGCGAGTACGGCGCTTTCGCTCCAAGACGGCCGGCGAAAACGCACTTCGAGAGAACGCGTATCGCTCGGATAACGATACGTCCAGCCAGTCGAACGTACCGTCACGATCGTAGAGCCGAGTACGGGAGGCGTCACCTCCAGACGATATTTGCCTACTGCATCGCCTGACGGATCGGTGTATTCCACTTCATACGCCGTAGCGACTCCATACGGGCTGCCGCTCGTCCAGAAGTCCTGCACCTGCTGCGCGGTGCGCCCTTCCACCTGATGAGCCAGATACCAGCGATAGAAATGGATGCCGGATTCGGAAATCTGGAGCGCCTGCTCGCGCGCATGCACCCTGAGCGCGTACTTGGTCTGCGATGCGATGAAGCTTAAGATAGACGTCAGAACGATCGCCACCGTCGTCATAATCACGAGGCCGTATACCAGGGCGGATCCCTTCAAGCATTGTTTCTGCTTGGCATTCATAGGTTTTTCAGGTTGCGCAGATCGGCGAACGATTCGATATTGATATTATTCGGCGCGCGGATCGGATCGATATTCACCAAAAGATGCACCCGGATGAGGCGCGCATCCTCGACATTGATCGGCGTGGCGAGCGGGTTGGTCACCGTATCTCCCGGGTAGTTCTCGTTATAATAATAGAAGGCGGGGTTATCGCTCTCGTTCACGACATAGCTCGCAAGCACCGTCACGGTATCATCGGATGCCGGATACGTGATCGGCGTCGTACCGAGCGGATCCGTCACGCCGACTTTCAATTCATCGGTGGCGAGATCGAGAAAATAATGCACCCGCTCCGTCACGCCGTCATCATCGATATCGGCATACACCTTGACATCGAAATCCGCTCCGGACTCGACGGCGAAATCCCCGTTATCCGCCTGGCGCACGCTCCGGAGCTGCGTGATGATCTTGTTGGTCGCCCGAGAGGCGGCAGCCGAAGCCAGTCCCTCTTCCAAGATGAATTTGTTCGTCTCCCAGCTCTTCACGAAAAGCAGCGTGAACCCTTCCATAGCGATCAGCATAACGGCGATGGCCACCAGCATTTCGATCAGGGTCATTCCTCGTAGGCGTTTTCTCTGCATAGCGGTTCTAATTAGGGGTCAAGGCGATATTGTTCGTGACCAAGGCGCCATTCACATTCGCTGTCGAAGCATCGCTCGCAAAGCCCGTAGCGCTCACTTCCATATCATACGTCCCGGCCGCAAGTTCGGGCAGCGCTTCCGGAAAATAGGCGAACCCGTACTGATCCGTCGTTCGCGTCGCATCATAGCCGAGCGATGCACTGGAAAGATGCACGCTCGCTCCGGCTACCGGACTGCCGTCGGACTGATTCGTCACCGCCGCTTTCACGGAACCGATCGCCGTATCAAGCAGGATGGCGGTCACATCCGAGTTGACGCCGGCGACCACATCGATGACAGTGGCCGTAGCGCTTTCCGGGGTCAGCTTATAGAATTGATACCCGGCACCGGAAACAGTCAGCGCATACTGGCCATAGCTTTGGGCGGCGAATGTCTTGTCTCCGGATGCATCGGTACTCGTATCCTGCTTCAAGCCATATACCGGCATCGGCGGAACAGTGAGCATGTCCGTGCCGAGGATCCGTCCGCCTTCGATACTGATATCGATATTCGGGATAGCCGTCCCGAACGGATCCTTGGTATGCAAGAGGATGTCGGACGCCTGATCCATCACGATCGTTTTCGGATTCAATACTCCGGCCACTACCGACGCGTGCTCATCGATCGGATTGTACGCCGACGTCGGATACGGCGGATATGTCATCGCGCCATAGTAGCCGCTTTTGGAAACGGTCAATGCGTAGTTCTGGGTGCCTGCTGGCGCTCCTGGCAGCGTGATATTGCCGGTCGAATCGGTCGCCGTCGTGATATCCACCCCAGAGGCGCTATTGACGATATGAACGGTCGCGCCAGACACGCCGGAGCCGGAGACGTCGAGGATATTGATCGAGAGCACGCCGCCGCCCGCCGATGTCTCGATCCCGTTCGGAGACACATTGGAAAAGACCGAGGCCGTCTGATCAGCGCCCAAGGCGCCCCAGGAAACGGACACACGGATGCGCTTGTAATCATTGGGGATGGCATCGGTCGGGCTGCCGCCGAGCGTGCCATCGAAAGCATCATCGACATACTGGACGAACGTATGCACCTGATACTGCACCGTATTCACGCTGACTGCCTCATCCTCGAGCAAATCCCCCGCCGGGATGCCGTACACCCACGCGCTGCCATTCCAGCGCTTGGTGCCGATGGTATCGTAGTCGATGCTCCGGATGATCTCCATTTTCTGATTGGCGAGCGCCGTGGCTCCCAAACGGTTCTTGGACTCGATAATCAGGCGCGTCCCCACTGCGTACGTCTGCAAAAAAGCCATGGAGCTGATCGCGAATATGAACAGGAAAACCAAGG
>MFRV01000010.1 GCA_001784695.1 Candidatus Moranbacteria bacterium RIFCSPHIGHO2_01_FULL_54_31 | reverse complement strand
GAGCGCCACGAAGAATATCGGGACGACGAAGCGCTGCCAGGCCCGGTAATGGATGCGCTGGAAGATATAGAGCATAATCAGCCCGACGCCGAGACCGATCAGCTGCTGCTTGAAAAAATAATAGGCATCGTCGAAACGCGCCCGCCCGTAGAACACGCCGGCGCTCGCGATCATCAGGAGTCCGATGCCGAGGAGGATCAGGATAGCGACGAGCAGCTTGCGATCGATGGATTTGGACATACCTTAAATGGAAAAAGAAAATATCAAAATGAAAAATAACAGATCAAAATTCAAAATAACGGGTATTAAACCCCAGGGCAAGCCCTGGACTGAAGTCCCTCCGCGGCAAGCCGCGGGGCATTGAACCCGATTTTACCGGCACTGCGCTCGGAAACGAAAGTAAGCTTTCGTTTCGCTCGCTTCGTTTGGTAATAAACAAACCCTTAAGACCATTCCCGTCTTTTAAAAGTTTTTTATTTTGCATTGTCATTTTGATCTTTGATTTTTACATTTTGATTTTCTGCCTGCACTCTTTTACGCCGCTCACTTGATTTTTTTGACTGTTCTTCCCTCCATTTGGCAATCTCCGCGTGATGGCCCGAGAGGAGCACTTCCGGCACGCGCATCCCCCGGAACTCTTCCGGCTTCGTATACTGCGGGTATTCCACCAGTCCCTCCTCCGCATACGATTCCGTTTCCGCGCTCTCGATATTGCCCAGCACACCCGGCAAGAGACGCGTCACCGCATCCGTCACCACCATCGCCGGGAGCTCTCCGCCTGTCAGCACATAGTCCCCGATAGACAGTTCTTCATCGACGAAATGCTCCGCCACACGCTCATCAACGCCCTCATAGCGCCCGCATACGAGAATCAGCCTGTCATATTCCGCCAGCCGCCTCGCATCCGCCTGCGTAAATGTTTTCCCCTTGGCAGAAAAGAGGATAGTCCGGGTTCCGCGATGAGTGATACCCGATGAGTGATGGGTGATGGGTTCCCTGTCTTCATCTTGTATCTTGTATCTTGTATCTTGTATCTTCTTCACTGTCTCGATCGCTTCCGCGAGCGGTTCCACCTTGAGCAGCATCCCGGCTCCCCCGCCGTAGGGCGTATCATCCACCGTCTTGTGCTTGTCGTGGGCGAAATCGCGCAGACTGTGGGTATGGATCTCGATCAGTCCGTCCTCCTCCGCGCGCTTCAGCATAGACACGCCGAAGTACGCTGCGAAACTTTCCGGAAAAATGGAGATGATATCGAAACGCATCGTAAAAGAATCAGGAATTATGAATCCGGAATCAGGAATAAACGCAAGAGACCCCCCTTTCTCTTGATTCTCCATTCTTGATTCTCGATTCCGTTTCCATTGTAACACAAGTCCCCTGGGCTCTCTACAAATAAAAACCCGCCGAGCGCTCCATATGGAACACGTGGCGGGTCAAGAAAGGACAGGCAATCAAAGCAGGAAATAGCGGTCCAGTTTCTCCTTGGAATCAAGAAACATCATATGCTGGATACACGGTTGCACGTCTGGCACCTCAGAGGATGGTTCAGTAAAAAACACAAGAACCAGATCCCCGTTAACCAATGCGGAATAGGACCAGTGGCTGTAGCACGGAGCAGCCTCGAACACGAAGCTTCGTTCTGGTCTCCCATCTCCGACAGACCGTATGGTGATTTGCACCGATGCAACACCACTCAGACTCAATATCTGAGTAATAACACCTTGACACTGTGGCAGCTGACCAAGCTTAGTAGCCCGATTCAAAGCCGTCCAGAAGGTTAATGTTCTGCTTTCAACCAAACTTCTGACTAAAGACTCAAAACCATAGACAAAAAAAATCACTGCAACTAATAGAAGGGGGGTCCATGACATCCACTGAGGCACGCGTACCATTTTCCAATATTGCCAGGATAAGAGTGCTAATACCAGACATCCACAAGCGGATATATAATACACCAGCTCCATCACATTCATCCTTTGATACGCCGCCAAAACAGCATCCCGCAGCCGCGAATGCATATTCGACATCTGGTCTTTGAATGATCTGACCAACACTTCATTGATAACGACTATCGGAAGCACAAAAGCACCGAGTAATACGGCGAGTGCGCCTACGTTGAAGCTTAGAAAGTCCCACATCTTATTTCCCCTCTCTCATACAAATTGTTAAACAACTGACGCGCACATCCGTACGCCGCTTGATTGAAACGATACTGCCCTTTTTGACAGTAGACAAGGGATATGGGGGCACATATGCCATATCCCTTCGCTACTGACCGGAAACCAGCGTGTCCGATTTCCGAGGGCGCCTTACTGCAGATCGCCGAGCACCGTATCGCGATCGAGTACGAAATGTTTCTCTTCTCTGGATCCGTCCTGCCGGATGATCGTCACCGTGACCGGCACATCGCTCAACCCCGGCTGCTTCTGGATCTTCAGATCATACCACTGCCGTTCCAGGTTCTCTGGCAGCGCGTATTCGAACGTCACCGTCTTTTCCATCGCGAGGGGCACCTGCACCAGCGCGCCGAAATATTTCTTGTTCAAAAATTCGCCATACACCGGATCCTTGGCCGCACCCGTGACGCGATTCAGGTAGCTGCCGGCCGGCACATAGACGCGGAGGAATGTCTGATAGTCCTTGGCGAACCAGTCGCGCTTCTCGGCCGTATGCTGGTACGTCACGGCAAGCGTCGCCTGAGGCACAGCTTGCGAGAGGTCGACGGTGTACGCGTAGGAGCGTTTCACGAAATAATCGCTCTTGAAAGAGTTGAGGTTCGCGTCCACGAGGAACAGATAATCGTTCTTCCAGGCGCTGTCCATCGCGCCGTCCCAGCCCGAGGCCGCCACCTGCTCCTGCAGAAGCTCGTCCTTGAAGCGGAGCTGGATGTCTTTCTGATGCAGATCAGCGAGCACGGTCTGGAACAGCTCGTACTGTTTCGCAAGCGGCAGCGCTTTCACACGATGAAGGATCTCGAGCCCGAGCATCCCCATCACCGATTTGCGCTCGCCGAACTCGATATCCTGCTTCAGATACCCCTGCTCCACCTGGTACTCGAGATCCAGGATGGCATTATCAGCGCTATAGACGCCGGGAAACCCTGCGATCTCCACCGGGCCGGTTACTTTGAGAAACGACGTGAGCACATTGGCCGTCACCGCGACGACGCCGTCGAACTGCTCCGTACCATTGCCCATATGATAGAAATCTTCCGCCCGCTTCGCGTTCTCCGCGAAATCAGGCGAATAGTTGGAGTCGCGGAGTTTCCACGAATCGATCTTGAGCGTCTCGCGCATCGGATACGGCGGCTCGACCGTGCTCGGAATGCGCCCGTCGAAATTGCCGGTATCGTGCACGGCGAAATCCGCGACGTTGCCATCCCGCACCTTCAGGATGCCGAACGATCCGATGAAACCGCCGCCCGGCCGCAATTCGAGATTGTTCTGAAACAAGATAAGATACGCCCTCTCCTCTCCATCAGTATGCAGGAGCGCGTCAGCGAGCGACATCACCGTTTCCAGATCGGTCCGGACCTCCTGCTTGACGGGCACGGCTCCAAGCAAACGCTTCAGGCTTTCAAAGCCCTGATGCTTCACTTCCCAGAAGACGAACCAGCCGGAGAGGAATATCACCGCTCCGATCACGAAGGCTACCCAGAAGTGCGTCGAATATTTTTTCATAGTTTTTCATTGGATCCCGGGTCAAAGCCCGGGATGACCCTTCGGATCAATTACTGCCGGACAAGAGCTCGTTGAGGCGGCGCTTGTATTCCTCCGCTGTCGGCTCGCCTCGATAAGCCTCGGACGCAGCGGGCTCTCCCTGCGTTGGCGGAAACAGCGCTTTCGGTTCTTCCGCCGGGATTCCGAATTCCGGCACGGCAGGCAATGGCACCTCATCATCTCCGAGAAACTGGCTCTCATCCGCAACCGGCAGATTGGCAGGAGCCGGCGCGTGAGCGATCGAATGAGTACCGGGATACGGCACGTATATTTCTTCCGGCGCTGGCACCGGAGCCTCGAAGCCCTTGAAAGACAGTTTCGGCGATTTGGCAGGAATGAATTTCTTGGGATCGATCCACGGGACAGTCTCGCCGAGCGAGAATTCCGGATAGGCTTTTTCCGGCGCGGCATAGGCATCAAAAAAGCTGGGTGCTTTTGTCCGAGCTTCACTCAGATAAAGCTTGCCGCTCTTCCTCGACATAAAGCCAGGCACGAGATTCAAGAGCAGGAAAAAAAGCGCGGTAACCAGAAGGCCGGAAAGGAGGCTGGTCACACCGAAAAGAAACGGCCGCGCCAAGACATAGGAGGCAATCGGTCCGTCGATGATGCGCATATCGATATCCGTTTTCACGTTGTAATACAGCCCCGCTACGGAAAACAACGACTGCGCCGTCTGTTTGGCGAGCCGCTTGGCCATCTCGGGCGTCTCCCCGTGCGCCTGTATGACAAGCGTACCGCTCTGATCCTGGCGCTTCACGGAAACGCTGTCGTTCCAAGCCTTTTTGCGAGCATCCGGCGCATAGCCTTCGAACGCGTCATCGATCAGGTCGTTGTCAGCCAGGACGCGCTCATAGAAAGACAGCGTCCGAGCGATTTCCGCCACATTGCCGGCCACATCCCCGGAAGACTGAACTGTTCCCGTTTTAGACACGACCAGCACGGTCACTTCCGCCTGATAGCTGCGGAAAAAATCCAGCCAGAATAATCCGGACGCGAGCGTCACGAAAAAAAGCGTCACCAGAAAGGCGCGCGCCCAGGAAGCAGGCGGCAGCAATTTATTTCGTGCGGTATTCGGCATAGTGTTCTTTCAGATGGCTATACTGATGCAAAACATCCTCATACACCTCGAGCGTGCGCCGCGCGATCGCATCCCAGCTATACTGCTGTTCCGCGCGCTCTTTGGCGATAGCGCCGATCGCTTCGGCTTCTGCCGGACAGTTGATATAATACGCCAACACTTTTTTCAGAGACTCCGCGTTCTTGGATTCGAAGCTGACGCCGCTCCCGTTCTGGATAGCTTCCAGATTGGCAGCGATATCGCTCACGATCGCAAGCAGCCCATAGGCCATCGCTTCCAGAAGCGCGAGAGACAATCCCTCTTCTTCGGAGGGCTGCACGAACAAAGAAGCGTGAGAGAACAGAGCGGCCAGATCTTTCCCATACAGTTCGCCGGTAAAGACGATGTTGTCCGTCCCTGCGCTCAAGACCTTGAGGTATGTCTCGTACTCCTGTGTGTACGCATGGGTTCCGACGATCACCAGCTTGAAATTGTTCGGGATCTTATTCTGACGTTCCAATTCCCGGAACGCCTTGATGAGATAATGGATGCCTTTGTGCTCGACGAGACGGCTGACCGAGAGGATGTAGCGCTTCGGACGGATGCCCCACTGATTGAGCGGCGTCGTATCCGGCTCATAGGCGACTTCCGCGCCATTGGGGATGAAGGCGAACTGTTTCTTGTACGTCTTCTGCGCATACTGAAGCAGCGTCTCGCTGATCACGATCGTCTTCTCCGGCACCGTGCAGGTGAGGTATTCGGCGATCCGCAGACAGGCGCGCGCGAACCATCCCCATTTCTTGTGAAAATAATCCCGGGTATGGAACGTCGCCACCACGCGCATCCCCGGACGGAAGATCCGCGGCAGGATCGCGAGCACGCTCGGACCGATAGAGTGGTAGTGCACGACGTCATAATCCTGGAACAGCATATGCATCGTCGAAAACAGCGTATGGGTGATGGCATCCAGGTGCTTGGTGCGGATCGTCGGAGTATGGATGAGCTTCACGCCCGCATATTCGGCAAGCGTCGGGTCGGTATAGTGCGAACGGACATAGACGAAGACCTCCTGGCCGGAAGCGGCCAAGCGCGTCGCCAGTTTCTCGACGTGTTTCTCAACGCCGCCGGAAAGAGACGGAATCCCCTTTTGTCCGATAAAAGCTATTTTCATAATGCTTCGACTCTTCGCCCAAACAGATGGGATAATTAGAAACCGGATACCACAGGAGAGAGGCCGCCCATCCCATTCGCCTCGAAACGGCTCGCATTGATGCCGACACCGAAAGAAAGGTTGCCGAACTGCTTCGTCCCGGCTGCCGTCCGCCCCACGCGCGCCACGCCGTACCGGTCATTCTTCACGAACGCTGAGCGCTTGAGTTCGATCGTCCCGGCCGCGCCGAAAGCGTTGACCTCCAAACCTTCGCGCTTGTTGTTGCGGAAGCCGTTTTTCTTGCCGAAGATAGACGCTTTATCCAGCGTAAGCTTCGCGCCGCTTCCGCGGTTGTCATTGAAGCGGTTATCCTCGAGCCAGGCTTTGGTGCCGAGCGCCAGGTCGATGCCGTCGCCTTTGTTCTCGACGATATCGCTATTGATGAGCACGATGAAACGCTTCTCGGAATAAATGCCCGCACGCTTGCTGTCCATGACTTTGGTCTTGTCGATCAGCACGCGATGCTTCTTGTCCCGGTCCGCCGCATCGATATGGATGCCGTCTCGATCGCTATCCTTGACCACCACATCGAAGATATGCGCTTTGGAATCCTCGAGGATGCGGATGCCGTGGCGGCCTTTCTTGACCGTCAGATGACTGAGCTTCGTATCGTGCTTCATTGTCACTGTCGGACGATTGTCGTTATCGCCTTTGATGATCACCCGGTCATGTTTTTCGCTATCGCCGACCACATCCACGCCTTTCGGAATAGTGATGTTTTCTTCGTACGTACCGTCCTTGACGCGGACCTCCGTACCGCTTGTGGCGTGCCGCAATGCCTCAGAAATAGTGTGATACGGATGGCTGGCCGTGCCGTCTGTGCTGCCACTCACATTCTTGTCGACGAAAATGACTGCGGATCCGCCGAAAACGAACACCGGCGCTACAAGCAGCAGACCGAATACCAGACCGAAAAAAACCTCTCGAGAAAGCCAAAATTCGCGACCCTGCATATGGTTGAGTAATCAATTTTTAAACATTGCATACTAGCAAATTTCGGCATTTTTGTCAAGACTCTGGTTTTCGGCTACAATGGAAGCCAGAATGAAAAATCAGGAATCAGGAATTATGCTAAAAGCCTTTGTTTTCAGTTCTTTTTTGACTCGTCATTTATGATTCGAAGTTCATAATTCCTCTTCAATACCTATGCAGCTCGATACCCTGTTCTCACCCACGTCTATCGCGGTCGTCGGCGCCTCCACCAATCCGGGAAGCGTCGGCTATACCCTCACCGCCAATCTCCTCAAAAACGGCTACGCTGGCAAGGTCTATCCGGTCAATCCGAAAACCGCTACGCTGTTCGACCTGCCGTGCTACACGGACATCACCGCTATCGAGGACGCGATCGATCTCGCTATCATCATCATCCCGGCTGCGAGCGTTCCGCAAGTCCTCCGCCAAGCCGGCGAAAAAAATATCCCTGCCGCCATCATCATCTCTTCCGGATTCAAGGAAACCGGCACGACAGGCACAGCGCTCGAAGATGAGCTCATCGCTATCGCTCAGGAATACGACATCGCGCTCCTCGGGCCGAACTGCCTCGGCTTCCTCCATCCCAAACTCGGCCTCAACGCTTCTTTCGCCGTGCGGATGCCAGAGGATGGCAACATCGCTTTCTTCTCCCAGAGCGGAGCGCTGTGCACTGCTCTTCTCGATCTCACGGCGGAGTACTTGGGTTTTTCGCATTTCGCGAGCATCGGCAACAAAGCCGCTCTCGGAGAAAACGAGCTGCTTCGCTACTTCGCCCAGGATGATCATATCGGAGTGCTGAGCTTCTATACCGAAGGGCTGACGGACGGAAAAAAAATCATCGAGACCGGTCGCGCGATACTGGCGCGCTCGGAACCCAAGCCGATCGTCGTACTCAAATCAGGCGCGACGGTCGCCGGCACCCGGGCCTCAAGCTCGCACACGGGAGCGCTTGCCGGGAGCGATACCGCCTATCAGGCGCTCTTCGATCAAGCGCGCATCGTACGCGCCGACAGCCTTGAGCAGCTCATCGATATGCTCGCCGCTTTCTCGCACAACCCCCTGCCGGAGAGCAACCGCGTCACCATCGTCACCAATGCCGGCGGACTCGGCGTCCTCGCGACCGATGCGGCCACCAAAAGCGGTCTCGTACTCGCGATGCTCTCCCGAGAGACACAAGGGAAACTCGAAGCGCTCCTGCCAGCCGCCGCCAGCAAGCATAACCCGGTCGATGTTCTCGGGGACGCGCTCGCCGATCGCTATCGTGCCACGCTCGACATCGTCGCCGCTGACGACCAGACGGATATGCTGCTCGTCATCGTCACGCCGCAGACGATGACCGAAGCCAAGGCGACCGCCGAAGCGATCATCGATATCAAACAATCTTCCGGCAAGCCGGTCATCGCCTGTTTCGCAGGCCGCGAATCCTTCACGGACGGCACGGCGCTGCTCCAGAAAAATTCCGTCACGATGATCCCCTATCCCGAGGCGGCAGCGGAAGCCCTCGCTGCGCTTTCGCAAGTCGCGCAGTGGCGAAAGGAAACCCTCTCCACGCCATTCGTACTCGACGCTCTCGACCGTGAAGCCGCGCAAAAAGTCATCGAAACGGCTCGCGCTGCAGGTCGCACGACGCTGACCGAAATGGAGGCGCGCGCTGTGCTCACGGCCTATGGCTTCCCGTTTTTCGCGACCTACCAGACCACAAGCAGCGAAGCCGCCCTGGCCGCTGCCCTGAAAATCGGCAAGAAAGTAGCGCTCAAAATAGTCTCTCCGGATATCGTCCATAAATCAGACGTGGGCGGCGTCCTCCTCGACATCGCCCCGGAGGATGCGGCGAGCGCCTATGATAGATTGATGGCACAGGTCAAAGAAAAAGTTCCAGATGCCCGCCTCGATGGCGCGCTCGTCGTCGAGATGTCTGCCCAGGATGGACGCGAGATCATTCTCGGCCTGAAACAGGAGCCAGGTCTCGGCACCCTCGTTCTCGCGGGCCTCGGCGGCATCTTCGTCGAAACCTTCCATGACGTCGCAATGCGCTTCGCTCCGCTGACAGAGGAAGACGCCGAGGAGATGATCGCCGGATTGAAAAGTTTCCCGATCCTATCAGGTGCGCGCGGACAGGCAGGCATCCACCTCGCCACCCTCTATGAGATGATCGGCCGCCTCTCGCAGCTCGCAGAGGATTTCCCAGACATCGCCGAACTCGATATCAACCCGGTTCTCGCCTTTCCTGAAGCCAAGCATTTCCGCGTCCTCGATGCCCGCATCCGTCTGCAGCCATAAATATTCTCTACAAAAAAACAACCCCGTTACAGGAGGTTGTTTTTGATAACAGAGAACACCAACAGGACGCTTGAATACTAATTCTTTATGCATGTGAAATATGCAAGCAAAACGTGACCCAGTAACTCGCCGGATTCGCCTGTCTCTACCTGAGTAAAACCGGTACGACACGCACAGCCGGTCTTGTGATTGGTCTTAAAATATCCAGGTTCTATAGCCCTATTCTGGGACCATGTGATACTTTCATTGCAATATCCGGCAACGGTTCCGGCAGGGAGATTGTTATAATCCGTGATCGTACCGCCGCTGCCTCCGGTCGGCCAGACGCTGCGGCAGTCCCCATTGAAACAGATCGACTGAGGGGTAGCCGCTGATCCCACCACGAGATTGCCCGTCAATCCCAATCCGGCATTCTTCACCTGATCGACATTGCCGGTCGTAAGCGGTCCGGCGACATTGCCAGCTGGCGGCGTACCAGGTGCCGCGTTCCAGGCCTGGACGAATTGGATCGAGAGACCGACGATCAGTCCGAGCGAGACGACCCGAAGCCAATAGGTGATGTTGCGAAAAAATGCAAGCGAAACTGTATGAGGCATAGATACCTATAATTATTTATTTTCTACCCCCAATATACCACCAAGCGAGGTCTCTTGGCAACAGATACTACCGAGTCCCGATCCGTGTGAATATCTGATCGAGCTTTTGCATATATGCAGCGGTTCCGTATTTTTCTCTCGTCTCGCACGCGATAGTATCAGCAGTCTCGCAACGAACCTTGTCTCCGATGAAATCCGCTATCATCTGTCGGAGCGTGCTCCGGTCGCTTGCCAGCCAGCCATTCTTGCCCTGCGCGACAATTTCCGGATAAGCGCCGGTCGCATAACCGAAAAACGGCTTGCCGAGAATATTGGCTTCGAGCACGATGAGACCGAACGTCTCCGGCAGATGCGAAGCGCTCACGACCAGGCAGGCGTTCCGTATGAGCTCCTCCAGATCCGCCCTGTTTTTCTCTCCGACAGAGCGCACATACCGGCCTTCCAGGATATCCGTCTGTTTTGCTCCCGCAAGCAAAAGCGGAAAATGCAGTTCCGCGAACAGCGTACAGAGTTCGCGTATGCTCTTCTCTTCCGTGATACCGCCGAAATAGAGGGCGTATGGTTCGCTGCCCTGACCTTGACGCGAGATCTCCTCGGTCGGCTCCTTGACGAAATGCGGCACGACCACGATCTTCTCCGCCTGAATACCACCTTTCACCAGGACGCTTTTGCAGTACTCGCTCGGCGCGATATAAACATCGATAGCCCGCTCATAGAAACGGAATAGTTTTCCCCAGTACATCTTCATCACCAGGAGCACCCGCTTGCCCAAGCTGTACTTCTTCACGAGCAGGAATTTCCAATACCGCTTGCCGACGAAATCGTAATACTCGTCCTTGTCCGGCGAGATGCTGTGATAGTCATGCACGGTCATCACGATCGGTGTGCCGCTACGCCTGATGATGGGCAGGATCGAGAGCGAAAGCTGGTGATAGATATTGTGGATATGCACGATATCCGGCTGATAGGCAGCAAGCATCGCGGCTATTTTTTTTCGCGCTTCGAATGACCAGAAGAGTCTCCCTATCCCGCAGAGTCGCTGCCATACATTCGCATCATCCGGATTGTAGCCGACGGGACTCACGAAGTATCGCTCATCGGTGCGCGAGACATTGCGCGGATCGTCCATAGCGAATACAGCCACCCGGTGACCGCTTGCCCGCAAGAGCCCGATCAGATCCAGGAAGTGCCGCTCGGCGCCGCGCCGCGGATAATAGAATTTGTTTATCTCAAGAATCTTCATAAGGCGTGTTTTCCATCCGGCGCAGATTCGAGCCACGAAGCCGTGCTCATCAGTCCCAGCGTGACCCAGAAAAATATGCCGAGCAGGTTGGTCTCCAGATACGGCTGTGCGAGCAGGACGATCGCCTGATAGGCGAAGAGCGCGAGCGTGGCATTCCGGAGCGCGGCCAGCCAGACCGCCTCTGTCCGAAGACGATACATATTCCATACCCTGACAATGAGCGCGGCCGCGAAAACGAAATACCCTATGATCCCCATCTGCACGAGAAGCGCCAGCCAGGAATTGTGGATATTCCGGATCTCCACGAAATCATGATACTCGCCTGACTCTACCGGTATGCGCAAGCCGAGTCCCGTCCCGAAAAGCGGGTTCTCGGCAAGTTTCGCAAAAGCGCTCTGCCATACCGATCCGCGCCAGGAGATGCTTTCATCGGCACCACTGCCGATAGAAAGTATACGGACAGCAACCGTCTGAGCCGATGACTGAAAAGCGCGGCTTGCCCCGCTCATCGGAAACAGGAAAGCGACGAACAGCCAGAGGGCCAAGAAAGCCGTACCGGAAGCGAGCGCGATTACCGCCATCCGGCGCACTGCTTGACGCGCCGGCTGATCCAAGAGCAACAGAAATATGCCGAGCGCCGCAAACGCTATACCGACCCACAGATGCCGCATAAGCGACCCAAAAATACCGAACATCCACAACGCCATCGCTATCCACATCAAAGCGCGGTAGCGGCTGCGGAGCCAATAGGCTGCGGTCGCGAATAACCCAAGAAATGCCAGAGAAAAGTAAAAAGCGTGAGGAAAGGCGAGCAAACGTACGCCCGCGGTCGAAAGCGGCGTAAATTCCGTCCACAGTCCTTCACCGCGTATTACACCAATCATCAGAAAAAAGAGAGCTAGTGTCGCCGCGGTGAGAAAATAGCCTACGAGGCGCCGTACATCACTTTCGTCTGTCAGCATAAGCGGCAACGCGAAAACGAGCGCCCCATAGAAAACATAATTCTTCCACGTACTGAAAGCGACCGCCGCTTCAGAGCTGCCGAAACCGGCGAAACTGGCTATAAAATAAACGCTCACCAATGCAAAGAAAATCGCCAGCCATACGTCAGCGGCCTTCCATACGAAACGGGCTTTGCCGAACCAGAGTTTGGCGAGCGCGCCGCCGTAGACTCCTAGAAGCACGACATCGAGCGGATAGAGTTTCACCGCGTCCCGCCCGAATTGGAGCGCCTCAAGCGCGAAGAAGCGCTCGAAAATCACCGTCAAAAAAATAGCGGCATACACTCCCGCTGTCGGCCGGAGCAACGCGATGAAAAACATCGGTACGAGCGCGACCAGCAGATAGATCGGTACGACGCCGAATGCTACGCGTGCGATTCCTATAGAGAGATACAAGAAAACAATGGCGAAAACAGCCACATCGGTACCGGAAAAATATGACTTCATTTTCTGAAAAAAATAATCTAGATGCATACGTTACGCTTATAATAGAACAAATATTGTTTTTTCGTAAATCACCCGTATCGTATGTAAAAAAATACGCGGATTCCTTGAGCTTCCAAGAAATCCGCGCTTGTTAGGGTACGCACCGAAACTCAGTACGTCACCCGACGAGACGAGCCATTGCAGGTCATCCCGGCATCCTTCGCGGCCTGATACTGGGCATCGATCACCTGAGCGATCAGACCCTGATTGCCACGGCTCAGCTCGGACTTTTCGTCCCAACCCTTGTCAGGCGCCGAAGCAGCCGTATAGATGTCCGCAAGGACGCTCACAACGACGCTGAACAGTGTCGGAGGTATCGGCAAACCGAGCTTGCAGTTGTCCACACACTTCTCGACAAAACTGTACTCAGGGTTCTCGCGAGCCACACGACGAGCCAATGTTTCCGGCAGCGGCGTGCGCTGATCAGGCAAGCCCTTCACCCGAGCGATTCCCCAGGTGTCGAAGACTGCCTGCAATCCCCGTTCCCCGGTCACCGGCATGCCCTTCAGCTTCTTGACCGATGTTCCGCCGGAGAGCACCACATCTTTGCGATAGCCTGGATCGGATGCCAATTTTTCAGGCGTTTTCACGCTGATTTCCTCCCCGTAGAGATTGAACACCCGGTTGAGACGCGTGGTCGCGAACGCCGCGACGACCGGTTCATCCGGATGACCTTCGACGATCAATGCCATCCGCAGAGCGCACTCCGCATACCCGGTATAGATCGCTTGAGCCGGGTATTCCTTGCCGGAATGCTCTCCATACGCCACCGCCGGATAGCGGAAACGGAGCGGGTGGAATTCCGCGAACAGCGGCTTGGGAAAATTCCCCAGATACGCCGCGTAGTCTCCCTCGCTCAATGCAGTAGTCCACTGGACGCCGATAAAATTAATCGGGTCGATAGACACCTGGCTGACGATTTGCTTTTCTCCATCCTGATGCTTGACCGCCATGGTATTGCTACCGTTCGTCGTCACGCACCCTGCCAAGAAAAGCCCCAACAGTATTGCGCACAGTCTGTGCATGATACACCTCTCTCTCAACATTGAAATGAACTCTTGCGACATCGTT
>MFRV01000009.1 GCA_001784695.1 Candidatus Moranbacteria bacterium RIFCSPHIGHO2_01_FULL_54_31 | reverse complement strand
TTGTCGCGCCGCCGCTTTCCGATATCTGCTTCGCGACGACGAACAGGCAGGAGGCGGTGAAGGCTTTGGCGAAAGCGTCTGATCTGGTGCTTATCCTCGGATCGAAAAATTCCTCCAATGCTCTGCGGCTCCAGGAAACCGCGCATGCGGAAGGGACGGCAGCCTACCTGATCGATGATATTTCGGAACTCGACCCCGCGTGGCTCTCGGGCGTGGCGACCGTCGGCCTCTCTGCCGGGGCGAGCGCGCCGGAAAATGTAGTAGAGGAAGTGGTCCGGTATTTCGAGGCAGCGGGAGCGGCGGCCGAGGACTTCGTGGTGAAGCCGGAAACGATGACATTCGCCGCGCCGCTGGAACTGATGCAGCTGAAGAAAAGTTCAGCATAATATCTCGATGAACGCCTTATGCACATAGCTATTCAGGCCGCTGACTTAGATCATCCGCGTATCGATGGGACGCGGGTGTATCTGAAAGAACTTTTGAAGCGGTTCGGGATGATCGATCGGGCAGCGGAGTTCATACTCTATCATCGCGATCAGTTCAATCCCGCTCTCGCGCCTCCGGCATTCGCGAATTATCAGGTGAAAGAACGTCCGTTCCCGTTGGCGTGGATGCAGACGAGATTTGTCTGGGAACTGTTCCGCGCGCAGCCGGAAAAATTATTCCTGCCGATACAGGCGGCGCCGTTCTTCGTGCCGCGCGCGACTGAAGTGATCGCGACTATACACGATCTGGCGTTCAAGCGCTATCCGGAAACTTTTCCGACAGCGCATCGGCTGAAGCTCGATCTTCTGCTCGCTGTGGCGGTGCGGAGAGCCGAGAAACTGATCGCCGTTTCCCAGTCTACGAAAGACGATCTGCTCCACTTTTTTCCGGAGCTTCCGGCAGAACGGATCAGAGTCATTCATCACGGTTTCGACGACGCATTTTTCGGAAAACGCCTTGCGGATGAAGCGCTCGGTGAAGCGCTTGCGAAATATGGTCTCAAGAGAGGATCATACGCATTGTATGTCGGCGCTCTGCAGCCGAGAAAAAATCTGGCGCGTCTCATCGAGGCGTTCGATATCGCCAAAGAGAGTATGTTCGAAATGAAGCTCGTGCTGGCAGGCGAACCGGCGTGGCTCTCGGACAGTATCTTGGAAGCGCGGGAGAAGAGCCCTTTCAAAGGCGATATCATCCTGACCGGCCGGATGACTTTCGAGGAATTGCGGGCGCTGTATCAGGGTGCGCGGCTGTTCGCGTTTCCGTCGCTCTATGAGGGGTTCGGTCTGCCGATCCTTGAGGCTTTCGCATCAGGAGTGCCTGTGCTGACAGCCGGCAATTCGAGCCTGCGCGAGGTGGGCGGCCGGGCGGCCTTGTATTGCAATGCTGACTCCGTACACGATATGGCGGAAAAACTGGAACGCCTGTGGAGCGATGAAGAGCTGCGCGCGGAACTGGCTGCCAGGGGAGCGGAGCAGCTGAAAAACTTCTCTTGGGATAGGTGCGCCCGGGAAACGCTCGCATATATCAAAAGTTGATATTTTATTTTCCACCGCAAGAATCTTCCTGGAGGTCGTTCGTTCGCCCAGCGGCGAACTTTTCTTATGAACTTTTTTTGATCCGTCGCAGACGCCGGCACCCCTCCAGAGGGCGGGCAGGCGTGCTCAAAAAAACTTCAACTCCTCCAGGAAGATTCTTGCGGTGGAAAATTCGTTATCAGGCTGGATGCTTGCATAGAATGTGATTTCGTGTCACAATACTTCTGCCGTTTAGCGGCTTTTTTGTTTACAAAAGAAGACTTGATGAAAAATATGGCGAAAGATAACGTCGTACTCAGATTTGAAAAGGTGTCCTTCGAATACGGGCACAAGAAGCCCATTCTCGATGAGGTGAGTTTCAGCATGCGCGGCGGTTCCAAGGTCACCCTGATGGGGCAGAATGGCGCCGGCAAAAGCTCGCTCTTCAAGCTGATTACCGGAGAAATGAAGCCGCAGAGCGGGAGAGTATCGCTCGATCGGGATGCGACGGTGGCTATCGGCCGGCAGACGATTCCGCGCGATCAGCTGGATCTGACCGTGGAAGCATTCTTCGTGCAGTTCTTTTCCGGCAAGGACTGGGAGCTCCCGATGCGGATCAAGGACGTTTTGGAAGTGGTGCATCTGCCTATGCCGGCGCTTACGAAGAAGATCGGGGAGTTTTCCGGGGGACAGCAGGCGCGCCTGCTGCTTGCTTCGGCGCTCATCCAGAATCCGGATATCCTGCTCCTCGACGAACCGACGAACAATCTCGATTATGAGGGCATCGCGCATCTGACCCAGTTCCTCATCGATTATGAGAAGACCTGCATCGTCATCTCGCACGACGCGGAATTCTTGAATTCCTTCACCCATGGCGTGCTCTATCTCGATGTGTTCACGCACAAGATCGAGCAGTATACCGGCGACTATTATGACGTGGTGGAGGAGATTGCGAAACGCATCGCCAAAGCGCAGAGCGAAAACGTACGTTTGGAACGGACGATCCAGGAGAAGAAGGATCAGGCGAACGTCTTCGCCAATAAGGGCGGGAAGCTCCGCGGCGTCGCCAAACGGATGCGGACGCTGGCGGCCGATCTGGAAGAGAACAAAGTCGACGTGCGCCAGGAAGATAGGACACTGCCGGCGTTTGAGATACCCTGTGCGGAACCGGTCGGTCCGATCGTCACTATCAAGACCGTATCGGTGCTCACGGAGCTGGGGCAGGCGATCAAGCGCGTGGATCTCGTTTTGAAGAAGAATATGCATCTGCTCGTGTCGGGCCCGAACGGCATCGGCAAAAGCACGTTCCTCGAGGCGCTTGCGTCAGGCGATACGGAGCGCGCGCATATTACGGAAGGGGTGAAAGTCGGCTACTATCGCCAGGATTTCTCGACGCTTGATTTCGAGAGTACGGTGATGGACACGCTTCTCCTCGTGATGGCGGAAAAAAGCCAGGAGCTCGCCTATCAGATAGCGGCGAAATTCCTCATTCCGGCGGAACTGATGCAGAACAAGGTGGAGAGCCTGTCCGAGGGGCAGAAGGGGCTGCTTATGTTCGCGCGTTTGTATGCGGAGAAGCCGGACCTGCTTATCCTTGACGAGCCGACCAACCATATCAATTTCCGCCATCTGCCGGTCATCGCCGAAGCGCTCGACACATACAAGGGCGCGATGATTCTTGTTTCCCACGTGCCGGACTTCGTCGCTCAGATCCGCATCGACGAGGTATTGGATCTGGAGTCTTTATCGTGATTGTCCGCTCTTATTCTCCCTCGCCGAAGAGAATGTTCCAAAAGAGAAATCCGGTGAAAAAGAAGCCGGCGATGATGACGGGAATGGTGAGCGGCGGGAACTTGTAGAGGGAGACGAGGAGAATGCCGAGCATCCAGCAGAGTCCGAGCCAGAGCGCCGGGCTTTTTTTGTTTATCTTCCATTCGAAGCTCATATCGAGGAAACGCCCCAGCCCGGTGAGCGCGAAGGAGAGCAGGAAGAGGATGAAGAAAAATTTCGCGAGGGACAGGCGCGCCGTGATGAATGTCGGGAGGAGCATCTCGACGGTGAAGAGTGCTGCGAAACCGAGGTAGCCCAAGAAGAGCGCTTCGGCGAGGAGCGCGTAGGCCAAAGAGAGAGCGCCGCTTTCTCTGAGTGCTGCGAGCCGTGTCAGGCAGTAGTTTTTGAATGTTTCCATAAGAGATGTGCGGTTAGTCGCCCAGTCCGAAGCGCGAGAGGAAGCGCTGCTTGATCTGCGAGAGGAGGGTCAGCATACTCCGCGTGCTCTTCTCTGTTTCGAATGATACGTCGAGCGTATTGATATCGATATCGGCGTTGTTCCCGTCGATACGGATCTCATAATCGTTGCCGTTGCCGGGACGGAGCGCGAGAGTGAGCGCGCACGAGAAAGAGCGTCCGAAGAGCGATGGCTCGAGGGTGCAGCGCGCTCTCTCTTCGCTTGCCTGCGTAGACACGCTGATCGGAGTCTGTTGTTTCATAATGAAATCGCGGTAGCGCGCATCGGTGAGCGGGCGCTTCGTACCCTGCCAGAGGAGATAGTAGGTTCCCGTGTCCTGATCGAGGAAGAGTGTGCCATCCGGATGCTGCGCTCCGAGGAGGAATATTTTCCCGCGCTTGTAGATGCCGATCTCTTCTTCGCTTGCCGGACGGACATCTTCGAAACGATAGCCGAGCGCGAGGAAGATGTCGGCGCTGCCGACCGGACGCATCTCGGTCTCGCTCGTGATGAGGAATACGCCGTCCGCGAAAGAGATGACCGAGCCGATACGGAAACCGAGCCAGTTCTCGGAGACGGGATAACGGGCGAGGAACTCTCCGGTTTCGGGCAGCGCGGCATCATCCGGGTAGCGGGAGAGATAGGCATTGTCGCTTACGAACGGGTAGAGCGTCCCGTCTGTCAGGGTATAGTATGTGCCGTCTATCTTGTAGGTGCTTGCTTCCGGGAAGCTGGTTATCGGCTCGCCGGTCGGGAGCAGAAAGCCGCGATAGGAGCGGCGCAGAGAAAACTCCAGGCTTTCCGGCAGGGCGGATGCCTTCTCGAGCGTGATGTCCGACGAGGCCCGCGCGAAGCTGCCGATGACGCCGACATCCGCTATGAGGGTACCTCCGGTTTCTATCTTGCCATTCGTCCTGTGAGACCCGAGCGGATCACGCGGGTCGAGGAGGTTGTTCTTGCTCGCGCTCGGCGTCTTGAAGTTGAACGTAAAGGTGAGCGTCGGGAAGAGTACGCGCAGTCCGAATACGATGACCGTTGCGATGATGGTCGCATATAGGAGCGTGCGCAGTATAGCGTAGCGCCGCTTGAGGCGGGGAGGAAGAGCGATGATCTGTTCGGAAAAGTTCATCATAGGTCAGCGTATCCGGAATAAGAGATTGCGGGTTTCGCGCGAGACTTTTTCCGGGAGGCGGAGCGCAGAACCGTCTTCCAGGGAGAGGGTTTCGAATTGCTCATCTGAGAACGTGACGGTTTTCGCGAGCGTCAGCCGGTCGCCGAAGACAGCGGCATAGCGCGCCTGATCCCCCTCGGGCACCAGAAGAAAGGTTTGCGTGAACAGCGTGGTGTCGAGCCGTTCCAGGTCGTAGGGGTTGAAAAAGTAGACCATATTTTTGCCGAAGAGGAATTGCGCCGGACCGGTGAGCATCGCGAAGCCGCTGCCGGTCGCGTTCCGATCGACGAGCACCAGATCCGTAGCGGCGAATGTCTGGCTGAAGGCGGCGATCTGCCCTGCGAGCATCCGGTGTTCTGCGAATGGCAGCCCGAGGGCGAAGGAGGGGTACTGGAGAGCGATCAGGACGAAGAAGATGACGCTTGCGGCAAAGAGGCGTCCGCCCTCCGGTTTCGCGATCGGCAGCGTGCTGTCTCGCGCAAAGAGGAGAGCGATGCCGATGACAGCGGAAAAAAGCAAGGTTGGGTAGAGAGAAAAGAGATAGCGGCGGAGCATCCACGGATGGTCGAGAGAGATATTGGGATCGAAGAGGTAGACGAAGGTCGGGAGGGCGATGGCGGCCGGCAGGAGCAGGATGTAGCGCTTTTCCTTGAGAGCAAGGAGGATACCGAAGAGGCCGAAGGCGCAGAGGAAGAGCAGCCCGTAGAGGAAGAAGACGGAGCCGAGCGTGAAGGAGCTTCCGGTGCTCGCGAGATCGCCTGTGACGCTGCCGGCGCCCAGCTGGTCGAGGAATTTGATGAGCGCCTTGCCGATTATCTTGTAATAGGGGAGATTGATGAAAAAGTCGCGCAGGAAAAAGAAAACGAAGAGGATGCCAGGGAGGATGAGACTTGTCCACAGATGGGTTTTCCAGATATTCCGTCCAGACTGGCTGCAGAAGAGGATAATGAGCGCCAGCGCGAGAAAAGCGAAACCTTCGATGCGGGTGAAGGCAAGCAGCGTCGCGGACAAGAGAACCCCTGCGTACGGGAGGTACGTTTCTTCCGGATGTTCCTCCGAATTTTCTCTCTGGAGCAGCAAGACGAGATTCAAAGCGAGGAACAGGAACAGGAAAGCGGCGAAGTTCTCGCTCAAGGTGATTTTGGCGAACCAGGTCGGGAGAAATGATGTCGCGGCGAGAGCGAGACCGGCGAAAGCGTAGTACGAATGGGCGAAAAGGCGGAGCAAGCTGTAGAGCGTGAGGAAAGAGAGAAAGAGGAGGAGCGCATTGCCGATAGCCGGACCGAGCAAGCCGAAGAGCGCGATGAAGCTTGCCAGCCATGAGGTGTAGCCGAGTGGAAACTGCGTGATCAGGTCGCCAGCTGCCGTATAGGCGAAGCCGGGGAAGTTGAGCGCGGCGCCTTCGCCGTAGATTTTGAAGAAGCTTGCGCTGGCATCGCTTGAAAACGCGAGCTGCGTGTTGTGCGCGAGGCGGAAAGCGGCTTCGGCGATAGAACCCTGATCTCTGCCGGAAAAAACGGTGGGTTCGGAAACATACCCGATAAGCGCGGCGACCGAGAGCGCGATCACGAAGGCGATCCGGACATCAAGCGGCGCACGGATGAGGAGCAGTGCGCCGCTCCAGAGAGCTAGCGCGCCTGTTACGATGGCGCCGCACAGGATGAGCGGGAAAAGAAAGAAGCTGCCGAGCGTCAGTAGGAAAGCGAACCAGCCGAAGACGACGAAAGCCAGCCCGAAGAGGACGAAGAGCGTATCGGATTTGAGGGTCGTGGAAGAGAATGGCATATCGATTGCATTATACCTTACAAGGGCGTATTTCTTCAATGAGTTGTTTGGTGGGTGGTTCAAAGAAATAAAAGCAATCTTTTGTCTCTGCTCCACATCTCAGAAGTCGCTCTCGGTTACCGGAAAAAGTCGCCCCCATTCAACGGCGGGACACAGCTCCTTTTTTCGAACCGAAAGCGCTTCTTCAGACAAGGTGGAGCAACCGCCAAAAAATTCTTTTATTCATTGAACCGAAAATAGTTGAGGGTATCCTGGTTTTTCGATGTCATCCCGGTTTGCCAAGCATTTTGAATGCGTTTACAATGGAAGAAAAGCGTTGCTTTCTGATACATCCGATGAACCAGCATTTTATTTTTTGGTATTACACGGAAGGGCTCCGGAGCGCGCTCGCGCTCATAGGCAATTTTTTGCGTTTTGTCGCGCATCGTTTCTACATCGGCGGATTGCTCCGCACCCTGTTCGCACCCTGGAAGCGCGACGTGTCTTTTCGTACCTGGAGAGGATTGCATCCGATGCTGTTTTTGAGCGCCTTGTTCAATAATTTCATCGCGCGTTTCTTGGGAATGTGCGTCCGGCTTGCGATGCTTGCGTTCGGAATGGCAATATGGGTGCTGGTTCTTATGGCAGGAGCTCTCGGGTTCGTCTGCTATGCGGGCGCGCCAATCTTTATCATTTTCGGTATCGTGACGCTGCCGTTTTTGCCGACCCTCGCTATCGCAAGCGTGCTGTTCGGCACGCTCGGGTTCGGTCTTGCGCTTTTCGGCTTTCTTGTCAGGAATAGGGAAATACCCGTGACATTCGATATCCGGGAACTGGAAAAAGAGAGGTTCTTCCCGCGTGTCCTCGCGCGCCTCGGGCTTGCGAGAGGATCTTTCGATCAGGCAGCGCTCAAGGACACCGAGACATTCCTCGCGTTTCTCCGGCCGCGCGGCATTGAGCGGGAGCTCTATGAGCGGGCGGTGATCGTCGAGCGCTATGCCGCGGAAAAGCGCCGCCACAAGAAGCGTTTCTGGCTCTGGGAAAATCTGCGCAAAGCGATCCCTCTCGCCAAAGGCTGGCACTATGCCTATACGCCGCATCTCGATAGGTATTGTCTGGATCTTTCCCGTCATGATCCGACGGAGTACGGTCGCGCGGAACTCATCGGCCGGCAGGATGAATTGCGCGTCGCCACGCTGGTGCTCGAGCGCCCGACGCAGAACAGCGTCATTCTGGTAGGCGACCCCGGTATCGGCAAGAAGACGTTCGTGCATTATCTCGCCCGGCTTATCCGCGAGAACGGGTTCGGTTTCGAATACCTGGATGAGGCACGCGTTCTCCTGTTCGACATCGAACGGGCGATAAGCGATACGATGAGCCGCGATGAAGATGTGGAGCATTCGCTGCGGCTTCTGTTCAGCGAGGCGGCGTATGCCGGCAATGTCATCCTGGCGATCGATAATATTGCGCTCTATTTCGGAGGCGATCCTGCCCGCCCTGATCTGGCGCCGCTGTTCAGCGAATTTCTCCAGTTGCCGAATTTTCGCCTGATCGTGACGGCGCCGACCGATCGGTATCACGCACTCGCCAAAGAAGAGGAACAGGTGCTGAAGTTCTTCGATGTCATCTATCTGCGCGAGACGAATGATGATGAGACGCTCGATATCCTGATCCAGCATTTCGAGACATTGGAGCGCAAGCGGATCATCTTCACGATGCAGGGATTGGAAGCGGTCATCAAGTCAGCCGGCCGCTATAATTGGGAGACGCCTTTTCCCGAACGGGCGCTCGATCTGGCACAGGAGACGCTCTTGTTCTGGCGCCGTACGAACGATCCCTTCATCGTGCCGGAAACCGTGGAAAATTTCATCGAGCTGAAGACCGGTATGCCGACTGGCGCGCTCAATGAAGACGAGAAGGAAAAACTCCTGAAACTTGAAGAATTGCTCCATCGCCGGGTCGTCGGACAGAATGAGGCCGTGAAGCAGGTAGCGGAAGCGATGCGCAAGGCGCGCGCCGGCTTCGGCGATGCCTTGCGTCCGCTCGGGAGCTTCATCTTTTTCGGGCCGAGCGGCGTAGGCAAGACGGAAACCGCCAAGGCGTTCGCCGAGCATTATTTCGGGGGCGATGACAAGATGATCCGTCTCGATATGAGCGAGTTCCAGACGCCTGAGTCGATTGATCGGATGATCGGTTCGCGCACCGGCGGAGTCCAAGGCGAGCTTGTGACGGCGGTACGCGAGAAGCCGTTTTCTATCGTGCTGCTCGATGAGATCGAGAAGGCATACCCGCGAGCGCTCGATCTGTTCCTCCAGATTCTCGATGAGGGCTATGTGACGGATGGCTTCGGTGAGAAGGTGAGTTTCCGCAATACGGTCATCATCGCCACGTCCAATGCCGGTGCGCCGCTTATCAAATCGCTGGTACGCGAGCATGTTCCGATGACGGAGATCCGCCAACAGGTGCTCGACCAGATCGTCGAGAGTAATCTGTTCCGTTTGGAATTCCTGAGCCGTTTCGATGGGCTGATTTTCTTCGAACCTTTGAAGCAGGAGGAATTGGAAGCGGTGGCGGAACTGAAATTGAAAAAATTCGCCCTCCGGCTCAAAGAAGAGAAAAATATCGCCGTCAGTTTCGCTTCCGACGTGGTATCGACCATCGTGGAGAAAGGCTTCGAACCCGAATTCGGGGTGCGTTCCCTGAATCGTTTTATCGAGAATTCGATCGAAGACGCGGTCGTGAAGAAAATCATTGCGGGCGATCTGGTATCTGGCGGGTCTCTGACGATTTCCGGCGAAGAATTGTAATGCTGTATATATTATGAAGATTCTCATAGTCGCGCCGACGCCGTTTTTTTCCGACCGCGGGACGCACATCCGGATCCTTGAGGAGGCGCTGGCGCTCGAGAAGCGCGGGCACGAGATCAAGATCGCGACATATCATATCGGATCCGATCTGCCAGAGCATCTGCAGACGAAGATCGATGTGCGCCGTATCCGGCGGCTCCTGTTCTGGTACAAGAAACTCGAAGCCGGCGCCGACTGGCAGAAAATCCTGCTCGATCTGCTCCTGATCAAGAAAACCTTTTTCCTGGCGCGCACCTGGAAGCCCGACATCATCCACGGCCATCTCCACGAAGGGGCGCTCTTCGGCTGGCTGGTGCAGAAGCTGCTCTTCTGGCGCCGGATGAAGCTGGTAGCGGATTTTCACGGCAGCCTGGTCAAGGAAATGGTGTCGCACAGCTACTTGCGGGCCTCCGTGCTGCAATGGGTGTTCGGGCTCGCCGAGCGTTTCATCGATACGCTCGGCGATGCGGCGGTAGCAAGCTCCTGGGATAATGCACAGGAGATCAGCCAGATACGCACAACCGATCCCGCCCGCGTGCTGCTTGACGGTACGCGCCTGTCGATGTTTCAGGGGTTGCCCGAAGCACTCGAGATCCGCCGAAGCTATGGCGTGCCGGAGGACAAAGTCCTGATCACCTATACCGGCGCATTGATTGCGAACAAGGGTATCACGCTCCTCCTCGATGCCATGCCGATCGTCTGTGCGAGGTATCCTGAGGCGCATTTCATCATCGCCGGATTTCCGGTGGATCAGATCGCCTCTTATACGAAGCAGGAGGTTTTCCAGACGCGCGCGACGATCATCAGTCCGCTGCCGTATTTCGATCTGCCGAAAATCCTCAAGATGAGCGATATCGGCGTCGATTCCAAGGAAGCGACGACCCGCCAGGCGAGCGGCAAGGCGCTCCAGTATATGGGAGCCGGTCTGCCGGTCGTCTGTTTCGATACGGAGAATAACCGCGAGTATCTGGCAGACGGCGGCACGTATGCGCGCGAGGCGACGCCGGAAGCGCTTGCGGACGCGATCGGGGAGCTGGTCTCTTCTGCCGAACTGCGCCGGACGAGAGGGACAATCTGCCGGGAACGTGCTACACTGTTCAGTTGGGAAAAATCAGCAGCGGAGCTCGAACGGATATACCGGGGTATTTTACAGGAAAAAACGTTATGAAACTGCTGCTCATCAAAATCGGGAAAGCATGGAGCGTGCTCAAGCGCGATGGCCTGTGGTCTGGCGGCAAGCGTGTCATCGGCGCGTTTTTCGCTTTGTTCCGGCGCGTGCGGTCGGGCGATGTCTTGTTCATCTCCAACGGTATCGGAGATAGCGCGCGCTATCGCACCGTGTATGCTGCCGAGGCCTTGGAGCAGCACGGATTTAAAACCGCAGTTACGATCCAGGACAATCCGTTCCTCGTATCGTACGCGGACCAATTTTCCATCTTCGTATTCCATCGGGTGCTGTATACGGAAAAAGTGGCGCGCCTGATCGAGCGGATCAAGGCGCTCGGGAAAGAGATCATTTTCGAAGCTGATGATCTGGTCTATGACCCGCAGTTCCTGCAATCGATGGCCGGGTATGCCGATATGAACGCGCTCGAACGCAAGCTCTACGAAAACGGCGTGGGCGGAGAAATCCTCGCCGATCCGTACGTGAAGGTCTGCACAACGAGTACCGCATTCCTCGCCGAGCGGCTGCGGGAAAGGGGGAAGCGCGTGTTCGTCATCCGAAACAAAGTGTCGCAAGAGGACGTGAAGCATGCGGATGAGGTTCTGCGCACTGTCGCGAAAGATCCGTCTATCGTCCGTGTCGCCTATCTCTCTGGCACCCCGAGCCACAACAGGGATTTCGCGATGATTACCGACGCCTTGCTCGCGGTGCTCGCGAAATACCCGGAGATGCGTCTGGTATTGGCCGGACCGCTGGATACCGACAGTCGGCTGCAGGCATTCGCAGCGCGCATCGAGCGCGTGCCGTTTCTTCCGCGCGCTGAATACTTCGCGCTGGTCGCCGGAACGGATATCAATCTGGCGCCGCTTGAGATCGGCAATCCGTTCTGCGAAGCCAAATCGGAACTCAAATGGTTCGAAGCGGGACTCGTGGCCGTGCCGACGGTCGCCGCCGCGACGGGGACATTCCGGGAAGCTATTGCGGACGGGGTGGACGGGTATGTCGCAGGCACGACAGAAGAATGGATCGAGAAGCTCGGCCGTCTGATCGAGGACCGGACGCTCCGGCAAGCGATGGGGGAGCGGGCGCGCGCGACCGTCTTGGAGAAGTATGCGACCGCCACTGCCGCTGACACGGAATATTATGACTATCTCAGGAGTAAGCTCTCATAAGGATATGAAAATATTGATCACGGGAGGAGCGGGATTCATCGGCTCGGCGATCGCAAAGTCGCTGATCGAGCGGGGCGACACAGCGGTGCTGATCGACAATTTCAACGATTACTACGATCCGCAATTGAAGCGCGATCGCATCAAGAAATTCCTCAAAGGATACGAGAAGCCCGCCCGCCGAGGAGGGGGATTCACTCTCTGTGAGGGCGATATCCGCGACCGCACGTTTCTCAAAGAAGTTTTCGAAAAGGAAAAACCCGACAAAGTCATCCATCTCGCAGCGATGGCTGGCGTACTGGCATCGCTCGACAACCCGGCGCTCTACGTCGATGTCAATGTGATGGGCACGACCAATATGCTCGATTTCGCGGCGGAGCACAAGGTGAAGAATTTCGTCTACGCTTCCTCATCGTCCGTCTATGGCAGCAACGAAAAGGTCCCGTTTTCGGAAAAAGACAGTGTGGATGCTCCGATCTCGGTATACGCCGCGACGAAAAAAGCGGATGAGCTGATCGCTCACGTCTACAGTCATATTCACAAGCTGCCGACGACGGGGCTGCGATTCTTTACGGTGTATGGCCCCTGGGGCCGGCCGGATATGGGCGTATTCAAGTTCATCGAGAATATCGTCACAGGCAAGACGGTGGAAATCTATAATTTCGGCAAAATGCGCCGTAATTTCACCTACATCGACGATATCGTTTCCGGTACGATCACAGTGCTCGATGCCGATCTGCCATGCGATGTGATGAATATCGGCGGTGATCGCGATGAAGAGCTTCTCGATTATATTGCCGCGGTTGAGAAGCATTCCGGCAGGCAGGCCCAGAAAAAAATGATGCCGATGCAGCCGGGTGATGTGCCGAGAACCGTTGCCGATATCAGCAAGTTGAGAAAGCTCGGCTGGGAACCGACCACGCGCATCGAAGAGGGCGTGAAATATTTCGTCGAGTGGTACAAAGAATACTACAAAGTAGCGTAGACAGAAAAGATGCTTCTCGAAAAATAGTTTTTTCCAGACTATCGCCGGATTTTTCATATCGGTCATCTTTCTTTATCTGAGAAGATGCGCTAGAGTAGGAGGAGAAACACCAAGACAAAATCGTCTACGCGTATGCACTTCACGAAGCGGGAAGTATTCTCTATTTTTCTTCTGCTGATCATCGGACTCTTGGCGCTCGGGGCGTGGCAGGCGTTTTTCGGTGCGATGGCGAATCCCGGCATATCCGATATCTGGCAGCCGATGCTTTGGTTCGCGCTGCTCGCGGCATGTTTCTTCCTCGGTGCGGTGGTCTGGACGAATCGCTCGTTCAGTATCGCGGGGGCGGCACTCGTTTTTCTGCCGGGACTACTCTTCCTCTATTCGTGGGAGTATGCGGTCGCCGGCGCTGCATCTGCCGGGCTTATTTTTTTGAGCAGCCTGCATATCGCGCGCGAAAGCGAAGAGCGTCTCCGCTTCCATTTTTTCAAAAATGTGCGGGCGGGGCAGTTCCTGTTCGTGCTCGGCTTCTCGCTTCTTTTGTCCGGGGGCTATTTCGTTTTCTTGCAGGATGCGTCGTGGGAAGAGCTGGTGCCGCGTTTCCGGATCGGCGAGGAGATGACAGTGGTGATTTTCAAGGCAGCGAGCGTCGTGAATCCGAGTTTCGCCTCACTTTCCGAGGGTGATGTCACGGTGGATGAATTCCTCCTGAGTCTCGAAAAACGCAAGGGGCAGGATGCGTCAGAACAGGCTCTGCCGCAAGCAGCGCCTGGAATGAATGCGCTAGACCTCGGCTTGCTCTTCGATGCGCGCCAGGAGCAGGTCGCGCAGGCATTGTTCCTGCAAGCGGGACGAGAGCAGATAGCGACGCTTACCGGGCGCCCGGTAGCCGGCGAGGAAAAGATATCCGACGTACTGTCGCTTGCTCTGCAGACGAAGCTGATCGCGCTTCTGAGCGGGGGCAAGGCAGCGCAGCATATCCCTTCGCAGGCGATACCGTTTTTCTTGTCTCTCCTCTTGTTTTTGACGCTTTTGACGTTCGTGTCTCTGGTCGCTCCGCTGTGCATCCTGGTCGCGCACGGCATTTTCCGCTTGGCACTTTGGCTCGGATGGCTCAGATTGGACACGGCCAGCGTGCAGCAGGAAAAGCTTGCGGCATAGGGAAGAACGGCTCTGCCACGACACTTTATTTTGGCACTCGACTGTAGAGATTGCCAATTTTTGTATTTTACGATAAGATACGAGGGTTGTATGATGTGCATATTTTCAACAAGCAACCTTTCCGAGAGACACTCGTCTGTCCAGCGACAGACTCGCTCCTGAAACTTTCGCGATCCGCCGAAGCGGCGGAACCGTGCTCGCGAAAGTTTCAAGCCTCTCTGGAAAGATTCTTGTTGAAAATACCACCCACGATGATTTATTGAGAGGATATTTGAGAACATTATGGCAAATTATTATGATATGTTAGGCGTTTCCAAGGACGCTTCGGAGGATGAGATCAAGAAAGCGTTCCGCAAGCTCGCGCACAAGCATCACCCGGACAAAGGCGGCGGGGACGAGAAGAAATTCAAGGAAATCAATGAGGCGTACCAGGTGCTTTCCAACAAGGAAAAGCGTCATCAGTATGATCAGTTCGGCCAGACATTCAGCGGCAATGGAAGCGGACAGCGGTCAGGCTTCGGCGGTTTCGAAGGCGGTCAGGCTTCCGGTTTCGATTTTTCCGGTACGGGTTTCGAGGATATCTTTTCCGAAATGTTCGGCGGTGCCGGGCGTTCCGGCGGCCGGGTGCGTGCCGGAGCGGACATCCAGGTAGATGTGGAGATCGCTTTCGAAGAGATGGTGGCGGGCGTGAAGAAAGAACTCCGGCTGCGCAAGCTTGCGCGGTGCCACGTATGCGACGGTACCGGCGGGAAGCCTGGTTCGCAAGCGGATACGTGCGGGGATTGCGGCGGCAGCGGTCAGATCAGGCGCACGGTGCAGACTATTTTCGGCGCGTTCGCGCAGGCGGCGCCGTGCGAGCGCTGTCATGGCCGCGGCAAGGCATATAAGGAAAAATGCGCGGATTGCCACGGAGCCGGACGGACAGAGCAGGAAGAGCAGATCACTATCGAGATTCCCGCTGGCGTGCATGACGAACAGACGCTGTCGATGCGCGGCGGCGGAGCGGCCGGTGAGGACGGGGCGCCAGCCGGAGATCTTTTCATCAACATCCATATTCGTCCGCATACTTTTCTCAAGCGGCAGGGGGATAATATCGTCTCGTCTCTGGATATCACGTTCGCCCAGGCGGCGCTCGGAGACAAGGTCACCGTGCAGACCGTCGCCGGAGATGTGGTGATGAAAATCCCTGCCGGCACGCAGCCGGGAGAGGTGTTTCGCGTGCGCGGCAAGGGCGTACCCCATCTCGGGCATTTCGGTCGCGGCGATCATCTGGTGACTGTGCATCTCAAGATCCCCAAGAAGCTTTCCCGCGAAGAACGGGAACTGATTGAAAAATTGGGAAAATTGGATATGTAGCTGCTGATAGCGGAGAGCGGCGCTCTCTCACACCGTTTTCTCTACAGCCCTCTCTTTGCTGAGCGGGCTGTTTTCTTATATACTGGAAACAAATCTTTTAATACGCAAGCACTATGGCAAAGGTGATGAAGCTGCTTATCGTCGATGATGATGCCGCGACGCGCAGTCTGTATGCCGATGCGCTCCGAGCGGTGAATTTCGATGTGGAGGAGGGCAAGGACGGACTCGAGGGATTGGAAGTAGCAAGCCGGGTTATCCCGGATATCATCATAAGCGGTATCATTATGCCGCGGATGGACGGGTTCGGTTTCGTGGAGGGGCTGAAAAAGAATGTCGCGACTGCCCGTATCCCGGTCATCTTCATCTCCCACTTGGGGCGCGAAGAAGACGAAAAGCGCGCCCAAGAAATCGGAGTGAAGGCCTTCTTGGTGCGCGATATGACCACGCCCAACGCTATGATCGAGCGGATCAATGACATCCTCACTTCCAAAGAATATATCCTCGGCATCGATCCGTTCAATTTCGATGCGGCGAAATTCGCAGCCGATTTCGGCATCAATCCGGATTTCGTGTGCCCCGAAGAAAAGTCCGGCGGCCGGGTCGTGCTCAAGCTCCGTCAACATGACGGCGATGCCAAGCGCTTCGATGCCGAGCTTACGTGTATGTGATGATTTTCGCGCTTAGCTGCAAGCAACCTTTCCAGAGAAGCTTGAAACTTTCGCGAGCACGGTTCCGCCGCTTCGGCGGATCGCGAAAGTTTCAGGAGCGAGTCTGTCGCTGGACAGACGAGTGTCTCTCGGAAAGGTTGCTTGCAGCTAAGCGCTTTCTTGATGAAAAGATATTTATGGCGGAATGGAAATACAGGATCACGGCTCTGCCTGACAGTGCTTCAGAGGGGAAATATCACCCGGTCACCGAGGCGCTCCTTGTCGCGCGCGGCTACTCCGATGAGGAGGCGCGCGAGCCGTTCCTGTTCCCGAATTTTGAGCGCGATATGCACGACCCGTTCCTCTTCAAGCAGATGGAGCGAGTGGTTGAACGTATCGGCTTGGCGCAGAAAGATGGTGAGCGCGTGGGAGTGTTCGGCGACTACGATGCCGACGGCGTGACCTCGTCCGTCATTATGCGCGAGGCGCTGACAGCGCTCGGGATTCCCGTGTCCGTCTATATCCCGGAAAAATTGAGCGAGGGGCATGGCTTGAATATGAAAGCTATCGATTTCTTCGAGGCGGCCGGTATCAGGCTCGCCCTGACGCTTGATTGCGGGATGACCAACCATAGCGAGATTTCCGAAGCGAAGCGGCGCGGGATAGCTATCATCATCGTCGATCACCACCACACGCCGGAGGTCTTGCCGGAAGCCTTCGCCATCATCAATCCTAAACTGCCAGGCGAAACTTATCCGTTTCGGGAATTGTGCGGTGCCGGGACGAGTTTCAAGGTCGCTCAGGCGCTCTATCAGCGGTATCTGCCGGAACAGACGGACCAGCTCAAGTGGATCCTCGATGTTGCCGCGATCGGTACCGTAGCCGATGTGATGCCGCTCGTGGGCGAGAATCGCGTCATCGTGAAATACGGACTGGTCGTGCTCTCCAAGACGCGCCGCGTGGGGCTGCAGGAGATGTTCTCGGTGGGCGGCATCAAGATCGATGAGCAGATGAAGCCGGATGCCCGTACGATCGGCTTCCGGATCGCTCCGCGCATCAATGCCGCGTCGCGGATGGCGCATGCGATGCTGGCCCATAACCTCCTGATGGAACAGGATCAGGTACAGGCGCGGGTGCTGGCGCTCGAGCTGGACGCTCATAATGTCGCGCGGCAGAAGGTCAGTGCCGCCATCGCGGATGAAGTCCGGGCCATCGCCGCTACGGAGTACGCGGACAAGAAATTCATCTTCGCCGTGAGCGAGCATTTCCCGTTCGGTATCGTGGGGCTCATCGCCGGACGCATCGCGAACGAATTCCGCAAGCCGACGTGCGTGCTGACCCGGGGCGCGGAAACCAGCCAGGGCTCGTTTCGGAGCATCCCGGAGATCAATATCATCGAAACCATCGAGGCGTGCGGCGATCTGTTGGTGAAGTTCGGCGGCCATTCCCAGGCGGCCGGTATGACGATACACAATGACAATCTGGATGCGTTCTATGAGCGGTTCAACGCGCTGGTCGCGGAGCGTCTGACGGACGTCGTGACGGAACCCGAGCTCTGGATCGATGCGCGCCTCAAGCCGGAGCACATCACGCCCCAGCTGTATCGCGATATGATGCTGTTCGCCCCGTTCGGCGAAGGCAATCCTGAGCCGGTGTTCGCGCTCGAGAATATGCGCGTCGAGGAAGCGCGCTTCGTGGGCAACGGCAGCAAGCACCTGAAGCTCCGGCTGATGCCGGTCGAGGGCGGCACGAGGAGTTTCGATGCCATCGGTTTTTCCTTGGGTGAGGCCTTCGCGGGGCTTGTGCGGGGCGCAATCCTTGACGTCGTCTTCCAATTGAGCGAGAATACCTGGAATGGTTCTACGGCCATTCAGCTGAAAGTCGTGGATATGAGAAGCCACGGAGATCAATAGTTCGTTAACAGGAGAGCGATAGAATGAATCTTGTTCAGGCAGCAGCAAAGAAATTGTTACCACAGCCTCGGCAACAGCCAAAACCGCCGAAAGAGGTAAAAAAAATAGAGCCGAAATTTGCAAGCGGAGACCAGGTGTGTTTCCGTCGTATAACCAAGAAGGGCGAAGAGGTGTACGGTATCGGCAAGCTCGTAGCATTGGAGAGCAAGGCCACTAGGAATCAAGAAGGGAAAGTAAAATCTTTTTCATATGTGGCAGACATCCAGCCTCTCTATGAGACGCCGCTGACCTGGAAGTTGTCTGCTACTGCTGGAGAACTGTCTAGCGATGATCCTCTTGCATTTCCATTGGCGACAGCCGCGATTCTGCTTGGTAGATTCAGGGGCGGGCTTGGGAACGGAAGAGGTTACTTTCATATCAGGGCGCAGCTTCCTGAAGATACGAAGCGCAAACAAGAAATCCTTGAGGATGTTTCAGGAAGTGATTTCTGTGAAGCGACGTATACGGCTTTCCTCCATTTCTATTGCGGAGAAGAGGCTTTCTCACGGAAACCGCCGTACATTTGACACAGGCTATCCAGGCATTATCCTGGTAGCTTGTTTTCTTTTCTGTCTTAACCGGCACGATGATATATGCTATCCTATAAGGGAAATGAACTATTCGGTATTTCGGCATATGGAAAAAATCGTGATATATAGCGATGGCGGGTCGCGGGGCAATCCTGGGCCGGCGGCTTTGGGCGTCTATATCGAGACGCTCGACAAAAGCTATGGCGAATATCTCGGCGAAAAGACCAACAATGAGGCCGAGTATGCAGCCATCGTTTTCGGATTGAAGAAGATCAAGTCGCTCATCGGCAAGGCGAAGGCGAAACAGGCGGCCGTCGAGTGCCGGATGGATAGCGAGCTTGCCTGCAAGCAGCTGAATCACGAGTACAAAATCGAGAATGAGAAGCTGCAGCCATTGTTCCTCGAGGTATGGAATCTGACGCTTGATTTTGCGCACGTGAAATTCGTCCATGTCCGGCGGGAACTGAATACCGTAGCGGACGCCTGCGCCAACCAGGCGATGGACAGAGCGGCACAGCGGCAGGGACTTTTCTGAAATATTTTTTTAACATTATGCGTGCGTTTACCAAAAGAAACATCATCATCGGCATCATCGTGCTCGCGCTCGTCGGCGGATTTTTCTATTATCGCAGCCGGAGTACGGGCGAGCCGGTCCAGACAGAAACCGTGAAGAAGGGTGATGTCTCGGAGATGATCAGCGTCAGCGGGGAACTGGTGCCGACCACATATGCCGATCTCGCGTTTTCTGGCACGGGCGTCATCTCGTCCATAGCAGTGAAAGAAGGGAACAGCGTACGGGCAGGACAGGCGATCGCTACGCTTGATTCGCCGGTACTCGAGTCGCAATTGAATGAGGCGCGCATCGCTCAGGCCATAGCGGAAGAGAGCGAGAAGCTGGCGCGGCACGGCTGGGATGATCTGAAGCAAGAGGAGCGCAACGCGAAAAAACTGGCCTCCGAGCAGGCGCGTGAGAATGTCCGGACGGTGATCGCGCAGATAGGGGATAGGACGATAACGGCGCCGTTTGAGGGAATGGTATCGAAGCTTGATGCGCGGGAGGGCGAAGTCGCTACGCTCGGGCAGACCATAGCGCGCGTCGCGCAAGCCGGGGACTTCGTCATCGAAGCGCGCGTTCCGGAATCGGATATCATCAAAGTGTCTCTCGGTATGCAAGCCGAGATCACCTTCGATGCGTTCCGTTCCGATGAGATTTTCGATGCTGTTGTGACCGAGATCGATCCGGCCTCGACCGTGGTACAGGATGTGGTGTCGTATGTCGTGAAATTCCGGCTGGAGAATATCGATGCTCGTCTGAAAGACGGGATGACCGCCAATATCGACATCGAGACAGCCAAGCGGGAGAATGTCCTGACGGTGCCGTTCCGTTCGCTTGTGAAAGAGGGCGACACGACGTACGCGGAGGTCAGGCAGGATGACGGGACATTCGTCCGGACGGCGGTCACGACCGGTCTGGAGGGCGATGACGGAACCATCGAAATCACGTCGGGATTGAAGGAGGGGGATGTCATCACTACTTTATCTACGCAAAAACAATGAGCCTGATTTCTGTCCGCGATCTGGAGAAAATCTATGACAACGAAGGCGTCAAAACCACTGCGCTCCATCACGCCACGTTTACCATAGACAAAGGGGAGTTCATATCCATTATGGGACCGTCCGGATCTGGGAAATCGACTCTGATGCAGGTTCTCGGCCTGCTTGATCGTCCCACGGGAGGAGAATATCTCTTGGACGGGAAAAATATCAAGGATTTCACGGACGATGAATTGGCTCGCCTGCGCAACAAGAAAATCGGCTTCGTTTTCCAGGCATTCAACCTGCTGCCGAAAACGACTGTGTTCGAGAACGTCGAATTGCCGCTCCTCTACGACGATCGTCCGATAGAGGATAACGCGAAGCAGGTCACGCAGGCGCTTTCGGCCGTGGATATGCTCCATCGCGCAGACTACCTCTCGAATCAGCTCTCTGGCGGAGAGAAACAGCGTGTCGCTATCGCGCGCGCCCTCGTCAATGACCCGGAAATCATTTTCGCCGATGAGCCGACCGGCAATCTGGATTCCAAGTCCGGCTTGCAGGTGATGACTATCCTGCAGAAACTGAACGATGCCGGGCGGACCATCGTGCTGGTCACTCACGAAACCTATACCGCCGAACACGCGAAACGCACTCTCCTGATGAAAGATGGTCGGATCGTGAGCGATGAATCCGTCCTCACTCGCCGCACCGCTGCAGGAGAAAACTTCCTGAAGTAGGTTCATCTTATATTCTGATGCTGAAACTATGCCGCTATTTCTCTTGAATGTGCTTATAATCTCTATTCCCGTGGCCCTGTTTGAGATTTGGATAGAAAAAGAAAAAGGTTGGGGGGCGGGACTTCCGAAGGATAGGTGGTACGGCGCTGTCATAGGGGAAAAGAGCGTTGTGATGAAAAATGTGGCACGTAGTATAGGTGTGCCCTATTTTTTCGGTTATGCCATTTTCATGTATTTCTTGCTGATACCCGCAATTTTGATATTGGAATATTTATTGTATATTCCCCACCCGCTTTTTCTTGTCGCTGTGTATGTCGCCATATTGGCTATCGAGGATTTTTCTTGGTTCGTGTTGAATCCCTATTTCCACTCTTTGCGGGAGTTGCTCAAAGGACCATATGGAAGCATATGGTGGCATAAGCGCTGGATACCGATATCTTCTTCCAAATATCTGCCTGCCTCATATTTTCTCTCAGCCATCAGTGTGAGCGTTTTGCTGCTCATTTATTTTTATTCGGAAATTGCACGTTAGAGATCATGGTATGAAGCTTTCAGATCCGCTCAAAATTGCCTACCGAACGCTTTCGGCGTCCAAGCTCCGTTTCTTTTTGACGGTACTCGGCGTGGTCATCGGCGTCGCCGCCGTGATTATGGTGATGTCGATCGGGGCGAGCGCGCAGCAGCTCGTGCTGTCGCAGGTAGAGAATGTCGGATCGAACCTGATCGGCATACTGCCGGGAGCATCCGAGGAAGAGGGTCCGCCGGCTGCCGCCTTCGGCGTCATTACGACGACTTTCACGAACGATGACCTGAAAGCGCTCCGGCAACGGCGCAATGTGCCGCACCTCGCGGCCGTGTCCGGGTACGTGACCGGATCGGGCACTATCGAATCGGAAGCGGCGCGCTATTCCATCGAGACGAGCTTTCAGGGCGTGTCGCCGGAAGTGGTGAATATAGAGAATATGAGCGTCGCCTCAGGGAGATTCTTTTTCCTTGAGGAAGAAAGCGACCTGTCTCGCATCATCGTGCTGGGTGCTGAACGTGCCCGAGAGCTGTTCCCTGATCGCGATCCGATCGGTGAGACCGTGACGCTCAAGAAGATCCCTTTCAAGGTGATCGGCGTCTTGGAAGCGCGCGGATCGTCGGCTTTTTCCAATCCGGACACGATGGTCTATGTGCCGCTTGTGACGGCGCAGACATTGCTGCTGGGGATCGAGTATCTCAATTTTGCGCGCGGCAAGGTGGATGCGCCGGACAATATCGAGCGGACCATCGCGGATGTGGATATCCTGCTCCGCAAGCGCCATGATATCGAAGCGAACGGAGAATCTGATTTTTCGATCCGCAGTACGGCCGCGGCGCTCGGCGTTCTGACGAGCGTGACCGATGTGCTGAAATACTTCCTGATCGCTATCGCGTCGCTTTCGCTTCTGGTCGGCGGTATCGGCATTATGAATTCGATGCTCATTTCCGTCTCTCAGCGCGTGCGGGAAATCGGTCTGCGCAAAGCGGTCGGCGCCCGCCGCAATCATATCATCCTGCAGTTTCTCATTGAGTCGGCTTTCGTGACGCTTATCGGCGGGCTGATCGGCATCCTCGCCGGCATCCTGTTCACATTCATCACGTCTCTCATCATCGTCAAACTCGGCTATGAGTGGCAGTTCATCGTGCCGCCTTCATCGATCGTCATCGGTTTTGTCGTGTCATTTCTGATCGGTATCATCTTCGGCCTGTATCCGGCGCTCAAAGCGTCCAAAGTCAGTCCTATGCAAGCGCTGAGTTACGAATAGCTATGAATATTATGCGCTATCTTTCCCGCTACATCCGTCCGTTCCGTTTCGCGATCAAGACGATCGCCACCCACAAGGTGCGGACCTTCTTGGCACTGCTCGGCGTGGTCATCGGCGTGTTCGCCGTGGTCGTCGTCTCGTCGCTCGGCGAAGGAGTGAAAGGATTCATCACCGGACAAGTGGAGAGTTTCGGCACGAACCTGATCCAGGTGGAAGTCAAGATTCCCAATACGGGACACCTGTCGAGCGAGAATGCCGCGTCACGCGCCCAAGGAGCTCAGATCACGACCCTGACAGTCAAGGATAGCGAAGCGATTGAAAGACTGCCGAACGTGGCAGCGGTTTACGCGGGAACGATCGGTCAGGAGCGGGCGACGTATGGCTCTGTCGGCAAGCGGATACTGCTCTTTGGTGCCGGAGCGGACGTCGTGCGTGTCGATGAGAATGCGAAACTGGCGCGCGGGCGCTTCTTCACTGAAGAGGAAGACGCCAATCTCGACCGTGTCGTCGTGCTCGGATCGGAAACCAAAGAGACGTTTTTCGGAGGGAGTGAGGCCGTGGGAGAATCGATCACTCTCAAGGGAGAAAAATACCGGGTCATCGGAGTGCTCGCTCCGCGCGGAGCCGTCGCTTTTTTCAATCTCGATGCCTTTACCTATGTCCCGGTGCAGACGCTCCTGAAAAAGATTCTCGGCGTGGGGTATGTGCAGATGATTTCCGTCAAGATGGCGGATGCGACGCGCGAAGCTGAGACGGTGGCGGATATCATAGCTTTGATGCGCAAGCGCCATGATATCGACAATCCGAACAAGGACGATTTCTCCGTTATGTCGACCAAGGAAGCGCAGAAAACATTGGACGACGTGCTCGGCTCCCTCACGATCTTGCTTCTGGCGCTCACGTCGATTTCCTTGGTGGTCGGCGGCGTGGGGATTATGAACGTGATGTATGTATCGGTATCCGAGCGGACGAGCGAGATCGGGCTGCGCAAAGCCGTCGGCGCGACATCGGGCGGCATCCTGGAACAATTCCTGATCGAAGCGCTGATCATCACGCTGCTTGGCGGATTGATCGGCATCGGATTGGGGATGCTCCTGTCATGGGGACTCTCCGTACTGTTCGGCTATCTCGGTTTCGGACTGACACTTTCTTTTTCATTGGCATCGTTTGCGCTGGGGGCGGGGTTTTCGATGGCGGTCGGGCTGATATTCGGCATCGCTCCCGCGTATCGCGCCTCGCAGCTTTCTCCGATGGATGCGCTCAGGAAAGAATAATGCATTGCAATCGAGGCAGAGAGAAAATGTACCATAATTCCACGGCCGTGGAATTATGGTACATTTTGCCATGAGCCTTTTTTGGTGTACCCTGAGAAGCGGGAATCCTTTTTCTTTTTCGTATCAGTATGCGCTTGCCAGTCTGGAGGCCGCTTTATTTTCTGCTCAAAGCCTGCGGCCTGCCCGTCGCGTGGGATATTTCTGCCGGGGTAGTCTTGTTTTGCGAGACGGAGCGCGGCCGCGAGTATCTGCTCATCCGCTATCCGAGCGGGCATTTCGATTATGCACGCGGACACCTGGAGGCCGGCGAGACGAAAAAAGAAGCGGCTTTGCGTGAGGTGCGGGAAGAGACCGGCATCCGAGAGGTGCAATTTTTCGATAAGGAGTTTCATACGAAATTTTTCTACGTCGCCAAGGGGGGCGAGCGGGAACGGCGCATCCGCGACGGCAAGGGCGTGATCATTTTCAAGGAAGTCTTTATGTATCCCGGCAAAGTGGCGAACAAAGACATCCGGCTCTCGCACGAGCACACGGAGTACGTCTGGCTGCCGTACCAAGAGGCGCTCGCCAAAGTGACATTTGAAAACGCGCAGCGCGTCTTGGCAGAAACGGAAGCCTACCTCAGTTCCCACGCTTCGTAGTATCTGCTACAATCCTATTCTGAAGCGCAGGATTTTTCTCAGT
>MFRV01000008.1 GCA_001784695.1 Candidatus Moranbacteria bacterium RIFCSPHIGHO2_01_FULL_54_31 | reverse complement strand
TTTCAGGAATGAGCGGAACCCGCCGTGTTTTGCCCGCTTCTCGATCATTTTGACATTCATACGTTTGTTGGTCATTTATTTACATCGATGAGAAATTTTTGCAGGTGCCTTCGCCCGATAATAGCCTGGTATTCAAGGTGAGCGCGATCAATGACAGAGACCTTCGCCGGGACAGTGAGCGTGTCGATGACGCATTCGATGCGGATCATCGGGCGATAGGATGCTCCGTGCGAAGATTTGATAGGAATGGTATCAACCAGATCTGGGATTTCGGAAAACAGCGCTGTGCGCTCGTCTTTCGTGAGTTCTGTCATCACGTCGCGGCCCGCCACTTTTTCTTCAAAGATGCGGAGCGTCTCCGCGAAGCCGAGTTCCTTCGCGAGCTCGGTATCGATAGCCGTTGAATCGGCCCCAGTGTCGATTTTCGCTTCCACTTCGATTTCCTTTCCGTCTTTCCCGATGAATTTCACCTTTTCGATGCTGCCGATGACGCGCTTGCCGGAGAGTTCCTCGATTTCCTCCTCGATCTCGCCGCCGAACAGGTTCATGCCGACGCGCACGCCGCGCTCGACGGTCTTTATCTTCAGTCCGGCAACGCGTTCCAGCCGCTTTTTAAGGCCGCTGAAATTCGCCAATTGGATCGAGAGGCCCGGGCGGGCGTTGAGCTCGAGGATGACCGGGCCGCGCTCGCGATCGATGGCGATATCGGCACCGAGGAACCCCAGTCCGGATATCTGCTGCGCCTCGACGGACATCCGGAGGATATCTTTCCAATAGGGGATCTTGATGCCGGAAAGAGCGAGCCGGGTATCCGGAGCGTATTCGATGCGGTGTCCCTTGCCTAGGATAGCGCTCGTCGTCGTGCCCGTGGCGAGATCGATGCCTACGCCGATGGCGCCCTGCTGGAGGTTGGCCTTGCCATCGGAGGCCTTGGTCGGGAGGCGGAGCATAGCCATCACCGGTACGTGGTTGAAGACGATGACGCGGATATCCGGTATGCCCTTGTATGTGTACGGCTTGAAGAGTTTCAAAAGCGTCAGCCGTTCCTCGAAGAAGGCGATGTCGGGAATATTGGAAAGGGAAAACGACCCGTCCAGGATATTGCGGATGTGGTTTTTGATATCCCCGATAGCGATGATGTCCCCGTTCGCTTTCACCCAGGCCTCGGGATTATTTTTCTTGCGCGCATAGACGACCAAGATGCCTTCTCCGCCGAAGCCGCGATTCGGTTTCAGGGCGAAGCTGGCCGGCAGCGCCGTCCAGTCGAAGCGCTCCAGCTCCTCATGCGTCCTGATCTTGGCGATGAGCGCCGGCACGCCGAGACCATTCTTCTTCAAGACGCGCTTGCAGAAGAGCTTGTTATCGGCGATTTCTCGGCCGCGTTTGCGGTTGTGCGGCCGGATATACTCGAGATTTCTCGCGTTCATGCCGAGTAAGCCGCTGCTTTTTTTGAAAAAATCCAACATAGGGGGAAACGCTAAAGACTCGAAAAGAAAAAACAAGCTACGCTGCGGCTGCGGATAACTCAGGATGGAGGCGGCAGGCGATCAGAGGGAGCGGAAAATCTTGCGGAAACGGAAATATTCCGTGACGCGGAGCCCGGTCCATTTGCCCAGAGAGAAGTTGATGAGGAATGTGAGGAGCACGATCCACGGGTAGCTGAGAAGCAGGGCTGTGAGCGCGTCCCAGCTGACGAGAAAATATCCGACAATCGAGATGAGGAGCGTTTCGATGGCGAGGAGGAAGGCTACGCGGCTGCCTTTCTCTATCTGTGTCGCGACGAACTTTTCGGCGAGCGTTATCATGATGAGGAGCGGGAAGATAGAGATGGCCGCGAGACCGGTACGATTGTAGATCCCGCCGATGACGAGGATGATGAGGATCGCGAGAGAAATGATGGAGAGCGTGATGGCGACACGCGGGAGATAGAGCAGGCGGAATCTCTTCAGGGCAAGCCGTGTGACCATGCCGACCAGGATGACGCTCACGAATATGGCGATGCCGTACTTCAGCCCGTTCGGGTCGAAAGCGAGGAGGGCGAACGTGATGATCGACGGGGTGTAGATGCCGAACGCCTTGATGCCGACGACCTGGCGGAAGAACGCCACGAGCGTCGCGACGATGGGCAGCATCAGAAGCAGCGTCACGGTTTGTATCGGGACGCCTTGCTCGGCGAAGAATGCGATGAGCGGGTGATATGTCATAGGAGAGGAATCAGGAATTAAGAATCAAGAATAAGAAAGTTTGCCGAACCGCATTGTATTGAGCATTGGATTTAATCTTAATTCTCAATTCACAATTCTCCATTCTTCCGTATGCTTTCCATCTTTCTCCGGCTCGCATGACAGAGCGCGATCGCGAGCGCATCCGCCGCATCATCCGGTTTCGGGATAGCGGAGAGTTTGAGCAGCGCCTTCACCATCAATTGTACCTGAGATTTATCCGCTCGCCCATAATTCGTCAATGCCTGCTTCACTTCGAGCGGAGTATAACCAGAGATGCTAACACGTAAATTCTCCAAAGTCAAGAGGATGCACCCGCGCGCCTGGGCGACTGCGATCACCGTTTTCTGATTATTGGAAAAAAAGATCTCTTCCACGGCGGCCTCCGCGGGCTCATAGGTGCGGACGATCTCCGTGATGTCGCGAGCGATCTCCGCCAGGCGTTTCGGGAGTGGCAGATCTTTCGATGTGCTGATGTGCCCGAAAGCGACTGCGGTCGTTGTGCCGCGCCCTACCTCTATGATGCCCCAGCCGACAGTCGCCGTGCCCGGATCGATGCCGAGTATTTTCATAGGAGAATCATTTCAGGTTGTGCCATATGGTCTGGACATCCGGGTGGTCATCGAGAACCTCGTACAGTCTCTCGAATGTGTTCAGGGTATCGCCTGTGAGCGTCACGGTCTGCACCGGGAGATAGCCCAAGAGCGCGGATGTAGGGACGAGGGAATGGGCCTCAAGCGCCGCTTTGACAGTTTGGAGCTCCGTTGGTTTCGTAAAGACGGAGAACGTATCGTCCTCGAGGGAGAAATCTTCCGCTCCTGCTTCGATGGCGAAGAGCTCGAGCGATTCTTTCTGATCAGGCGGGCACGGAAAAGACACTCTGCCGACGCGCTTGAAAAGAAAGCTGAGCGACCCGGCCGGGACGAATTTTCCGCCGCCTTTGGTCAGGAGCGTCTTGATTTCGCTTACCGTGCGGTTCTTGTTGTCAGTTGTCGTCTCGATGAGCATCGCGACATTGCCGGGACCATACGCCTCGTACGTGAGCTCTTCGATCTGCGCGCCTTCCTTCAGTTCGCCGCTTCCGCGCGCGATAGCGCGTTCGATATTCTCTTTGGGCATATTCACGCTATGCGCCTGATCGATGGCGAGCCGCAGAGCGAAATTCGTGTCAGGGTTGCCGCCGCCGTGGCTTGCAGCCACGATGATAGCGCGGCCGTATTTCGTGAAAATAGCCGCGCGCTTGGCATCATTGACGCCCTTATGGTGTTTGATTCCCGCCCAATGCGAATGTCCTGACATAGTGAAGAGGAATAATGGATACAGCATCCGGAATCAGGAAAAAATACGAAGAAAGAAAGAAAGTGCGCCGGATTTTTTCGGGAAGTGCCGGACATCAGAGGGCCGCTTTTCCGGCACGCAAGGCATCGGCCATCTTGCGCAGATCATCGCTTATGGCGCCTTGAGAAAATTTCATTATCACATCCTTGATGCGATACGGATCCGGCACCCGCCGGAATATGAAGCGGCCTTCTTCCCCGGCGGTCTGTACCTCGACATCGCCGTAATTGAGCATGGTAGGGATGATGCCGGTGACGGCCGCCGTGACGTCTTGGATGCGGGAGAAGTGCAGTTCGCTTATGTGCCGTACGAACAACCCGCGCTGTTCGATGTTGACGATGCGCTTATCGGTGATGATCCAGACATCGAAGTAATAATCGATCCAGGTCAGAAAACCGAAAAGCCAGATGAATATGAACAGGGTATTTTCCACGAACAGGAACAGGCGCGTGTTCGCGGCATCGAGTATCTCTGGGAACAAGAGCGGAAAAGCGAGCAGGCTCGCGATGAGGAGGAAAGACAGCACCAGCACGACGAGAAAGTGGGAGAGGATATCGAACCAGTGGCGATGGATGATATGGACAACTTCTTCATCCGCCTGCTGACCTTGGAAATGCGTGCGGCCGAATGCGTGCGGCATACAGGTATGATTAGTATGAATAAGGGAACAGCGTATCGATCGGCAGAGAGAAGAAAATGACGGCATTGGTGAAAAGAAGCACGAAGAACACCACGGCGAACAAGGTGACGCCGAAGAGCGCGGCGCTTCTTTTGAGCGAGTAGCGGACGATATGGAAAACGATGAACAGCGCCGCGATAACGTAGCTGAAGAGAAGTACAGTGTAGAGGAGTCCGAAAATGGATTGCATAGGATTTTTTTACTTCTCTATTCTACAGCAATTTGTCCTGCTGGTCTTCCGGCAGCTTGATGCTCAGGTGCCGGTAGCCTTCGGGAGTGACGACGCGGCCGCGCGGCGTGCGGGCCAGGAAGCCGAGCTGGATGAGGTAGGGTTCGTAGACATCCTCGATCGTCTGCATCTCTTCGCCGGTGACGGCGGCGAGGGCCTGGATGCCTGCCGGCCCGCCTTTGAATTTTCGGATGAGAACGTCCAATATGTGCCGGTCGGTCGGTTCGAGCCCCAGGCGATCGATATCGTAGAGATGGAGCGCCTCCAGCGCGATATCGCCGGTGATAGTCGGGATGTTTTTGATCTGGGCATAGTCGCGCACGCGCTTGAGTATCCGGTTGGCTACCCGCGGCGTTTGGCGGCTGGAACTGGCGATCGCCCGCGCGCCCTGTTCGTCGAGGCCGATACCGAGGATATCGGATGAGCGCTTCACGATCCGTTCGATTTCTTCGGGGGTATAGAATTCCAGGCGATGCGTCGAGCCGAAACGGTTGCGCAGCGGGTTGGACAGGGAACCGAGACGCGTCGTCGCGCCGATCAGCGTGAAGCGGGGCAGATCGAGCTGGATAGTGCGGGCTGCTGGTCCTTTGCCGATGATGATATCGAGCTTGTAGTCCTCCATCGCCGGGTAAAGCACCTCCTCGATCATCTTGTTCAGGCGATGAATCTCGTCGATGAAGAGCACGTCGCCATCATCGAGATTGGTCAGGATAGAGCCGAGATCGCCGACCCGCTCGATGGCCGGTCCGGACGTCACCTTGATATTGACGCCCATTTCTTTCGCGATGATATGGGCGAGGGTCGTTTTGCCTAGGCCTGCCGGTCCGTAGAGGAGCACGTGGTCGGTGCTCTCGGAGCGCTTTTTGGCGGCTTGGATGAAGATATCCAGGTGCTGCTTGATTTTTTCTTGGCCGACGTACTCTGAAAAACGCTGCGGGCGGAGCGTGGTCTCGAGAACCTCTTCGTCAGCGATATTGGGATCGGAGTTCAGCATAGCATCAAATAGGCTTATATAAGGGAAAAAAGAGAAACCCGATGCTTATATAGTAGCATCTCTTGACCCCGGTTACAAATAATGATGTAGTTGCGGTTATATGAAGTATAAGCCGTAGGCGCCTACGGCTCACGCAAGCCAATTCTTGCATATAATTGCCTAAATTTATAACGGGGTTGACAAATAAATAAAGTTGTGCTAACATCAAAGGTCGCTTAAAAAATCTTTGTAGCCCCTCTCCGTGTTTCTGAGAGCTGCTTCATCTGTAGACAATTGGGGATTACTATCTTTTATCCTCAATCGCGGAACTGTTTGTCCAGATCCGGGTAGGGTGGTTTCGGCTGCGCTATTCCTCGACACCTTTCTTTTCCTCGGGCTCCTATGCCCGAGGATTGTCTACAGTTTAAGCGGCTTTCGGCGATGTATGACAATAAACAAAAACCCCGCTCTCAACGAGCGGGGTTTTTGTCTCATTTTCTATTTTCTAGAAGAGGTAATGGAGACATCTTCTTCGCCAATATCTTTTGAAGCGTCAGTTTTGTGGGAAATTCGCGGAACATCCGCCGGTCGGCGGCTGCAGCATAGACGGCGAGCCGCCTTGGGTTCCAACGACACGCGTAGGGTATGCCCCCATTTCGTAAGTTGCAACATCTGTTACAGCGCCTGCCCTACAAGAAGCCCGTGAGCCATTGACCCACCCCGAATCACAACCGCCATTATGGACTGCGGTTACTCGGGTAGAGACGGTGGCATCCGCATTGATTCGAGCGTATGCCTTGAATGCAAATCCATTAGTAGGATAAGAGGGTGTCGCGCATGAAGCCTCAGCGCCTACGATGGGCGCAAGCAATCCTGCGGTACCATTCAACCCTCCTCCGCTTGCTTTCCTCCATACCAAAGACTGGCAAGAAAGCAGCATACCATTCGCATCCCGTGCCACCAAGCCATTTGAAGGGCAGACGCTTCCTTCTATCACGACCGCATTGAGCTGCACCATATTGGCGACCAGATTGCCGATCAGTCCCAGTCCGGCGCTTTTGATTTGATTGATAGCCCCGGTAGTGAGCGGTCCGCCCACATTGCCCGCTGGCGGAGTGCCGGTCGGTGCGGTCCAAGCCTGGACGAACTGGATGGAGAGTCCCAGAACGACACCGAGAGAAATAATCTTCATCCAATACGCTGTCTGTTGAAACACGCTTTGTTTTTGTTTGAGCATATATATTATGAAAATGAAATTCCTATCTTCATTCTACCACTTCCTCCAGTTTAAACAAGCAAAATCGTGCCGTCTAGAGATCCGTGACGCGCTTGACTTCGGCGAGCGTCGTGTCGCCTTCGAGGACGGACAGGATGCCGTCTTGGGCGAGCGTCATCATACCGAGCTCGGCGGCCTTGCTCTCGATTTCGCTGACCAGGGCTCCGCGCGAGATGAGTTCGGACATTTCTTTGGTGATGAGGAGCGTTTCCGATATGACCATCTGGCCGGCAAACCCGGTGCCGCTGCAGGCCGTGCAGCCTTTCCCTTCCGCGACACGCGTTTTTTTCGTGAGCGCCGCCTTGTCTGGAAGCGTCTGGAGGGCCGCTTCGATGATTTTTTTCTCGGCCTCGGTCGGCGTACGGGATTCTTTGCACTCCGCGCAGATTTTGCGTACCAGGCGCTGCGCCATAAAAAGGTTGGCGGCATTGGCCAGGTCATCGGGGCTGACGCCCATAGCGGTCAGGCGGGATACGACGCCTGCGGCGGAGTTTGCGTGAAGGGTGGAGAGCACGAGATGTCCGGTATTGGCTGATTGTACGGCGATGTCGGCTGTTTCATTATCGCGGATTTCGCCGATCATCAGGATATCGGGATTCTGGCGCAAGAGGGAGCGGAGGGCGGTCGCGAAGGTGTACTCCTCGCTTTCGCTCACCTGCGTCTGGAGGATGCCGGGTATCTGGTATTCGATCGGATCTTCGACGGTGATGATTTTCACTTCGGGCGTGTTCAGCCGGGAGAGGATGCTGTAGAGCGTCGTCGTTTTTCCGGAGCCGGTCGGTCCGGTGTTGAGGATGATGCCGTGGGGTTTGCTTATGGCCGCGATGATATCGTCGAGATTCCGTTTGCGGATATGGAGCAGGTCGAGGTCGAGTTTGACCACGGACTGATTGAGGAGCCGCATCACCATCGTTTCGCCGAAGCCGCCCAGGATGATTGACAGACGCACGTCCACCACGTCCGTTTTTCCTTTGATCGGCTTTTCCAGAGTGATGGAGAAACGTCCGTCGATCGTGCCGGAACGTTCGCCGGACTTCAGTCCTGCAGCCAGCCGGATGTCGGCTGCCAGCGTCGGGTACTCCGCGATGGGAAAGCTGGCTGCGGGCTGGAGGATGCCGTCGATGCGGTAGCGCACCTCGACGGTCTCTCCCGTAGGCTCTATATGTATATCCCCGGCATGCATAAGGAGGGCTCCGGCGAAGAGGGTGGGGATGCGGAGCTGGGAATCGACGCGTGCCGCATAGGCGGCGAATGTCTTGAGAGAAGATGTTTCCTTTTCGACCGCTTGGGACAATTCTTCGGAAATATGCGTGGAGCGGGACAGCTCGTTCGGCATCAGCTCGGCATAGATATTCCTGAGCGCTTCCGTCTGGTCGGCGACGCGCCATACTTCATCGAGCGTCGTGGTGCCGTCGAGCGCCTTGAGAATCCCATCCTGCGTCATCGTAACCATCCCGTTTTCGAGCGCCGCGCGGAGAATTTCTTGCTCGGTGCCGATATTGTTCACGATCTCCACGACCTCCTGCGTCATCGTGAGCACTTCGAAAATACCGATGCGGCCATAATAGCCGGTGAAATGGCACTCCGGGCAGCCGACGGTTTTGTAGAGAGTCTTCACTTCCTGAGGCAGGGAGATCTTGGCTTTCGGAGAAATGATGGTGATGAGTTTCAGGAGGGAATCCACGGTTTCTTTGGCCGGCTCGTAGGATTCCTTGCAGTGTTTGCAGAGCTTGCGTACCAGGCGCTGCCCGATGAGGGCGTTCAGCGAAGCGACGATGAGCGATGGCTTGACGCCGAGTTCCATAAAGCGGGGGACGGCTGCCGCGGCGCTATTGGAGTGCAGCGTGGAAAATACGAGGTGTCCGGTCAGCGCGGCATTGACCGTGATGTCGGCCGTCTCATCATCGCGGATTTCGCCGACCAGTATCACATCGGGATCCTGGCGGACGATAGCGCGGAGCGCGGTCGCGAAAGAGTAGTCTTGGTTCTTCGAGATTTCCGTCTGCACGATGCCTCCGATGCTATACTCGATCGGATCTTCGACGGTGATGATTTTCATATCCGGCTGATTGATATGATTGAGGAGCGTGTAGAGCGTCGTTGTTTTTCCGGAGCCGGTCGGACCGGTGTTGAGGATGAGCCCGTTCGGTTTGACGACCTGCCGCATCACTTCTTCATACGCGAGTCCGCGCAGCCCCAGTTCCGTGACATCGACGATGACATCTTCGCTGGAGAGGAGCCGCATATTGATGTTCTCGCCGTATTTTCCCGGGATGCTGCTGACGCGTATGTCGACGCGCTTGCCGTCGAGGTCGATGAAGAAGTGTCCGTCCTGGGCCTCTTTGCGTATATTCAGGCGCATCTTGCCGATCATCTTGATGCGCGAGAGGAGCAGGCGATAGAGTTCCAGCGGGAGCCGGCCGATTTCCTGCAGCACGCCGTCGATGCGGTAGCGCAGACGGATGCCATCTTCTTCGGGCTCGAGATGGATGTCGCTCGCGCGGAGTTTCCGGGCGCCGGCCAGGATGATTTCCATAGCCCGCGACGTATTCAGGTAGCGGTTTTCCTTGAGCGCGATGAGTTCGCCGAAATCCTTCTCGAATTTTTCCAGGTCTTTGTCGCCGAGCGAGACCCGGACGAGATCCAGGTTGTCGAGAAACGTGCGCCTGGCATAGGCTTCCCAGGCGTGCTCGATCGATGATTCCGAAACGACATAGAGCTCCATTTCCCAGCCGCGTTCCGCCGCCAGGGTTTCAATGAAATTGCGCGTTTCCTGGTTGGTCGGATCGAGAATGGCGAAGCGGACCAGCGTGTTTCTTTTGTTGAACAAGACGAAGCCGCCCTTTCTCGCATCGGCTTCCGGAATCAGCAGCACCTCTTCGGTATTGAGAGGAAATACATGGAGATCAATATAGGAGAGGCCGTTTTTGGCAGCCAGCATCGACGCCTCTTCCTCGATCGAGAGAGAGCGCATTTTTTTCAGCACCGCTTGTGTCTTTTCCTGCTTCTCGGAACTGTGCGGAAGATTCTGATGAACGACTTTGACCATAGGGTTTGTTTTTCTGTTTGCAGAGAACACCCCTATTGTACCTCAAAGAGCGGGGCTTCGGCAAAAACAAAACCCGTCTCTCGGCAGAGGCGGGGCGATTGTTTTGTGTGGTCGGTGTCGCTCAGGAGTTTTCTGCGAGTGACACCGGGAACTCGTTATGAGGATTTTTCCATTGGCGTGAGGAGATTCTGCAGCCGGCTGATGACGATATGTTCGGCTTCGTCGAGACTGCCTGCGGCGATGCTGAAAGAAATCGTATCGCCGCGCACCTCTCCTTCCTTGAAGCGTTCGGCGAAAAACGTGAGTGCTTCGCTGGAATGCGCCTTGACGATGCCGCGCATGAGTGTCGTCGTTTCCGGATAGAGGATCATAAACATATGCGCCGAGGAATAGTTGCTCTTGATCTTCTCCAGTACCTGCGGCAGGTCTTCGGTCCGGGCGCGCGCCTGGACGAGGTCTTCGATGTCGACGCAGGCCCAGATCAGTTTCAGGCTCTCGTTCCATTTCACCTGTGCCATCACGCGGCCCCAGAGTTTCAGGAGGTGCAGAGGCTGGGTTTTGTAGAGCGAGCGGATGATTTTCTGCTGGTCGGCGCCTTTATCCATCAGGTGCGAGGCGAGCTGGAGCGCTTTGGGGGTCGTGCTGCGGTTCTGGAAACTGTCGGTAGCGGAGACGATACCGGCCAGCAGGCTCTCGCTCACCGTTTCCGTGAGGAGGTTGGGGGCGGTTTTTTCCAGGACATCGGCGAGAATCTCCGCATTCGAGGAGGCGGTGATATCGACGAGATTCACCTGGCCGAACAGCTCGTTCTCGGAATGATTGTCGATATTGATGATCGGCACCTCATAGAAAATATCCGGGTTCTCTTCATAGATTTTCCCCAAGTGTTCTTTATCGGGGCTGCCGATGACGATGGCCAGATCGAATTTGAACTGCGCGGGAGTGAAAGAAAAATCACGCGGATCGATAGAGCCGTTTTCTGGCGTGAGATAGACGCGCACTTCGTTGTCGGTGTTTTCTGTCCGCACCCCGATGATCTTGTTGCGCGACGTATCGAACGCCAGCACGAAATCCCGGGCGCCGGCGATAGAAGCGAGGATGTTCTCCGGCTGCGCGAGAAACGCCAGCGCCTCTTTGTCAGTATCGATATGCTCGCCGGCCAGTGTCACGTCTTTGCCGGCATTTTTGAGGAAGAGCGCCAGCGCGAACCCGCTCGCCACGGCATCGCGGCTCGGATAGCTGGGGAGGATGATAAGCGGGGTCGCTGTCTTTTTCAGGAGTTCCTGGAATTGCTGGGAAGGAGTGAGGGACATAGGGCTCTGGGACGCTCAGTTGATAAAAGATGAATAGTCAAAAGTAGCAGAGAAAATGGGTGGTGTCAAACCCAGCACAAAAAAAAGAAGCAGCGGGGAAGCTGCTTGATATGCGTCGATGAAGGCCTCAATGAGGCGGATCTTTTCGGGACCATACGATAACGATAGCGCATGTGTTTTAGTAGGCGCCTTTGAGTGTAGCGATTTCTTTTTTTGCCTGCGAGAAAACTGGTACGAATGCCGCGACCAGTCCGATGCGCCGTTGTTTGCTCCGAAGGAATGCATCGATGTCTCGGGCGAGCAGCTTCCTCTTTCTCGCATACTTCGTTTTGAGCAGCGCCAGTCCGATAGCGCCGTAGATGTCATCTTGACGATGCCTGCGATGGCGTTGTTTGGCGCAAGCGTTTCGGAAGCAGATGAATGCAGCCTGTTCCTCTGTTGTTATTCTGGAGGCGCCCTTCGCAACACGCCTCAAAACAGCGAGGATGATAGCGATGGCAGCCGTGATTTCACGGATGACCTCCTCCTCGGTAGCGGTGTTCATAGTTGTCTCCTTGTTTGTTAAATAACAGGGCAGTGTATTCCCAGGAATGAGAAAAAGCAAGCTCTCGGCGGGATAGGCACATTCTCGCCAGAAACGGCATTTTGCGTTAGTCCCGCACTCATCAATTTTGACGATTGATACGTTGGAGAGTATCTTTTCTTTGAAGGGGGCTTGCGTATTTCTGTAATATGCAAGCTTATGATTAGTGCGGGATTAGGATAGAGGCGTTATGGAAAATACATATCAGACGTATTCTGCCGAAGAAACCCGGAATCTCGGGAAAAAGCTGGCGCAGGAAATCGCGCCCGGGGCGCTTGTGTGTCTGGCCGGGGATTTGGGCGCGGGGAAAACGACTTTCACGCAGGGATTTTTGGAGGGGATGGGCGCCGCGCGGCCCTATGTGAGCCCGACGTTCGTCATTATGAAGCAATATGATCTCACACCACCGACCGCGAGCGGCATAGAGCGTATCTATCACGCCGATGCGTATCGCGTGGAAGCCAAGGATTTCGAGACGCTCGGTTTCGCCGAATGGTGCGCTGACCCGCAGGGCGTTGTGCTTCTCGAATGGCCGGAGCGCATAGGAGAGATTCTCCCGCCGGGAGCTCTCACGCTCTCTTTCCGCTTCATCTCGGACACGGAGCGAGAGATTACGGTGCGATAAGAGGAAGCGGGGCGGCCGCGCGCCCTCCTTTATCCTTCCGCCGCGCCGGAGTATACTGAAAATATGCACAAGAAGCCGAAAACACTCGTTTTATTGGATGGCAACGCGCTCATACACCGGGCGTATCATGCGTTGCCGCCGCTGACGACCAAAAAAGGGGAGCTGGTGAACGCCGCGTACGGGTTCACGATGACTCTTCTGTCTGTTTTGGAGAAATTCAAGCCGGAATATATCGCGGCCTCATTCGATCTGGCCGGCCCGACGTTCCGGCATGAGAAATCCGCAGAGTACAAGGCGACGCGGGTGAAGGCGCCGGATGATCTGTACGCGCAGATTCCCCGCGTGAAGGAAATCACGCAGGCGTTCAATATCCCGATCTATGAGCAGGCGGGATTCGAGGCGGATGATTGCGTGGGGACGCTCGCTCGTCAGGCGGAGAAAGAAGGCGTCAATGTCATCATCGTCACGGGCGACAACGACGCGCTCCAGCTGGTGACGCCCCTGGTGAAAGTCTTCACGCTCCGCAAGGGCATCAAGGATACCGTTTTGTATGACGAGCAGGGGGTCGAGGAAAAATACGGATTCAGGCCGGCGCAGCTCCCGGACTTCAAGGGACTGGCAGGCGATGCCTCGGACAATATCGCAGGCGTGGCCGGTATCGGTGCGAAGACCGCCACGGATCTGCTGAAAGCATTCGGCACACTGGAAAATATCTATGCGCACCTGCCGGAGGTGAAGGAATCCGTCCGCAAGAAACTGGAAGCCGGCAAAGAGAGCGCGTTTCTTTCCAAGGAACTCGGCGC
>MFRV01000007.1 GCA_001784695.1 Candidatus Moranbacteria bacterium RIFCSPHIGHO2_01_FULL_54_31 | reverse complement strand
TTTTGTTCGTCAACAAAATCGCTCGCGACCCCGGCTCGCGGTTTTGCCAGTGCAAAACAACACTGCGCCTTTCGAATCCCTATCCCCCAGCAAAATTCGCTGGCTCATTTTGCTGCGAATCTTGAACGATATTCGAACCATTGCGATGTCCGGAAATACGATATTTAGCCGAATTGCAATGACGGCGTAATTATATCCTGCCCCTATGAAATTAATTATTTTAAGCGCTCCCGGACGTAACTTAGGGAAACGATCCCGATAAAAAGAGAAGTCATTTAATTGGCGGTGGTGGCATATGGGAAAGCGCCTGTATTTGTTGCCGCGCATTGTAATGGCGGCGAAAGGCTTCCTTTGCATAGAACTTAAGCACCTCTCGACCATCAATTACGCAATGAGACCGACCAACCCATGCCGGTCGTGATTTTTGTCGCACCAAGGCCAGATCCCCAAGCGCAGGTAGGCGTATGAACTTATTCTTCTGCAATTCCTTATTAATTACGATAATTAATGCCAAATAGACCCTAACCACTGCTTCGGGATCCATGTAATTGGAATGTTCTGACAGTAGTCGGTAGAAGCGGTCGCTATTCAATAATTCCTTCCTTTTCAGATGCTTTGTGGGCGGGGTCCAGGCCATCGACAAATTATACGATAGGTCAAAAATGACCTCCGACTTTGAAAAAATTGCGGAAAATTTTTAGCGTCCATGCAGATTTGAGCTGGTAGGTACTCCCCGGGGTCTGTTGGGGGGTGGACTTCAAAAGTCGTAAAACGGCTGTCTCATGGTCCTCCTTCACATCCTTATTCGGGACAGGGACTCAAAGCAAGAATACCCCCCATCGCTCCCCACCCCAACACCCTTCGTTATGGGGCACCCATTCTACGTGCTGCATCTTTGCCGCTCATGCACCACACAAATGCTTACGACATTGATGAATGAAAGAAGTAATTAAATAACTAACGCCACCGCGCTTCTTTACCGCCCTCGTCGAAGGGTGTTTGTGGCATGCACTACGCAGTATGAAAAGCATCAAATCCATAATGGCTGATTCGATCCTCTCGCCCTATCGCGGTTCAGAGGCAACCTATGAGGCCGTAAAAGCACAAGTGCGAGAAAGATTCGGTGACGAGTACGCTGATGAATTCGATCCCTACACCGATGCAATGCCTCTGGTCTCGTGGGCGGCGTATGGATTCAGAATCAAACGCGGCGAACGCGCATTGAAATCCGTGACCATCATGGAGATTAAGGACCCCGACGGCAAGACGGTGCGAAAGATTCGCCGTGTGGTGAATCTCTTCCACAAGTTGCAGACGGAGAAAGTCTCATGATCGTGAGACGAATGACCGTGGTGCGAGCCCCAAGCACTAACGGGAAGCCGATGATCCGGCTGATTAACAACCTGCTTACGAAAGCAGGATTCGAAATAGGTACGCCCATCGAGGTTACCTATCAGCGGGGCATTATCACCATTAAAAAATTAGACGAACACCATGAATACAACCTACAAAAGCCGCGTCCCTTCACCCTTCCGGGTGAATAGAAGCAAGCCTTACCAAGCTACGAAGACGGAGCAGAAAGATACCCTGCGCGACGAAATGAAAAAATTACTCGGCGTGTATCAATTCACCGCGACGTTTGAAGAAGATGTGCAGACAGCAACCACCTTCAATCAGGTGCCTGGCCTCGTGGCATTTATCTGTACCCTCAAAATGGGCGACAAGGTGATTGGTCAAGGGAGAGGCACTACCGCGATAAATCAGGTAAATAGATTTATTGTCCGAAATATCAGCTTCGCGTTTAACGCGAGTCTTGTTGACGCAGTAGTCAGATCGACGAAGATACAAGATTCGTTTCGTCCCGACGCTACACCGCATCCATGGACTGAGGCAAACTCTGCTTCGCCGAGTGCATACAAGGCGAGCGAGCAGGATTCGTCAGACATCGCGACCCCTAAGCAGGTCGAGTACCTGCGACAGTTGATTCAGATCAACTGCGAAGAGGAGGAGCGTGAGAACATGGAGGCGCAACTTGGTGAGCTTACCAAGCAAGAGGCTTCAAAAATGATAGAAAGCTTCCGGTACTAACGCTTTGTCAACACTAAACGGCGGTCCCTATCATGGGCTCCGCCGTTTTTTGTTGGCTCGATACTTCATGTGCAATAAAGAAAAAGGCCGCCCAGTGTTTGCTGGACGGCCGCGTTGGTGAACGAAGGTACATGTTGGGCGAAAGGATCAGCCCTTGTCGCCAGCCCGTTTGATAACTTCGACGTTATCGCCGGGTTGCAGTTGGTAGTCGCGTGTAGCGGGTTGCCCGTTGACGAGCACATTGCCGTCCCACGCGTTCGAGAAGCCCATGACTTGGCCGACGTCCCCGTCCCCGAGAAACTCGCCGAGGGTCTTGCCCGTGGCATTGAATTTCTGTGAGGTGGGGCCGTATGACAGGGTCAGATTCACCGAGTCGGGAACCACCGAAAGATTGTCCCGACGTGCTGGTATGTTCATGATCAACTCCCGTTGGTTCTGAGGACTGGGCGTTGCTGCCCGGTTTTGATGTCGAAGTACAACTCACTGTATACGACACCTACTTCGGTTACCGCATAGAAGGCGTTAGCCATGTTTGCGGCGACCGTTAGATTCGCAAAGGCGAGTTGCGGCGTTCCGGCCGCAGCCCGCTCTTCGCAACTCATCTCGTCCGGATTTCGATCAGCCGGTCGAGCAATCTCCGGATGGAGGTGCGTCAGAGGCGGGGTAACGTCCTTGCCGCTACGGCGAATATACACTTGCACATTGCCGTCGTCAAAACCGTTTCCGCCGGAGATAAGCACCACATCCTTGAGAGTAGCGCAGTGCTCCGATAGGAGCTTGCGTGTTGCGTGGTTGTCGACGCACGAAAACACGAAGCACTTCTCGGGGATGAGAACAAACACGTTGTCCGCCGTAACGAACCGCGGTTTTGCCTCGATAGCCAGGCCCGGAAGCGAACGCTGCAATCGTGCCGCGGTCACTTCTGCTTTGTTGCCGAGCTCATCGAACTCTTGTCGTTCTTCATTCTTCGGCTCGAACTGATCGCCGTCGATGAGAACGAATGTTGCTTTTGGGCATTTCTGCCGAAGATAGCGAGCGAGCGGAGGCGCAAGCAACGTGCCTATGCCTCCTGCCCCTATCATAATGACGCGTTTGATGTCCGACGTCTTCATTGATTCACTCCGGATTTGTCAGTCGGTATAGCTGGCACTATTGACCTTATCCGACCGATATTTGTCACCTTGGCGATCCATTCATCCGGTACTTCCCATCCATTGAGGACAGAGAGATCGGCAGTGAAAAACCGAGGGGACCCAAACCGCAGTTGTGCCATTAGCTGCGGCGGTAAGTGGTAAAGTGGAGCCTTTTCCGCAGGCGTGATGCCGACGATATGGTCGTCGAGGGGAAACCGACAACTCCTGACGACCAACGATGCTTCCATTGAGAACCGCGGAGCTCGATTGAGATCTCCGAGGATAATATGCACTCCATCGAACTCTGCCTCATCGGCGTCATCAATAGTGGAGTGCATTGCGGCCAAGCTGCCGTGCGAGTGCATAGTTCCTACACATCGGTAGCCTGCTATCCGCTCGGTCATGTCGTAGTGAACGCCTCCGGCACTTACCTCTTGTACCGGAATGGTAATCGCCCAGCCGTGTTCAGCACCGAAATGCAAAAGCACAGCCGATTCGGAATGATAGAGCTGGTAGATGCGATAGAAGAAGGCATACACTTTCGCGAACACCTCCGCATCAATTAGAGGAAGGAGCAGGCGTGCCCTCTCCTCCTCCTTCTCCAGCGTGGAAAGATCGACGGGGACGACGGCGTCGACCCAATCGTTCTTGATCTGCAAGTACAGGCCGTTTTCCGCTACGATGTAAGACACGGTAGCATCAGGAGCGGCCGCACCATTTCGTTTGATGTGAACGGGGATCATCTTTCCAACTCCTTTCCTGTTTGCGGCTCGCTCTTTTGAGTTACGCCTTCGAGTTGTACTGCAAGTGACGAGACTGCGGTGTTCATCGCGGCAGATATTATCTCCGCGACCTTCACCGAGGCTTTCTTCCCGACACTTGTAACGATGTCATTGATCTTTTCCTCACTGCACGCATCGACAATTTCAGATCGGATGAGTTCGCCCACCTGCTTGGCAATATCTGCTTCGCGGAGGACTTTATCAACCCGTTCATCAAAAGCCTGACGCGCCGAGGCGACATCTTTCTCATCACTTATCGCTTCGACCACAGCCTCCTTGATGGAAAGCGTGAGGTCTTTAGCGACTTCGTGTGAGAATTTCTCGAGCCGGGACATTACCTTACCCGCGTCGAACGTATTAGCGGGCGAGGTAGCGATCTTCCCAATCTTTGCGACCGTAAAACTGGTCGGTAGCCATGGGATGTTGAGCACTTCGAGCGGCTTACTCACACTGAGTTCCTTCCACCGCTTGGTGGAAAAACCCTTGATTTCTGTTGCCGCCGCTCGCTGGTTCGCATTCAAGTGGCCGGAACTGAAACTGCTCGCCCAGAACGATTGTTGGGCAGAGAAAGCAATGTCAGCCGGTGCCCCACGCGATACTTTTGGCGGGGGGAAGCACAGATTGCACTCCGCATCGAGGTCAGGTAGAGGCGGGTAATGCAGACGGTCGTCGGGCAAGCCCATGGGCTCGTTCCTAAAAAACGCCTGAAAGTTTTTGTAACGCCCTTTCTCCAACGTCAGTGCAAAAACCACATACGGAAATGAAAGCTGTAGAAGCTCTCTATCCCATCTGATAGTCCTTACGCGTGGCGTTTCCTCAATGAGGTAGACAGTGAACGGATCTCCGTAGTACACGAAGCGCGTACCTACGGGGAGTGCACTTTGTTGCTGATCCGGTGCTGAACCGATACCAGCTTCTTTTCGAGCATACACGATCATCTGAGCGAGGCAGTTCTTCACCCCTTGCTCAAATCGTATCTGTGCAGCACGACCAGCAGCTTCAACCATTGAACGATGCACGGTCTGAATTGCGCTTCTTCCTTCTGCAACAATGGCCGAAGGAAGTCGAGCAGTACCCACAACGAGCTTTTCGAGGTCACTCTCAAATGAGTTGCGAACCCGTCCGGCACGAAGTGATGCACTGCGCTTTAGCGTTGACCGAATCTCATCACGCACCTTGATTGAGTGCTTTGCGAGTGCTTGTTCCGCATCTTTGGTAGCCTGTGTGCCTGCACCGAGAAGATTGAAAGATTCCTGCTCCACCATTACGATTCGGGGGAACACCAACCATATCCAACCTCTCTGCTCAAGCGAATACCGCTTAAACACAAACTTCCCTCGCTCGTCGCGCAGGAAGATTGTCCGCAGGCCGTTTTGCAGCCAAGGCAGCTTCCCAAGCACCTTCTTGCGAAGGTTGAACATAGCGAGGTTCTCCTTTTAAGTTGTCAAAGGACGGATGATCTGACAATACCATATTGTAAGCCACATGTAAAGGGATGGTCAATCTCTTCACATATCAAATCAAGCCTTGTTTTCGAGGCTAAAACAGAAGCTTACGCCCTCAAAGAATATACTGTAGTGTACTGTTTACATATGGCAGTGGTAATGAAAAAACGGGCTGTTCTCGACCTCATGCGGCAAGAATATAAACGAGCCAGCCGATTCTACAGCGGTAAGCCGAAGCACGTTTTAACCATCCGCGTGTATCTCGACAAGTTTCCGCCGACTCTAAAGTTAACCCTTAATGATCTTGAGTCGATTCTCCTTGATATTGAAAAAGATTACAAAGGGAAAATAAAGGTACTGCCGCTTAACGACAACAATGTTCGTATCAAGCGCGACCACTACCCCGTGCGAGTTAACCCGGACACATTCTCCTATGAAGTTCGTTCGCGTGAGAAACCGACGATCACTCTCCATGATGGGAACTGGTGCATCACTCTCCCGGGAAAAAGTGAACTCATACGTGTTGGTAGACAAGGCTCATTGAATGGAGAGCTATTCGCAATTCTCGCTGAGAGGTGGGGTACGTTTCAGAGTGTTGAGTATGTTCTTGCGAAATTGGAGGAGCGCGTTACAGATCAGCGCACAAAGGGAGATCAAATGCCCGAGATAATCAGGAAACACCTAAAGGAGATCAATGAAACTTTACATAAGGGTAGCGGCCGGAGGCTCACGCGTATAGGCGATTGGCCAAGCATGGTCGGCGTTATATGGGGTCATGTTCTTTGGAATGCTGTATTACGCATGAGCCGCCGAGGGGTCCTGACAGTGGGTTTTGCTGGAGTGAAAAAACCCACCAGCATGAAGAAAAAAGCCAGTAAATAAAGACTTAAAACGGAACGCCTATTTTTTATTACCCACCGGCCGTGCTTGCGGCAGGTGGGTTTCTAAATACTACGTGCATGGTCGATAAGACACATGCACTGAACGAGTTGCCGCGACCTCCGCAACAGGAGGCTCAAGGCGCGTCGCTAACCGACAAAGAGATCGCTGAATATCAGCGGCTTTTTAAGGACGAGTTCGGCGTCGAGCTCACGAAAGCTCAAGCGCTCGAGAAAGGGCTTCGGCTCGTGCGCCTGCTCAAAGTAGTCCTCGGAGGATACAAAAAGAATTAAAAATTAGAACATCACACTTATGACTGACAAAGAATTAACAGACAAGAAATATCCCTACGCCGAAGCATATGCGATAGCGTCGGACGTATTGGAACAATTACGGCCACACTGCATCCGCATTGAAATCGCGGGGAGCATACGGCGGAAGAAGCCAATGGTGAAAGACATTGAAATAGTCGCCATCCCTAAGCCCTACTCGACAGGCGCGACCGAAAGCGGAATCGCAACCATCGTGAATCAATGGGGAAAAGTAAAAGGCACGATGGAGTACGGGAAGGTTAAATACACCCAACGGACCTTGCCGGGAGGTATCAAGCTGGATCTCTTCTTCGCGGAGCAAGAAAACTGGGGCTCAATCTTCGCGATCAGGACTGGATCAGCCGACTACAGCCACAAGATACTAGCACGCGGCTGGGTTCAGAAGGGCTTCAAAAGCGAAGGAGGCTATCTCTTCCGGAACGGAGAGAAGCACGAAATACGGGAAGAAAAAGACCTCTTCAAATTAATAGGCGTGCCCTACGTTGAGCCGGAGAACCGAAATATATGAAAGACATGACAATAAATAAAAAGCTTCTTGAACGCGCCCTCGAATACCAGGGAATGGGATGGTCAGTTGTACCGCTCGGGAAAAACAAAATACCCTTCTATGAATTCGATTTGAAGAAACATCAGACGGAACGAGCGACCCCCGCGCAAATCACAGAGTGGTCACAGAAGACCTATCCTGAAATGAATATTGGCGTCATGACCGGCGCGCTTTCGGGTATCGTTGTGCTCGATCTCGACATTAAGCACGGATGGTCTGCTAAAAAACTTCTCGAGTTGGGATACCATATTCCGCCGACGGCGACAGCACGAACCGGCAACGGCGGCGAGCACTATCTCTTCAAACATCCCGGCGTTGTTATTCACAATTCCCAAGGTCAATTATTTGGCGAAGGTGTAGACGTACGCGGAGACGGAGGGTACATCGTCGCGGCTCCCTCGATCACCAAATACATTGATAAGGAGGGTAAACCCGCCGGCGGAGCATACGAATGGGTAGTGCCGCCGGAAGACGGCATCGCCGAAATGCCGGAATGGCTGCTGCAAAAAATCCAAGAGCAGGAAAACAAAAAAGAAGATTGGCGGGCGCTCATGAAAAAAGATTGCCCCGAGGGCAAGCGCAACGGAGTTGCCGCTTCCATCGCTGGCGGCCTTCTGCGTACTACCGCCATTGAAAAGTGGGAGGCCGTAGCATGGCCCACTCTTCAAAAATGGAATCAGGAGCGTTGCAAACCACCTATGTCCGAGAATGAACTTAGGACTGTTTACGAATCAATTTCCGCCGCCGAGCAAGAAAGACGAGATGCTTCTCCCGAGGAGGATAAAAAGGTACCGCAAAAGATGCAGTTGATGGAACTGGCAACGTCAAACCCACACATCGAGCTCTTCCGCGACAACTATGGAAACGGGCACGCGCACGTAGTTGTCGACGACCATAAGGAAGTCATGGTTTGTAAAGGCAAGCGCTTCAAACACTGGCTCAGTCATACCTTTCTGGAGCAGTATGGCGATATAGCCGACTCCAAAGCCCTCAACGACGCGATTCACGCCATAGAAAGTATGGCGACATTCAAAGGCAAGGAGTACAAGCTCCACAACCGCGTAGCGAAAGTGGACGATGCTATTTGGCTCGATTTAGCAGACGAGCGCAATCGGGCCGTGCAAATTACGACCACAGGGTGGAAGGTTGCCGACGAAGTGCCTATCCTCTTCCGTCGTCACGCGCATCAGAGCGCACAAGTAGAACCGCAAAGCGGAGGAGACATTAAGGAATTGTTTAAGTTCGTCAATGTAACGGGTCCAGCCCAACAGCTTCTATTGCTCGTCTACCTTGTGGCGTGCTTCATTCCCGACTTCCCACACGCCCTCCTGTACATCCACGGACAGCAAGGCTCGGCGAAAAGTACTCTTTCGCGGATACTGCGACGACTCGTCGACCCTTCGAGGACCGAGGTGTTGCACATGCCTAAGGACGAGCGCGAGCTCAAGCTTCAACTCTTCCGTCATCACTTAGTCTTCTATGAAAACGTGGACGGCATAAGCAACGCCATCTCCACCGTACTCTGCATAGGAGTGACCGGCGGAAGTAGCAGCGAGCGTTTGTACTTCACTAACGGCGAGGACTTTATCTTCGATTTCCAGTTGAACATTGGAATCAACGGAATCAATATCTCCGCCGTCAAACCTGACCTCTTGGAGCGCAGCTTACTGTTTGGGCTCAAGCCGGTGGATGATAGCAACCGCAGGGACGAAGCGGAAATATTTGAGGAGTTCGAACCCGCCCGCCCAAAAATAATTGGGGCGATCCTCGACGTGGTTGTGAAGGCTCTTGCTATACGTCCCAGCGTCAAACTTGCCAAAAAACCCCGCATGGCGGACTTTGCCCTATGGGGCGTTGCCATTGCCGAAGCGCTCGGACACACCCGTGAGGAATTCTTGGACGCATATGGCGCGAAGATTCGCGAGCAAAGCGAGGAGGCGTTAGCGGAGAGCGTCGAAGCCGCCGCGCTGCTTACCTTTATGAAAGATAAAGAGGTGTGGAAAGGCACGGCTCGCGAATTGCTTAACGAACTGAGTTTCGTCGACGTCCAGGTCGGAAGCGACAGCCAGCACCAAAGAGTGAGCACTCAACAACTGCCTAAGTTGCCGCAAGTTTTGACCCGGCGTCTAAACGAGCTAAAGCCAAATCTTCGAAAAATAGGTATCGACGTTGCGGCGGGAAAGGAAAACGGCATAAGAACCATCATTATCAGCAAGATCGACACAAACACCGTCCAGAGCGTCCTTATCGACCCTGAAACAGTTACGGAGGACGATCAGGACGATACGGACGATAAAAAGAACACGGAGATCCCTTTCTAAGGGTCTCCGCTGTCCCCAGTACCAAGGTTTGAGGTGCCGCATAATTACCACACCAACGAATCCATGAATAAAAACCAGCAAATCCTTAAGTGGGGCAAGTACCGGCGCAAGTCCACCGAAGCGGATGATCGGCAGGTGGCCTCGCTCGACTCGCAAGACCGCGAGCTTGACGAGGTCGCCGAACGCGAAGGAATAGTCGTGCCTGAGCAGTACAATCTTGCGGAGTCCCATTCCGCCAAGCGACCGGGGCGGCCAGTGTTCAATCAACTGCTCGCCCTCATCGAAAGTGGCAAGATCAACGCTCTTCTTGTGTGGAGTCACAACCGCATATCGCGCAACGCAATCGACGCGGCATACATTGTTGATCTGATGGACCGTGGGAAACTTTTGGAAGTACGGACTCCTTCACAAGTGTTTCGCAATACGCCAAACGACAAATTCCTTTTGACGCTGTTCTGCGGTCAAGGGAAGCAAGAAAACGACAGCAAGGGAGTCGATGTGGTGCGTGGGTTGAAAGAAAAAGCAATCGGAGGAGGACGTTCGGGCCCCGCGCCGTTAGGGTATAAAAACTACACCGACGAAAAGGGGCGTAAGAGCATCATTCCTGATCCGGAACGCTTTCCTATCGTTAGGCAAATTTGGGATCTGTTTCTGACCGGCGGACGCTCCGTCGCCGAGATAGTGGAGATCGCCAGCAATGACCTCGGCTTACGCACGCCAAAACGCAAGAACGGCTCCGGCGGCAAGAAAATAACTAAAAGTTTGGTCTATTATATTCTTACGCGCTCTTATTATTATGGTGAATTCGAATTTCCGGCTGGAAGCGGCAACGTTTATCAAGGCACGCACGTCCCCCTAATCACGCGGGAGGAGTTTGACCGCGTGCAACTACTACTAGGGCGCAAGGGGCGACCTAGGCCCAAGACGCGAGAGTTTACCTATCGCGGCCCTATTCGCTGTGGCGAATGCAATGGTTCCGTTACAGCGGAGATAAAGCAACACTGCGTCTGTTCCAACTGCAAGCATAAGTTCTCTCGGACTCACCGGACGGATTGCCCTAAGTGCGGTACCGATATCATCGAAATGAAGAAGCCTGTGCTCCGAAATTACGTGTTGTATCACTGCGCCAAGAAGACAAGCCCGAACTGCTCGCAGGGCGCTATCAACGAAGTAGAGATTGAGAGCCAACTCGTCGCAGAGCTGACCAAGCTTGAGATATCACCTAAGTTCAAAGACTGGGCACTACAGGTCCTCAAGCGCCAAAACACAAATGAGTCCGCTGATCGTGAGGCAATTCTTAAAACACAGCGCAAGGACTACGATGCTGTGGTGGAGAAAATAGACAATCTCATCGAGATGAGAGCCGGCAAAGAAATCGACGAGGACGAATTTCGCCGGAAGAAAACTATCCTGCTTGCTGAAAAGTCCCGAGTCAAAGGATTGCTTGAGAATACGGATAAACGCATCGACACTTGGCTCGAAACAGCGGAGCGGGGCTTTAACTTCGCGGAGACTGCTCGCGCTCGCTTCGCTGCGGACAAATCTGATGATCTCCATGTGCGCAAGGAGGTGTTTGCTGACCTAGGTTCGAACTACACGTTGAAGGACAAAAAACTCATAATTGAAGCCGACGATTTGCTTTTCGCCATTAAAAAGGTCAAAGAGACGTCCGCACTCACTCCAAGTCCGTTCGAACCAACGCAAAAAGGCTCCACTGCGCCGCAAATGGAACCTTCTTACGCTGTTAGTCCAAACGAGCTGGGGGATAGGGATTCGAACCCCAATTAAAGGCTTTCCCTAGGCAAATAAGATTTGCCGGGACCCCGGCTCTGAGCCTAGGGGCAAAGGCCT
>MFRV01000006.1 GCA_001784695.1 Candidatus Moranbacteria bacterium RIFCSPHIGHO2_01_FULL_54_31 | reverse complement strand
CGCCGCAAAAACCCGAGGAAATTCTTGACGATTTCGGCTACTGTGGCGGGAGGCGCCTGATCCGTGAGGTCAGCCAGAGCCTCGGCATATTGTGAGACAGTCGGACGCATACGCTTGAAGAGGAATCACGAATTATGAATTATGAATCAAGAAAAACTGGAACTCTCGACAATATTTAATGCAAAGATTTCTTGATGATATCCTGGTCTTTCGCGGCGTCGACGGTTTCTTTCAGGATCTTCTCGACAGACGCGGTGACAACCTGGGCGATTTCCTGCTTGGCTTCGGTAAGCGCCTTCTGCTTCTCTTCTTCGATCTTCACGCGCGCCTCTTCCGTGAACCGCTTGGTGGCTGCCTCCGTTTCGATCAGACGCTCGGCATCGCGCTTCTTGGCGCTGGCCTCGGCCGCTTCGACGATAGAACGCGCTTCGCTCCGGGCCGCCGCGAGCGTAGCCTTTTCCCGCTCTTCCATCTGAGCCAGCTTCACCTGCGCGGCTTCGGCGTCTTTCAGCCCCTGCTCGATGCGGTCGCTCCGCTGTTCGAGGAAATCGAGCATCGGGCGATACGCGAAGCGGCGCAAGACGAACAAGAGTATCAGAAAATTGACCGCCTGCGCAGTAAGCAATTTCCAATCGATACCCAAATTCGCCAGAGCTTCCATCTTTTTTAGAACTTACAAGTCTCAACTATCAATATCCAACTCTTCTTCAATGTGAAAGTTAGTCCGTTGAAAATTAGTTGAAAATTGTCAGTTATAAGTTGCAACTTAACTGAACAGAATCATCAGGGAGATGACCAGCGCGTAGATGGCGATGGCTTCGGTGAACGCGATGCCGAGAAACATCGTCAGCTGGATCTTCGGCTGCGCCTCCGGATTGCGTCCGATGGCCTCGATGGCCTTGCTGAAAAGAATACCCATACCGGCGCCCGGGCCGATCGCTCCGATACCGATCGCGAGAGCGGCACCGATCATTTTTGCTGCTTCAATATCCATAGGATTGATTGAAAATTGATTAATCACTTATTTGATAATTGACTTATTGTAGCGCGTTTCCGCATATCTGTCCAACAATCCGCTAGTGCGCCGCCTCCGTCATCGCCATCTTCAGGAACACGAGGGTCAGCATAGCGAAGACGGCCGCCTGGATGAAGCCGACGAACACCTCGAGAAAGAGAAACGGCAGCGGGATGAAGTACGGGACGAGATGGAGCATCACGACGAGGAGGATCTCCCCGGCGAAGACATTGCCGAACAGACGGAAGGAGAACGAGAGCAACTTGGCGAATTCGCTCACCAGTTCCAAAAGCCCCATAATCGTGCCCAGACCGTAGGGCTTGTGAAACGGGCTGACGAAGAACTTCTGCCCGTATTTGATGATGCCCAGAGCCGCGATGCCGCTGAATTGGATCACGAACACCGCTATCAGCGACAGCGCGATGGTGAAATTGAGATCGGCTGACGTGCTGCGCAAGAACGGCACGATGGTCGCGTGGCCTTCCTGCATATGCGCCAGGCCGACCGTCCCCGCTCCCGGCAGCAATCCGACCCAGTTGGAGAGGAGTACGAACAGGAAAATCGTCGTGATGAGCGGGAAAAACTTGCGCGACTGCTGCTTGTCCTCGAGGACGCTATCGATGAATCCCAGGAGCCCCTCGAAAATCAGTTCGAGGACATTCTGCACGCCGCGCGGCACGAGCGTCAGGCGGCGGCTGACAAAAACGCTTACCAGCATCAGAGAAACGCTCACCAGAAAACCGATCAAAAAAGCGTTCGTGACAGGAAAGCTCCCGATACTGAAAAGTTTTTCCGCGGCGATGGATATTTCCATAAAAAAAGCGCCTTAAAAAGCGCTTCTAGTGTAGCAGCGAAACCAAGAAGCGTCAAAACGAGAAAATCCGGGCGGCGTTGGCCGCTGTCGCCTGTTCCACGGCTGCCACCCCCACCTCCTTGATGTCCGCCACCTTCTCGGCTACCGCCAGTACGTAAGCCGGCTCATTGCGCTCTCCGCGATGCGCTTGCGGTGAGAGGAACGGGCAGTCCGTCTCGACGAACAGCCGCTCGAGCGGGACCCGCTTCACCGTCTCCGTCAGGTCGTCCCTGCCCGAATCGCTACGCGAATCGTTGCGGGCGGGTTTCGTCCCCGCTACCGTTTTCTTGATCGGATAGGTGATATTGCCCGTAAAGGAGAAGAAAACGTTCGGAAGCGTCAGAAACTTGTCCGTCATTGCGGTGTCCCCCATATAACAGTGGAGAATGTAATGAGATGCCGGATGAGAGATAAGCGATGAGTGATGTTTGAGAATATCGAACATATCTTCGTAGGCGTCCATACTACCGGCAGATGGGCGAGTATGGACGATGACCGGGAGTTTCAACTCGCGCGCCAGTTCCAGCTGAGCGAGGAAGCCTTCTTTCTGAAATACTTTCTGCTCCTCTGTAATAATTTTTTCCGGATCATGGCTGAAATAATCCAAACCGCATTCCCCGATCGCCACGACTTTCGGATGCTTTGTAAGCTCCACAAATTTTTCGATCCATCTCTCATCCTGCATCTTGTTTCTTGTATCTTCGGCATTGAATTCATGCGGGTGCATCCCGACGGAGGCGAACATATTCTCGTACTGCTCCGCCACCGCGATCGCCTGCCTGCTCTCCTCGATGGTTGTCCCCACGCAGATCATCTTTTCCACTCCTGCCTCCCGGGCGCGCCGAACGACCGCACCCCGATCCGCGTCGTACGATTTCCAAAAAAGATGCGTATGGATATCGAGCATACGGTGCGAGAATCAGGAATTACGAATCAAGATCAAAGGCTATTTGATGCGCTGAAAAAGCAGTTCTGTCTTCTTATCCTCTAAAGCTTTCCTTATTTTATTTGCAGTATCCGGCATAAACGGATCTAGTAAACGCGAAATGACATACAGTCTTTCAAGCAGTTCGCCCATCACTTTTCGAAACCTCTCCGGATCACTTGTTACAAGTTCCCAGGGCTTTTCTTCATCAATTTTTTTGTTGGCTCTATCAATCTCCCGCCAAACAAACGCTAAAGCTCCGCTGACATTGTATTCCTCAAAATCAGAATTATAAGATGTGCGTGTTCCGAACCCTCGATTTGATACAAATTCTTGTTCAGCCAGCTCAAAGTCCCGCCAACTCTCTATCTGCGAGGCAAGCTTGATAACCCTGCTCACCAGATTCCCGAGACCGTTAGCCAAGTCGGCGTTGTATTTCTCGGTCATCCGCTCCATCGTCAGGTCGACATCATCGCCGAATGTTCCGGCGCTCATCAGGAGATAGCGCGTGCCGTCCGTTCCGAATTTCTCGAACATCTCATCGATCGCGATAGCGTTCCCGAGCGTCTTGCTCATTTTCTTGCCGCCAGACAGGATATGCCCATGCGTGAACAGCATCTGCGGTGTCGGGAGTCCCAGGTGCATCAGCAGTGCCGGCCAGATCGTCGCGTGCACACGCAGGATATCCTTGCCGATGAACTGCACGTCCGCCGGCCACTCTTGCGGCAATGTATCCGTATCACCTTCCCAGCCCAAGACCGTCAGGTAATTCAAAAAGGCATCCACCCACACATACGTCGTGTGCGTCTCATCGAACGGCAGCGGGATACCCCATGCGACATTCTTGCGAGAAATGGAAATGTCTTCCAGCGTTTCATTCTTCAAAAACGACAGCATCTCTGTCTTGTATTGTTCCGGAGCGATCCGCAATTCGTCTGTCTCGATTCTCGTGATCAGCTCGTTCTGCAAGACGGTCATCTGCATCAGGTACGCATCTTCTTTCACAAACTCTGGCGCACGATCGTGATCCGGACACTTGCCATTGATCAGATCATCGGCGGTTTTGAACTGTTCGCAGCCGACACAATACAGACCCTCATACGAGCCTTTGTAGATGATCTTCCTGCCATACAGATTCTGCAGCACTTTTTGCACGACCTTCTTGTGTGCCGGATCAGTGGTGCGGATAAATCCGGTATAACTGATATTCAGCTGCTTCCACAATGCCTGAAACTGCAGAGCGATCTCATCCACGAAAGCTGCCGGGCTTTCCCCCGCCTCTTCGGCTTTCTTCTGGATCTTCACACCGTGCTCATCCGTGCCGGTCGAGAAAAATACTTCCGTTCCCTGGAGACGCTTGAAGCGCGCCACGCAATCAGCCGCCACTGTCGTATAGGCATGCCCGATATGCGGCTTGGCATTCACATAATAGATCGGCGTAGTGACGTAAAATGGCTTGTTTGAGCTTTTATTCATACTATATCATTGACAAAACGGTATTTATGGTGTATAATAAATGATAGTTAATTTTACAATTTTTTTCTCAAAAGGGAGGTAGCAGCAACATGGCACACAACATAGGCTGGAAGCAGCTTCAGGATAACGCTCGACGTGAACCGCACGTACCCGCATGGAAAATACTCGGTTGTGCTGTGCTCATTGCACTGGCCGCCTACGCTAGCGTTCTCTTGGGTAGCGCCTATATACACATCTTCCCATAAACAGCGCGCTACACCCTCAAACCAGATAAGCCTTGATTGCAAATGTAATCAGGCTTTTTCTTTTTCTTTTTCTTAAAAAACGATGATCACGAACTCTCCCTTTATCTTACCATCATTTTCCCGGTAGTAGGCGAGGATGTCCGCGATCGAGCCGCGGCGCACTTCTTCGAACATCTTGGTCAGCTCGCGACCGAGGATGATATGCTTCTCCGGCGCGAATGTCTCCAGCAGCTCCAGGTTCTTCAGCACGCGATGCGGCGACTCATAATACACGACCGGCACTTCGCTCGCCGCCACGGATTGGAAAAACGTCTGGCGGCCTTTCTTGTGCGGCGGAAACCCTTTGAATAAAAACTCGCGCATATCGATGCCGGCCACCGAGACGATCGCGCCGAGCGCCGATGCTCCGGGTATCGGTATCACCGTCACTCCTGCCGCGAGCGCAAGCGCGACGAGACGGTTGCCAGGATCGGAGAGTCCCGGCGTCCCGGCGTCGGAAACGAACGCGAGATGCTCCCCCGCCTGCAGGCGCCCGACGATCTGTCCGAGCTTGCGCTCCTCCGTATGCTCGTGGCAGGACACAGTCGGCTTCTTGATATCATAGTGCTTCAGGAGCTTACTTGTCACGCGCGTGTCCTCGCACAGGATCGCATCCGCGCTTTTCAACACTTCGAGCGCCCGGAGCGTGATATCGGAGAGATTGCCGATAGGAGTCGCCACGATAGAGAGAGTTCCAGCCATTTCTGTGTATCGATTAGGCTTGACGCTTCACCAGGATATCCTCTACGAAAACCGAGAGCATCATCGTGATGGGCACCGAAAGGATGATGCCGAGCGGTCCTGCCAGCTGCGCTCCGATGAGGATCGCTATGATGAGCGCCACCGGGTTGAGTCCGGCGGAATGCTTCATCACTTGCGGTGCGACGATGTGCGCCTCTACCTGATGAGCGATGACATAGAACAAGAGAGCGGACGCACCCAGCACCGGCGACACGAGCACGCCGACGATGATGGCCGGGATAGCTGCGATAACCGGTCCGATATACGGCAGGATTTCCATCACTCCGCCGAAGAACGCGATCGCCAGCGCATACGGGATGCCGAGAAGCGTCAGTCCGATATAGTACATAGCGAACGCGATGACCATCAGGAGTACCTGCCCGAAGAGCCATTGGCTCACCTTGCTCTGCATCCGCATGGCGATCGAGAGGGCCTGGGCGTGATACTCTTTCGGTGTCAAGAGCAGGAAAAATTTCTCGATACCTTTTTCCTCGAGGGACAGATACAGCGCCAAGAAGAAGAAGCCGACCAGATGGATGAAGCTCTGGAACAATCCGACGGTAGCGGTCACGATATTGGAGAGTAAGCCGGCGATATTCCCCTCGATGCTCTGGAAAAACTGATCCTTCTGAAATTCCACCCCGAACGTATTCAGATACGCCTGGAGACTCGAAAGGGAAACGTCCAGATGTTTCGAATAGTCCGGCCAATTCTGCAAGAACTCTTTCACTTCCGAGAAAAACAGCGGGAGGAGGAGCATCAAGAGCGCCAGCCCGCCCAGAAGCACCACGGCGTAGACGATGATGACCGCCGCCGTCCGGGAGAGATATCTCTGCAGCCTGACGATT
>MFRV01000005.1 GCA_001784695.1 Candidatus Moranbacteria bacterium RIFCSPHIGHO2_01_FULL_54_31 | reverse complement strand
GATGGTAAGCAGTCCGAGAGAAGGCGGGCTGTCGATCAGAATGTAATCGTAATACGCCCGTATCTGCCGGAGCACATAATGCAAACGGAACTCGCGATTTTCCAGGTGCACCATCTCGATCTCCGCGCCGGCCAGGTCCTGCGCCGCCGGGATGATATGCAATCCCTCCGTCTCCGTCCGCAGAATGATCTCCTGCGGGGCGAGTCCCAGAATCATCGCATGATACAGGTTTTTCTCGAGGCTCTTCGCATCGATCCCAAGACCGGAAGAAGCGTTGCCCTGCGGATCCAGATCGACGAGCAGCACTTTTTTCCCCGCCTCGGCCAGATAGCGCGCAACGTTAATCGTCGAGGTCGTTTTGCCGACCCCGCCCTTCTGATTGATAAATCCGATTACTTTAGCCATTTTGTAAGAGAATAGCGAATCAGGAATGAGGAATGAGGAATCAAGACTAAGAAAAAAATAGAGAGAATGCTCGACTTTGGTCTTTATTCATGATTCTCGATTCATGATTCCTCTTCAACCATTATAGTGCATTGACAAATGATTATCAATTTCTTATGCTGCTGCTATGCTCTAGGGATAGTCCTTGGCTCAGAAAAAAGAAAAAGGGCATATGCCGGGATGGCGGAATGGTAGACGCACGGGACTCAAAATCCCGCGATAGCAATATCATGAGAGTTCGAGTCTCTCTCCCGGCACAACAAAAAAAACAGCGGGTAAACCGCTGTTTTTATATTCTCAGCGCCGCCTCGGTGACGCGCGCCAGAAGCATCGCGACCGTGACCGGTCCGACACCGCCGGGTACCGGAGAAAGAAAGCATGTTTTATTTTCGACGCTCGCCCGATCGGCATCGCCGACGACTTTCCCGTCGAGATACGTGGCGCCGCCATCGATGACGATACTCTTTTCAGAAAGCATTCCTCCAATCAGCATATTCGCGATGCCGCACGCCGTCACGATCACGCGCGCGCTCTTCGTTTTTTCCGAAATAGTTTCCGGCGGGGCGCTGCTCAGGATATACTCTGCCCGCAATCCCTCCAGGGCAAGCGCCTGCACCATCACGCGCCCGAGGAGTTCAGAATTGGCTAAAACAAGCCCTTTTTCACCGATGGCGTATCCCTTGCCCGCGCGCAACAATTCGATCACCGCGCGCGGAAACACCGGGCACGCTTCCCGATTCCCAGCCAGAAAACTGCGCAAAGTTTCAGCATGGAATCCGTCGGTATCTTTCTTCGGATCGATCCGCGCGATGATCTTATCCGCATCCAATGTTTCCGGCAGCGGCAGCTGCACGATGATACCGTGAATATCGGCGCGCTCATTCAATGCATCGATGCAGAGGAAAATTTTTTCTACCACTACATCCGCAGCGAACAGAAACTTCTCGAAACGGATGCCGATTTTTTGCGCCGCTTTCTCTTTCAGTCCCACGTAGAGATGCGACGGCGCGTCATCGCCGATCAGTATGACGGCGAGACCCGGCACGACACCCGCCGTCCGGATACGGTTCTCCGTGTCCGCAAGGATCTTGTCAGCCACCGGTTTTCCATACAAAAGCGCCATAGCTGTTATTTCAAAGAGTCCCTGGATATTTTTTAGAAAATCTTTTCCACACTGTCGGAAAAATGTATTCTAAAACGATATATGCCATAACGGACGCAATTGCCATACTCCCGAAAATATCAGCGAAATGATGGATGCCTGCCAAAACTCGTGAAGCGCCAACCGCAAAAGCTATCATGAACAGCCAGAGACCGAGTTTGCGATGAAAAAAGAATACCACGGCAGCAATCGCGCTGCTGAGGAGCGTGTGATCCGATGGAAAACCGTTGTCCGGATCGTGCGGCAGAAGCGGCGCGAACTGCCCGACCACGAACGGCCGCGGATCATAATAAAAAATACTGGCAATTTTTGCCGCGATGTATGTCAGAGGCAGAATGATCACGGCACACAGGGCGATCTTCCAGCGCAATTCTTTCGGCTGACGAAAAACATACGTGAGCGATGCAATCACGATCACGAGATACAGATACTTCGCCCCAAAAATAACCAGGGTATCCATAATTTTTTAAAACAAAGTTCCGGGTGAAGCGAAATCGACGAGCGGCGCGTGCTCAGTTTTGGCTGATTCAAGCAGTTTTTTGTTCCCATGGAGATCGAGGATGTAGGTCCAATCGCGGAACTCCGGATACTTCTCCAGCTGCCGTTCCAGTATTTCCACCGTCGCGCGCACATCGCCGGCACCGGTATGCGCGGTCGTATGCTCTTTGCCGCAATACAGCTTGTACGCTGCCGAGAGGTTGCGCGGCGCGAACATATCGCGCGCTTCCGTCTTGTGATAGAGGATCTTCGCATCGAGAACTTTTTTCGACGTGAAATCGAAATTTTTCCCCACGCTCGCGAACTCGCCCTTGAGAAACGGAAGGTCGAATCCGATGATGTTGAATCCGCCGACATCCGCTCCTTCGAACATACTCCACAATTCGTAGGATAGCTTGGCGAAGCTTGGCGCATCCGCGACATCCTTGTCATAGATGCCATTGATATGGCTGGCTTCGGGAGCAATCGCCCGCCCCGGATTGATCCGCTGACAATACGACACGATGTCTCCCGATGGCAGGATTTTTTCGTAGGCGATCTCGATGATCTTGTCTTCGCCGACGGCGAGCCCCGTCGTCTCCAGATCGAAGATGATGAGCGGCCGCTCAAGCGGCAAGAATTGCGGGAGGATCGATTTCATAAGGCCGTTGCTAGAGCGAATCATTCTCACATTCTACCGCAGCCGCCGGGCTTTGTCACTATTCTTCCCTGATGCCTTATGGCCTCTCTAATCGACAAAGTCATCTATCGCTTCCTCTGCCTGCTCCAGAGCCTCTGGACTGCCGATAGGAAACCAGGTTTTCGTTCTTTCTACCGCGATATCGTATGTATCGCGCATCTGCATAAGCGTCTGCGGCAAACCGTATTCTTTTTCAGAAATCGGCACGAGTGGATATTCGAAAAACTCCTTATTCAGGATATACGCGCCGGTATTCACGAGTGTGTACTCAGGCGGATGCGGCCGCTCGATGATGCGGAGCAGTCTGCCGCTAGTATCCGTTTCGAGCACTCCGAACTGGCCCGAATCCTCTCTCTCGCAGACGAGTATCGCGAGTTCATACTGTATCAAGCGTTCCAGATCTTCCTTCAGGTACAGATCATCTCCCATCAGGACGAGAAACCTGTCATCGAGCATATCTTTCACCAGATGTACCGCGCCGCCCGATCCGTTCAGCTCGCGCTGCTCCGCGTAGCGGATCGTACGCCCGCCGAATGACGCGCCGAAGTATGCTCGGATCGTATCTCCGCGATAACCGACGACCAGTATCACTTCCGTGATCGCCTCCGGGAGCGCTCGCAGAGAATATTCCAATTTCGGCCTTCCTCCGATGAGAAGCATCGGCTTGGGACAATGATCCGTCAGGTGTCCCATCCGCACCCCTCTCCCTGCCGCCAGAATCACCGCTTGCATACGCTTCAAGGGATTGGGAAATTAAATCACCAGATTCAGAATCTTATCCTGGATATAGATCGCCTTGCGGATCGTTTTTCCGGCAATGTGCGCCCGTACTTTGGCATCCTTGAGCGCGGACGCTTTCACATCGTCCTCGCTGCTCCCTGTTTCCACGACGAGCACCGCACGCACTTTCCCGTTGATCTGCACCGCTACATTGGCCGTTTCCGTTTTCAAGAGATGCGCATCATACTGCGGCCACCCTGCCAGAAAAATGGATTTTTTATGACCCAGAAGCTGCCATAATTCTTCAGCGATATGTGGCGCAAATGGGGAAAGCAGAATCAGGAATTGAGAATAATGAATCGAGGAAACTTCTTTTTCCTTTTCCAATGCATTGATGAAAATCATCAAGCTGCTCACCGCGGTATTGAACTTGAAATTTTCTATATCTTCCGTCACTTTCTTGATTGTCTGATGCAAAAGATTCTCTATTGAATTTTTTCTTGCTGCTTTCTCCTTGCCACTGACTACTTTCTCCTGCAATTTCCATACTTTCTCCAGAAAACGCCGCGCTCCGACAACGCCGTCCGTATTCCACGCGATGGATTGCCCGAAGGGACCCATAAACATCTCATACAGCCGGAATGCATCCGCTCCGAACTCCCTCACGATGTCATCAGGATTGATGACGTTCCCCCAGCGCTTGGACATCTTTCGTCCATCCGAGGCGAGAATAAGCCCCTGATTCACGAGTTTCTTGAACGGTTCCTGGCCGGACACTGCCTGGATATCATAGAGGAATTTGTGCCAGAAACGCGCATAAAGCAGATGGCGCGTCGCATGTTCCGTCCCGCCGACATAGACATCGACCGGCATCGTTTTCTTCTCTTTTTTATTATCGACAAGCGCTTTCTTGTTATGCGGATCGATATAGCGCAGGTAGTACCAGCACGACCCCGCCCACTGCGGCATCGTATTCGTCTCGCGCTTGGCCGGTCCTTGGCACTGCGGGCATCTCACATTCACCCAAGGTTTGATACTCGCGAGCGGTGATTCTCCCGTATCCGTTGGCTCGTATGATTTCACGTTCGGCAGTTTCACCGGCAGATCCTTCTCAGGAACCGGGACGACTCCGCATTTCCCGCAATGGATAAGCGGGATCGGCTCGCCCCAATAACGCTGCCGCGAGAATGTCCAGTCGCGCATCCGATAATTCACTTTTTTCTTGCCCAATGTCTCTTTCGCAAGCCACGCTGTCATCCGTTTCCGCGCGTCCGCCGATGCCAATCCTGAAAACTCTTGCGAATCGGTCAGGATGCCATCTTCCGTATATGCATCCTTGGCTTCATCCTGATTCTTGATTCTTCCCTCCAATCGGGCGGGCAGGGATTCTTGATTCTTCTCAGCAAAAGGAACGATTACTGTCTCTATCGGTAACTGATATTTCAAGGCGAACTCGAAATCGCGCTCGTCGTGAGCCGGGACGCCCATCACCGCGCCGGTCCCGTACCCGCCGAGCACGTACTCGGCGACATACACCGGCAGCCGCTCCCCGGTGAACGGATGCACCGCTTCGATCGAGGCAAGCTCGACGCCAGTTTTCTCCTTGGCCAGTTCCGTGCGCTCCAGATCAGATTTGCTCTGCGCTTTCTTGATATATTTCCTGACTTCCGCCAGATTCGCGATCTTCTTCTCAAGCACGGATAACAGCGGATGCTCCGGTGCCAGAACGACATACGTGCAGCCGAAAATCGTATCGAGGCGTGTCGTGTACACCCGTACCTCTTCTTCCGTATCCGTGATATAAAACACGGCTTCCGCGCCTTCCGAACGGCCGATCCAGTTGCGCTGCTGTTCCTTGATAGCTTCCGGCCATTCCAGCTCCCGGCTCTCCAGGTCGCGGAGCAGGCGATCGGCATACTTCGTCATCCGGAGCACCCATTGGCGGAGCGGGCGCTTTTCCACGGCACTGCCGCAGCGCTCGCACTTCCCCTGCTCCAGATCCTCGTTGGCGAGTCCCGTCAAACACTTCGGACACCAGTTGATCGGCTCCTCTGATTCATATGCCAGACCCTTTTCCCACAGCTTGAGGAATATCCACTGCGTCCAGCGATAATACTCCGGATCAGTCGTATTGATTTCGCGCTCCCAATCATAGGTGAACCCGATCTTCTGCAGCTGTTTCTTGAAGACGGCGATGTTTTCTTTGACGGCCTTTTCCGGATGCACCTTGTGCTTGAGCGCATACCCCTCGGCCGGCAGCCCGAACGCGTCCCACCCCATCGGATGGAGCACGCCATACCCCTGCAGCTGCTTCATCCGCGCCAGCACATCGGTCGCAATATAGCCTTTCGGGTGTCCCACGTGGAGCCCTGCCCCCGACGGATACGGGAACATATCCAAGACATAGAACTTTTTCTTGCGATCATACTGCCGATAGACGCCTGTCCGGGCCCATTCTTTCTGCCACTTCGCCTCGATCGATTGCGGTTTGTAGGCTTTTTTCATATGAGGTAAATACCGGATATCACTCTCCCACTCTACCCGAAATACGCCTTTTTTTCAAGAAAAAACAGGTTTGCTAACGAAACCTGTCCTACCTGTTCACAATATGCTTCCGTCAAAAAATCCGTCTATTCCCGACTGGCCAGAGCCTCGAGCGTCACGTCCACCACTTTCTGCGGCTCGGTCAGCGCCTTCACCAGATAGTATTTCGCTGCCCCGAGATCGCCTACCGTCTGAAACATCTCCTCGCTATCGATATTGCTCAGCACGACCACCGGGATTTTCTCCAGATCAGGATCGGCTTTCAGCGCCTGGAGCACGCCCACACCGTCGAGCACCGGCATCTGGATATCGAGCACGATCACGTCCGGACGCTCTGTCCTGATCACCTGGAGCCCTTCCTCCCCGTCCCGCGCGGTCACCACAGCGAATCCCTCGCGCTTGAATTTCGTACTATAAATATCGCGGATGTCGTCATTGTCATCCACGATGCACACTGTCTGCTTCGGTTGTACGCCCTCTTCGATCATACGGATTCGGAAAAGATAATCAGACGCGTCTACCGCTATTCTACTCCTCTGTACTGTTCTGTGCAAAACCGCAGTTTAGGTTAGGCCCCCATACCATCAGTCCCGATGGAGATGCCGCGCCTGCTGTGATGCTTGCGCGCGACTTTGACGCGGGCGAGTTCTTTCTCAAGCGCTGCCGCGACGCGGGCATATTCTTCCTGATCCATATGCATATGCTCTTTCTTGAGCGCCTCGGCGCGGGTGCGCGCTTCCTCGGCGCGGGCGAGATCGATCGCTTCGGCGCGCTCGGCCGTATCCGCGAGAATGACTAGGGTGTTGCCGTGAAACTCCGCGAACCCGCCCGATGTGGCGAGGCTCGACTCTTCGCCGCCGGCGACCTTCCGCAAGATGATCTCCCCTGCCTTGATAGCCCCGATATACGGAATATGCTCCGGCAGGATCGTCACGTCGCCGCCCTCGACCGGCAGCGTCGCCTGATACACCTCTTCTTCCACGACGGTTTTTTCCGGCGTCACGATTTTGAATTTGATCATAGATTTTCAGAATATTTCAGTTGATTGCCGATATTTCTTTTGAGACCGTTGAAAGCCGAGCGGGCATGGTTTCCGCCGGAGGCGGAAGAGCGAGGCTTTCACAGAACGAATTTCTCGCTGGGAAATGAGTGGGTCACGAAAGGAATATCGGCAATCAACTGAAAATAACGCTTATTTCTTGCTTTCCGCGATCACCTCGTCAATCGAGCCCTTCATATAGAAAGCCTGCTCGGCGATATCGTCGAGTTCGCCGGACAAAATTTTCTCGAACCCGGCGATCGTATCGGAGAGCTTCACGTATTTGCCCGAGGCTCCGGTGAACTGCTCGGCGACGAAGAACGGCTGCGAGAGGTATTTCTGGATCTTGCGGGCGCGGGTCACCATCAGCTTGTCCTCGTCGGACAGTTCCTCCATACCGAGAATCGCGATGATGTCCTGGAGATCGCGGTAGCGCTGGAGCACGTTCTGGACGCTCCGAGCGACGGCATAGTGCTGCTCGCCGACGATATGCGGATCGAGGATCGTCGAGCTGGAATCCAGCGGATCGATGGCCGGGTAAATGCCGATCTCGGTCAGCGCGCGATTGAGCACGACGGTCGAATCGAGGTGGGCGAACGTCGTCGCCGGCGCCGGGTCGGTCAGGTCATCGGCCGGCACATACACCGCCTGCACCGACGTGATGGAGCCCTTCTTGGTCGAGGTGATGCGTTCCTGCAGCACGCCCATCTCCTCGGCGAGCGTCGGCTGATAGCCTACCGCGGAAGGGATGCGCCCGAGGAGCGCCGACACTTCGGAGCCCGCCTGCGTGAAACGGAAAATATTATCGATGAAAAACAGCACATCCTTGCCCTCATCGTCGCGGAACGATTCCGCCATCGTGAGCGCCGTGAGCGCGACGCGCTGGCGCGAGCCTGGCGGCTCGTTCATCTGGCCGAACACGAGCGCGGTCTTGTCGAGCACGCCTGATTCTTTCATTTCGTGATAGAGGTCGTTGCCTTCGCGCGTCCGCTCACCGACGCCGGCGAAAACGGAGTAGCCGCCGTGTTCCTGGGCGATATTGCGGATGAGTTCCTGGATGACGACGGTCTTGCCGACGCCGGCACCGCCGAACAATCCCACTTTGCCGCCCTTCATAAACGGACAGATGAGATCAATGGCCTTGATGCCAGTTTCGAACACCTCCGCCTTGGTCGACTGCTCATCGAAAGCCGGAGCGGCTCGATGGATGGAACGACGGGTTTCTACGACAACATTCTCCCCTCCTTCCAGGCGGGCAGGCTTTCCATCTATCGGCTCGCCCAAAACATTGAACATCCGCCCGAGCACCGCCTTGCCTACCGGAACGGAAATCGGATTGCCGGTCGCTGTGACATCCATACCCCGCCGCACACCATCGGTCGTACCCATCGCGACCGCACGCACGCGATTGCCGCCTAAGTGCTGATGCACTTCCACGACCAATTTCCCGGAAGCGACTGTCACTTCGAGCGCATCGTAGATTTTCGGCAGCATATTTCCTTCACTAAACTCAACATCTACAACTGGTCCGATTACCTGGATGATCTTGCCTTTATTCATAACTATTAATGTAAAATGTAAATCTCAAAAATAAAAATGGCAATGTAAAATTCAAAATTTAACAATTTAATCCATCATTTTGCACTTTGATTTTTACACTTTGATTTTTTATCGCCGGACCGATCACTTGTATGATTTTTCCTGTCGTACCCATATTTTTGCTTTAATTAAAGGGAAATCTTGATTAATAGTTTCACGCTCCATTGACTTTTCGCTGTTTTTGTGCTATCATATATGGTTGTACTTTACCAACTTGCCATTTCACTCCATCGGAGACAAGCTATCATGAATCCCAGCACATTCGAATCATCCGCTTACCTCATCCTCGGCATCATCGCCTTGGTGACGTTCGCTTTCTTGCTCGGTCTCCCGCCACGGGCTGACCAATCCAAAGACTTCTACCAGTATCTGCTGGGCGGCGCATTCGGATGCGGCATCCTCTTCGTCATCTGGGGGTGTATTATTTTTCCGCAACCCCGCGCCTGATGATATCGCACAACACGAGCGCTGACACCCCGCTTATCCATCTAGGGTGTTTTTTTCTTGCCCATTTTCCAAACAACTCATCCCCCTGGGATTCTCCTGAGCCTGTCGAAGGATCTATAGTGTATAAACCCCTCGACTACGCTCGGGATGATGATGCTGCCGCATCACTTCTGCACCGCAGCCATTCCCGCCGACAGCTCCGCGATCTCCTGCGTGATCTTCTGCTGACGAAGCTGGTTGTAGGCTAAGGTCAGATCGGACACCATATCTTTCGCAGCATCGGTGGCATTGCGCATCGCGAGCATCCGCGATGATTCCTGCGAAGCATTGGACTCGAGCACGGCGTGATAGAGTTCCATCTCGATCAGGCGCGGAATCATCCGCCACAGCACTTTTTTCGGCGACGGTTCGATTATATACTCCGCCGAGAGCTTCTGTTTTGCTTCCGAAACGCTCTCACTCATTTCATTCAGCGCTTTCTTCGTATCCTTGAGAGCGACCGGGAGCAGGCCGCGCACTTTCACCTCCTGCACCATCATCGAGACATAGTTCGTGTAGACCATCACCACGCGATCCGCGCGCGCTCTCTCGAACTCATCGATGATGACGCGCGCGATCGGGCGCATACTCTCAGCGGTCGGCGTACTGAGCACATCCGGAAAAGAAGCTACGATTTCCCCGCCCCGCCCCTTCGACTGTGCCATAAAGCGGCGGACGGCCATCTCGCCCTTTTTTCCGATAGTGATGAAGCGTGCCGCGCGGTCGGCATCTTCCGCCAGTATCTTCCGCAGGTGCTTGCTGACCTGCGTATTGAATGCGCCGCAGAGACCGCGATTGCTCGTGATGACCACGTACAGTTCCGTCTTCACCGGCCGCTCGGTCAGGAGCGGATGCTCATCGCCTCGCGTCGCCACGCTCAGTTGCTCCAAGAGCTCGATCGCGCTCAAAGCATACGGACGGATGGCGAGCACGGCGCCGATGGCTTTGCGCATTTTGACGGCCGAAATCATCTCCATAGCCCGGGTGATTTTCCCCGTGCCCTTCACTCCCTTGATTCGCCGCCTGATATCTCGCGCGCTGGCCATAGTCTCACAACTTACAATAATCAACTTTCAATCACCAACTAACTCTCAATCCTCTAACTTCTTTTCAATCGAACTGACTGATTTTTGTAAAATAAGCAGAAGTTCGTGAGATTCTTGCTGCAACTTCGCAACCTCAAATTTTTTATCAGGACAAGCTACCAAAAGCATCTGCATCCAATGTCCTGTCTCCTGAGCCTCTTTCTTAGCAATGATCATCTTATTTCTGAAATCTTTTTTTGAACTCGCATTACTAGCTTCGCAGTAGTTCGCTCCGATACTCGTAGCAGAACGGACTACCTGTCGAATAAGCGGATCGACTATAGCATCCAACTTTACGGACCGGCAGAATACTATCACATCTTTGCCGAAACGAGCCACCCTTTCTTTCAGATCATATATCTTCTCAGTTGTTCCTTGTGTAGTTAACATTTCGTTGATTATTGAAAGCTGAAACTTGAACCTTATACCACAAATCTTTTCTTGAACTCTCCGATATGCTTTTTCAATAGTTCCTCTATCGCTTCTGTCAGCGCCTGTTCCTTGCGAATCGCATCCAGCACCTCTTTGCCTTCGCTCTCCAGATACAGGACGAACTCGCGCTCGAAGCGGCTGGTCTCCGCGACCGCTATGTCATCGATGAACCCGCGAGAGAGCGCATAGAGCACCGCCACTTCTTTCTCGACTGACAGCGGAGCGTACTGCGGCTGCTTCAGCATCTCGACGGCGCGCCGGCCGCGCTCGATGAGAGAGCGCGTCTTTTCGTCCAGGTCGGAACCGAACTGCGCGAAGGCTTCGAGTTCGCGGAATTGCGCGAGATCGAGACGGAGCGTACCCGCCACCTGCTTCATCGCCTTGATCTGCGCCGCCGAACCGACGCGCGAGACCGACAGGCCGACGTTGAGCGCCGGACGGATGCCTTTGTAGAACAGATCGCTTTCGAGGTAGATCTGGCCATCGGTGATGGAGATGACGTTCGTCGGGATATAGGCCGATACATCGCCCGCCTGCGTCTCGATGATCGGGAGCGCCGTGAGCGACCCGCCGCCGTTTTCCTTGTTCAGTTTGGCGCTCCGCTCCAAGAGGCGCGAATGCACATAGAACACGTCGCCCGGGTAGGCTTCGCGTCCCGGCGGACGCCGGAGAATGAGAGAGATCTGGCGATAGGCGACCGCGTGCTTGGACAGATCATCATAGATCACGAGCACGTCCTTGCCCTGATCCATAAAGTACTCGCCGAGAGCGGTAGCCGCGTAGGGCGCGATGAATGACAGCGCCGCCGGATCGGACACGCCCGCGACCACGACGGTCGTGTACTCCATCGCGCCGCTCTTTTCCAGCGCGGCGACGATACGCGCCACCTTGGATTCCTTCTGGCCGATCGCCACATAGATGCAGATGACATCCTGGCCTTTCTGGTTGATGATGGTATCGATAGCGATGGCGGTCTTCCCGGTCTGGCGGTCGCCGATGATGAGTTCGCGCTGACCGCGGCCGATCGGAATCAATGCGTCGATAGCCTTGATACCGGTCTGAAGCGGCTGGTGCACCGATTGGCGCGTGATGACGCCCGGCGCGATTTTCTCTACCGGATAGTAGGCCTGCGCCTCGATATCACCCTTGCCGTCGATCGGCAAACCGAGCGGCGAGAGGACGCGGCCGATGATGGCGTCGCCGACCGGCACGGAGAGGATTTTCCCCGTGCTTTTGACGATCATCCCTTCGCTCACATCGTCCGTCTCCCCGAGAAGCATCACGCCGGCCTCGCCTTCCTCCAAGTTGAGCGCCACGCCGATCGTGCCGTTTGCGAATTCCACCATTTCAGACGCCATCACTTCGGACAATCCGGCGACGCGCGCCACGCCATCGCCGATTTCCAACACGGTACCGATAGCTTCCGCTTGCGGCGCATGCTGGAACTCCGAGATGCGCTTCTTCAGTTCTTGGATCAGAGGGTTGCTCATAGGAATATCTTGTTTAGGCTTTTAGGAGAGAATGTTTTAGCGTCCGGAGGGCGGCGGCGAGCGTCGCGTCATAGAGCGTCTCGTCGCTTCGGAAACGGGCGCCACCGATCATCTCAGGATCGATCTCGTACTGCAGAATGATTTTCTTATGCGGAAATAATGCAGCCGCCTGCTTCACAAGCACGGACTGACTCTCTTTCGCGACCGGATGCGCCGTCACGACCGTGACGGTCACCTGTCCCGCTTTGTCCGCTGCGCTTTTTTCCAAGCGTTTCACGATCGCATCCATTTTCTCCTGTTCGCCGCGGCGCCGCAAAAACCCGAGGAAATTCTTGACGATTTCGGCTACTGTGGCGGGAGGCGCCTGATCCGTGAGGTCAGCCAGAGCCTCGGC
>MFRV01000004.1 GCA_001784695.1 Candidatus Moranbacteria bacterium RIFCSPHIGHO2_01_FULL_54_31 | reverse complement strand
CACATCGTCGCCCGCTGAAATTTCATGCCAGAGATTCATAAGCGTTTCTTTTAAGAAATTATTATGCTAGTACGCTGAGATTCTTTTTAAAAGATTTCCGTAACAAACGAAGAATCTCGAATCAAGAATTTGGAATGATGATTATTTTACCTCTCCGGCTTCCTGATTTCCCTCGTCTTGATTCTTGCTCTCTATTTCTGGCTTCAGGCTTTCTGATGCTTCCGCAGCTTCTGCTTCCAGAACAACGCTTTCTTGCGCTGCCGGAGTTTCTTCTTCCTGATTCTCAATTCCTGATTCCTGATTCTCTACTGTTTCCTCGCTCGTCACGTCGATCTTCCAGCCGGCAAGCTTCGCGGCCAAACGCACGTTCTGTCCGCGTTTGCCGATAGCGAGCGACAGCTGGTCCTGCGGCACCGTGACCACGGCGCGCTTCTCTTCCTCGAACAGCTGGACGGAAAGCACCTTGGCCGGCGATAGCGCGGCGCTGATGAACTTCTCCTCGCTCTCATTCCATTCGATGATATCGATCTTCTCGCCGCCGAGCTCATCGATGATGGCCTGCACGCGCGTCCCCTTCTGTCCGACGCATGAGCCGATCGGGTCGACGCCTTCTTCCGCCGAGAACACGGCGATCTTCGTGCGGGAACCGGCCTCGCGGGCGATCGCCTTGATCTCTACGGTACCGGTGAAAATTTCCGGCACTTCGAGCGAGAAGAGGTGGCGCACCATCTCAGGATGCGTGCGGGAGAGGAGCAGCCCCGGTCCCTTGGTATCCGATTCGACGCGCACGAGGAACACTTTCAGGTGCTGGCCGACACGGTAATTCTCCCCCTCGATCTGCTCGGAAGGGAACAGGATGCCGATGGATTTGCCGAGATCGACGAACACGTTGCGCCCTTCGACGCGCTGCACGATGCCGTTCACGACCTGGCCTTCCTTCTCCTTGTATTCTTCGAACATCGTCTCGCGTTCGGCTTCGCGGATACGCTGGATGATCACCTGCTTGGCAGTCTGAGCAGCCACGCGGCCGAACTCATCGTGCGATTCGAGGGGCAATTCTATCGTCTCGCCGAGCTTGATGCCCTTTTTCAATTTCTTGGCTTCCGCAAGGAGCATATCGCGCTCCGGATTGAAACGCGGCAGGCGGTCATCGTCGATTTCCTCGGGTGCGCTCGCTTCTTTGGCCTCGCTTGCTTCTTCAGCCTCTTCATCGCTTGCCTCCACGAACTCGCGTGTCGTCTCATCGACGACTTCTTTCACGAGGAAAAAGCTCGCGCTCTTCTGCACCTCATCGAAGCCGGCGCGGATGACCTGGCCTTTCTTGCCATAGTCTTTTTTATAAGCAGCCGCAAGTGCCGCTTCGACGACTTCGAGCACGCGCTCCTTGGAGATGCCCTTCTCTTCGGCGATCTGCATCACCGCGCTGCCGAATTCGCCCAGACGCCCCGAGAGGCTGCCGTCTTCGGCTGCCGCTTCATCGGCGACGATTTTCTTCTTTGCCATAGTCTTTGAATAAATAAATTACGATTTATGGATTACATATTATATATGGTCAGATGAGGAACAAAAAAAGCCCGCATCAAGCGAACTTCCATACCTTCCATCAACTGTATATGCCCAGTATAGCTTATAAATTATCATTTGTCAATCCACTAAAATGTGTAATCGAGAACGCAAGGCCCTTGACATATCAATTGAATTATGTGACTTTAAAGATATATCCGTTCTTTTACAATTTGAGAGGAGAGTATCATGACTACAAGGATCAACAAGGATACTGGCATTATTGAAGAGTCAGACTGGGGTATTTGTTGGGATCCAAAACGCGATGACAACAATCAGATGACAAGAGTCAATACCGATAGCGGTGCCGTCGAAGAATCTGGTTGGGGCATTCTTTGGGATGACAAGCGTGATGGTAACGACAATATAACGCGCGTGAATACGGAAACTGGTGATGTGGAACATTCTCACCATGGAATCTTCTGGGGTTCAGAATCCAAGAAAAGAGAGACCAGTTCTTCTAGTGGTGGATATTCAGGAGTGCCATCTTCAAGTTCGAGCGATTCATCTGATTGGGGGTTCATGATACTTGCTATCTTTGGAATGATTCTCTTTATACTTTTTATTCCTTTTGTAATAGCGCTCTTCTTTTTCCCTACCTGGCGTGCGTATTCTTTACAAACCGCTTCCAGTGAAACAGTGGGAATAGGTGAAGAGACTCTCGTCTCTCTGCCGGATATGTATTCTCGGCAATGCGATAATGTTGGCAGTCTCTGTCTTAGGAAAAAATTGGATGGCGAAATTTACCCGCCTATTTTCCAAGACGTCCTTGCCGCCAGTGTCGTTGAAACAGTTTGGCTCTTTTTGGGTTATCTCTACTTTCGTTAAATAAAGCAATACTTAAAGCCTTGTTGATTAACAAGGCTTTTCTTTTTTTACTGTATATATAATAAATTATATCCCCCGCTTCTCAGAGCCCCTGCTGAATACTTTCCTGTTCCCCGATATTCAATTGTCGATATGCGTGTGCCATACACTGAATCTTACAGTGTTGCACTTACTTGTTGAACCTATCGATCAAACTATTGACTTTTATACGTTTTAGGTGTATAATGTGAGGTTACAGAATTAGGCGGTGCCTAAGAAGTAACAGCGACAGATTCTCTGTTGTAACCATAGGCACTTTAACAATTTTTCATAAAGAAGGAGTACATCATGAATTTTTTTCTCTCTCCAGCATTTTGGGAAGTGGTGATCGGAATCCTGGTCCTCTACCTCTCCCTAGCAATCAAGTGGACTCACAAACCCGATAACTGGGTAATCGAAATTAACCTCTTCCCAGGAATACCAACAATAGCTTATCCATGGGAACCTGGTCTCCATATTCTCTGGTTTCCGATTAAACCAATTATGTTTGTCCGAAACCGACTGAACGTAGCCGAAAAGCCGATCACGATCCATATGGGAATGGGCGAGGGCAAGGGAGTAGGCAGGCCGGATCCTATTGACTTCGCGGATATGCAGGCAGGCGCCCTGATTCAGGTCATCTACCAAGTCATAAATCCTCTCCTGGCCACCTACGCGGTGGAAGAGACGGATCTGCAGCTCAAGTCTACTAACGAATCGGGTCAATCAATCTCTATTGTCCTCAAGGGTTACGAACGGGCGACGCTGAACAAGCTCGAAGCAGAGTTTCGGAGTTTGTTCGGATCATACGATTTCAACGTAGCCAATACAGACAAAATGAAGACTATTGTAGAAAAGAAGGTTATGGGAAATAAGACACTGCATGCCATGTTCGCAGGGTGGGGTGTCAAAATTATTACCGTGGACATCATCGAGTTCATTCTGGCTGAAAAGGAGTCCGCCATTCGTCTGCGCCGGCTCGCGGCGACGACGGATGCGCAAGTCCTGATCATCGGGGCAGAAAGTCAAAAGACTGCGGAAATAACGATAGCCGAGGGCGAAAAGCAGGCAGCTTCGCTTGCTGGTGAAGGTGAGTTTGCCCGGATCAAAGCTGTAGCAGGTGCCGGGCTTGATCCTGCAAATGCTGCAGCGTACGTGCTCGCCCAAGGGTCCACAAAGGCTCTCGCGAAAACGTCAACCACCGTCATCGCCACAAGCGAAAGCGGGATGTTGAGCCAGCTAGCCAGTATGGCAGGAATGGTCAAAGGTGTCCTCGATGGCGGAAATCAACCTCCCTCGCCAACACCGCCTGCCAGCCCTGCATCGGATACTCCCGTGCAAGAGCCCGCGGCAGCCGTCGCGCAAGCTTCGTCGGAAAAAGTATCTGAAAGACCAAGTAAGGGTCCCTTGACACCGCGAAGGAGGAACGCATCATGATCTACGGCATTATTCTAGGACTCTCGTTCATCGCGGGAGCGCTGACAGGACAGTTTTGGTGGGGCGCAATTATCGGCCTCATCATCGGCTTCCTCGTCTTTCTCTGGAAACAGTATAGCATCTGGGCGATAGAAAAGTGGAATAGCCGACAGAATTCTTCTGTCACATCCGCTACATCCGCTGCTCCAGCCTCGCAGACCAAGACTCCAAAAGAGTCCAAGCTGTGGGGCAAGCTATGCTGGGCAGCAGTCATTCTCATCGGCGTATGTATCGCTTGGTTGACCTTCAGGTCACCGGCACAATGCCTCATCCTCCACGAAACGGATTTTGAACCGTCGAAAGGGCGACAGGCATTGGTGACTCTCCATTTCACGGATCCGGGCCGCTACATCATAGAAGCATCTGGGCAAAGAACCCAGAATCACTTCCATACCACCGATGCCCATTCCATTTTCAATCAGGTTATTCGCGCTGATGGCACACGTCCAGATGGGACAGTATGGCTCGCGGGTCCGGACTTGGAACACCAGGGTATCCCCTTGGTTTATCCGAATCTGTTTCCTGACAAACCATACGGGGCTTTCATCCTCCACATCAATGGCCAGCCCATTTTCGCCGGAACGAAGCATGCCTTCATCGCGAATGGGAAAACTGACATTGATATGGATGTGAATAACTTCCCTACTGAAATAAATTATGGGGGAGAAGGGACGCTCCATATCACCGTGAAGAAGTGCGGCTGAACTGCCTTCATCACAAACAACAACGGACAGCAAGTAACACTTGTGCTGTCCGTTTTCTTTTTGCCTGATTTGTATGCTACACGAAAAGCGCGGCGATCTGGCTCACGATGACGAGCGATGCCAGTGCGACGGCGATACCGACGATGGACCACTTCACTATTTTCTTGCCGGTATCAATCTGATCCTCGTTGCCCGCGGCTGTCAGGTACATAATGCCTCCGACGACCAGCATAATGATGGCGAGGATGCCGACGATGGAGAGGAGGAAATCGAGCACATTGCGCGCGATCTGGGAGAGGGTGAGGGCTGCTGCTACCTCGGCGTTATTGACCGCGCCCCAGCCGAGGACAGTACCTATCTCTTTCAAGAACGACGGCGCGGCGAGGCCGATGGCGAGACCTATCATCGCGGCGGTGATAGCGCCCTTCGCGACCTTCATCCGGCCCTCATCGCCGGATGACGTGATGTAGAGTATCGCCCCGATGACGATGAAGACGAGAGAGAGGATGACGATGATGCCGCGAAGCGTACTGAGGAGGCTGCCAAGCACCTCTTCCACCGTCTGGAATCGTAGAGGGTTGGTGAAGGTGATAGTCTGAGGAGCCGAGGCAGCAGGAGTCCCGCTAGGCTGGATAGCGCCGGTGCCGGCGGTCCCGCTAGGCTGGATAGCGCCACCACCTGGGGCTGGAGCAGGCTGTCCCATAGCGATTGGGGTGGTCATAAAAAATACACTGACCATCAGTCCGAGGAAAAGCAGTGGCATGATATTCTTATACATAATGACGCGTTATATGGAAACTAAAATCCTAGAAAAACGGATTGCCGGAGAGCGCCTGATCGATCGCCATAATGATCACCCAGCCGGAGAGCGCGACCAGGATGCCGATAGCCGCGTACTGCATATTGCGCTTGGCAGTTTCGGCCGTCCCCTCATCGCCCGCTGACAGGAGATACTGGAAGCCGGAAATGACGAAAGCGATGATAGCGAGGAAGCCGAAAATACCCAAGAGCCAATCCATAATTCTCATCAGGAGATCCGCAATCGGCATACTGGACAGCCCTGTCCCGGCAGGAAAACACACCCCTCCTTTTATAGTCCCGTTGGGACAAGAGACTGGGATACTGGAACCAGAGGTCGGATTCGCGTTCGTTTGTGTATTGGTATTTGTGTTCGTGTTGCTCGATCCCGTAGGACAGCATATTTGTCCGGCATCGCAGCTGGCCGATGCGAGCGGCGTAGCGCTGCAATTTATCGCACCGAACATACAGGTACCGGTCTGACCATTGCTTCCGACACAGGAAAAACCGGCGGTATCTGCGGAAACGTATCCCGGAAACAGAAAAAGCGCCCCGAAAAAAAGAATGCTGCTGAGAGAGAGTAGGCGCATATTTTTGTTTCAACAAGAGTCTCTTCTTCCTCCATACTACTCTTTTCGGGACAAAAAAACAACCACGCCAAGCGACATTGAACCCAGCTTTTCGGGCAGGCTTGCGCGAAACTCTTCCAGCCAAAGCGGGATGCGGACGGGTCCGCTTTTTTTGTTATAGAAAAAACCACCCTCCTTGCGAAAGATGGCTTTCCTCCTGTGATCCGAGAAACACTAGAACTGAGTCGATCCGGATGTCAGCCAGCCTTCTACGGCTTGGATAATGACGAAGCCGATGAGAGCGACGATGATACCGATGATGGAATACATCATAGCGTTCTTGGCTTTCTCGATCTGTCCTTCATCGCCAGCGGCGGTGAGATAGAGAATACCGGCAATCACGAAACCGATAATGCCGATAAAACCGAGAATGGCCAAAAGCCAGTTCATCGTGCGGGAAATGATATTGTAGATGCTGTCCTCCGGCAACCCGGACTGAGCGGCGTTAGTCTTGCCCTGATACCACTGAGCTCCGACTATTGCCGGTGCAGTCGCGAGAGCGAGAGCAAATGCTCCGTATACCGCTTGTTTGATTTGTTTCATACTTCTCACCTCCTTTCAGTGTGTTCAGCCTGCCGGACAACGGCCGCGAACGTTTTGATTTTTTATGCTTTCCTTTGTGTTATGAGAAAAAGCTCGCTATCTGAGTTATAAGTATATACGCTCCGAGCGCGATGACGATGCCGATCACCGATGCGAGTGCCGCACGCTTGGCTACCGCGATCTGCCTATTGTCCCCGGTCGCGAAAAAATACAGCGCCCCGGAAACTACTAGCCCGATTATACCAAGTATCCCGACGATTGACAACAAAAATTGCAATACGTTCGAGAGTATCTCCGCAATCGGCGTAGCATCGGTGATCACGCCGGCAGCCAGCACCGTATCGATAAGGGAAAAAGTGTGCATATTTTTTGAGCGTACTTCGCAATTGACACCGAAATGCACCGCGCACTGATCGCCACCATCACCATATAACGAAACCTACCTCTCTCAAAGACAACACTTTTGACCAGAAGCGCACGCTGTCGCGCCTGTGAGCGCTGTGCAAAACGATGTGTATCTACACGTGCCAGATTTCACAGCCCCGTCAATATCCTGTCCGCTACAAGGCGCGCCTTCAGTACTTACAGTAGTACCAGTAGCGCTTGTATTGTTAGCTGGTGAAGCACCTCCAGTCTGCTGCTGTGTAGTTCCCGTCGCGGTACCGGCGGAAGAAGAATTGGGATCACAGGAAAAAGTAAATGCACCATCTTTCTTGATACCGTTCAGAAACTCCGTATTGACCAGAACGGTGAGCACGATGTTGACGATGAGCCAAGCGGCGAGCATCACCGCGAAACCGATCAGTGCCGCCTTGATGCCGCTCTTCGCCGTCTGCATCATCCCTTCATCGCCCGTAGAAACGATGTAGAAGATAGCCATCGCGACGATCACCGCGATCGCCGCGAAAGTCATAATTCTCAAACCGTAGTCGATCAGCCCTTGGCCGCCGATGACGACGTGACAGATAGTGCAGGGCGCTTGCTCGGCGACGGTGCCGGATGAGCGCCCGCAGGGAACCAGCGCCGCATCCGCAGAAAGCGGGAGCGCGGCGGACAACAATGAAAATACGAAAAAGAGGGAAAGAAAGAAACGTGCGAAGAAATATGACATACGGGTAATCTTCAGGGCTTTGTTTGTCATAATAGTACCACAGCTGGTATGCTAAAGAAACCCTATGTTCTCATCCACCGGCATCAGATACATCTTCCTCGGTCTCGTGTTTGCGGGCTATTTTTTCTTCGGCCTGCGCCACCTCACCCAGTTCGTCACCGCCGACGAGCACTACTGGGTCTATGAGCGCATCCCGCAGTACTGGGATGCCGTGGCGAACGGAAAATGGAAGAAGACCTTCATCAATGACAAGCCCGGCATCACGCTTGCGCTGACCTCGGGCATCGGACTCCTTTTCGAGCCGCACCCGAAAAAACACCTCTACGAAAATTATGATCGGGTGCTCATCTACGACACCGGCAACACCGAGCCGCTGTACCGCGCGTTCCGTCTGCCTATTCTTCTGATGAATGCTCTGTTGCTGCTATATCTCTTCTGGATCGTCGGGCGGCTCACGAACCCCTGGATCGCGCTCTGGACCGTGATGCTCGCCGCGCTCTCCCCGATACTCCTCGGCATCTCGCAGATCGTCAATCCGGACGCGCTCCTCTGGTCGCTGGGGGCGGCAGCACTCTTCTCGTACTTCGCGCTGCTCGCATCCGGGGAAAGAAAATATCTCTGGCTCACCATACTCTTCACCGGCTTCGCGCTCCTCACGAAATACGTCGCTTTCATTCTCTTGCCATTCTATCTGACGCTCGCGCTGCTCCGCTTCCTCACAGAGGAAGAGCCAGACGCAGCATCGCTCACGCAGCACCTCAAAAAAGACCTCTCCAGGCTCGTAGGTATCGCTGCCGCGTCCGTTGTGCTCTTGTTCCTCTTCCTACCAGCGCTCTTTCTCGACTCCAAATACATCGTCGAACTCATCCAAACCGTGCCTGATAAAGAAGCGCTCGCTGCTATCGGTCTCGGGCTCTTCGTCCCCCTCCTCATTGATCTCTTCGTATTGAAAAATAAACTGCTCTTCACAGTGCGGCGGATCGGTCTCCGTGCCGCACCCGCCCGGCGCGCCCTCCCGCTCTTCTTCCTCGCGCTCTTCGCAGCACTGATCATCGTCCGCAATTTCTTTCCCGACTGGGACATCTTCACGCGGATACCATTCGATATCAAGGACATAAGCGACGCCCGCTATCATACCGACATCCCGAACTTCTTCGAAGTCTTCCTCCTCGAATGGAACCCGATTGTCTTCTCGCTCACGCCCATCGTCCTGCTCGGGCTCGCCGCTTTTCTCGGCACGAGAGAGAAGAAGTATGCCTTTCTCGCCTATGCGCTCCTTTTTTTCTTCCTTGTCTACTCCGTGCTCCTCATCTCTTCCAATGTCCTCGCGACGCCGCGCTACAGCATCCTCCTCTATCCGCTCTTCGCGTTCCTCGCCGCGCGCGGTGTCTGGCAGATCACGGAACGATTTTCTTGGCCATATGCGAAACTCGCTGCCACGCTCGTCATATTCTTCGGATCGCTCGCGAGCCTATACGCCATACAGCCGTTCTATTTCAATTATACGAATAGCCTCCTGCCGAAATCCGCACTCATCAATGATGCCTGGGGCTATGGCGGCTACGAGGCGGCGCAATACCTGAACAGCCTGCCCGATGCCGAACGCCTCACCGTCTGGATAGACTATTACGGGGTCTGCGAATTTTTCGTGGGCCGCTGCCTCTCTGCCTACACTTTCGATCCCGCCCTCGTGCAGCCGGACTACTACGTCCTCACCCGCCGCGGCCAGATGCGCTATATGTCGCGCGCCGATCGCTGGGAGCGGCTCTCCGGTCTCACAGCGTACAGATATTACGGCGCGCCGCATCCTGCCTGGCAGCTCCTGATCGATGACCGGCCCGGGAACTTCGTGAAGGTCGTCAAAGTGGAGAAATAATGAACGCAAAGAAAGCTTTATGCAGAAAAACCGCCGCCTAGCATGGATAATCGCCCGTATAGCGGACTTCGCTCGACAAGTGCGCGGGAGCGGGACACGCTCGATCAGACAGATGATCGGCCGCGCGGCATTATGTATACAGAGCTTCAGAAAACGCTTCTCTCATTTCCGCTTGCCTCACAAGATGTCAGAACAAAAGAGAACACTCGTGATACTCGTCGCAATTCTCGTCATTACCCTCTCAAGCATCCGGGTCAGAGACTCTCTCAAGCGAGCTGATATTCCCGAAGCCGAGCGGCCGCTCGCTTTCTCTCAGGAATGGGAAACGCTCTCTCTGCCATTCGCTATGCCGCCCGTCCAGCTCTTCATTTTCCCCGACCGGACCTGCTCGATTGATCAGTATGGCGCCATAAACGATGGCGAAACCTCCAATACCCAGGCTATCGCCATCGCTATCGACGACTGCGCAAGACAGGGCGGAGGGACCGTGGCTATCCCAGCCGGAAAATGGCTGACCGGACCGATCCGCCTGCAGAGCAACATCCGCCTCGATATCGCCGAAGGAGCAGAAGTGCTCTTCAGCCAGACATTCAGCGATTATCTGCCCGTCGTCTTCTCGCGCTATGAGGGAATGGAGTACTACAACTATTCCCCGCTCATCTATGCGCGCGATTGCCACGATATCGCGATAACCGGCAAGGGCACGCTCAACGGGAGAGGCGAGGCATGGTGGAGTTGGCAAAAGCGGCAGCTGGCAGCCGTCAAGAAACTGTATAGGATGTCAGACATAAACATCCCGACGGAAGAGCGCGTCTTCGGTACCGAGGCCGCCGGACTCCGACCGTCATTCGTCCAATTCGTGAATTGCACGCGCATCGAGCTCACGGGATTCACCATCAAGAACGGCCCGATGTGGACCATCCATCCAATATATTCCGACACTATCCTCATCCAGGGCGTCACCGTGACCACAGAAGGACCGAACAACGACGGCATCGTCATCGATTCCTCGCGGAACGCCCTCATCGAAAATGTCCGGCTCGACACCTCGGACGACGCCATCGTCATCAAATCAGGCCTCGACAGAGGAGGCCAACGCGTCGGGAAGCCATCTGAAAATATCGTCATCCGCGATTGCTCCATCGGGCGCGGGAACAGCGGCATCGCCATCGGGAGCGAGATGTCTGGCGATGTGCGGAACGTCTTCGTATCCCGCTGCGATTTCGATGGCACCAAAAGAGGCCTACGGGTAAAATCGGCTCCGGGACGCGGCGGCATCGTCGAAAATGTCTGGGCAGAAGATATCGCGATGAAAAATATCCAAGCCGAAGCCATCCAGATCGATGCATCCTACGATTCCAAAAACCTCATCAGACCGACGACAGCGAATCTGCCGCTGTTCCGGAATTTCTTTTTCAAGGATATCGAGTGCCTGCAGGCGGACACCGCGATCTCGATCATCGGGGCTACGAACAGTCCTATCCAGAATCTCTCCTTCAAGAATATCCGGATGCGATCCGAACGAAGCATCGTCCTGCAGGATGTCAACGGCATACGGTTCGAGAATGCCGATATCCAGACGCGCCAGAGACCGCTGATCTCTGCGAGCAATGTCCAGAACGCCGTTTTCAGCGCCCTTGAACATCCCCCGACGTATCGGCCGTTCGTGCTCATCGAAGGAAGCCGCTCGAGCGACATACGTTTCAGGAGCGGATACCCCGCGAAAGCGGTGCGGCTGGGCAGAGAGGTCGACAGAGCGACTGTCTCGTACGCCGGCGAATGATAAAAAAATCACCCCGTAACATGGGTGATTTTTTCCAGATCCTTCGTCCGCCGGCTGGCGGATCAGGATGATTCCGCTCAGAGCGGAATCATTTCTTGCGTCCCGCGCGGGTCCGGTCGGTTTCTGTCAGGAACTGCTTGCGCAGGCGGACATTGTGCGGAGTGATTTCCAGATATTCGTCGCCAAGCATTATTTCCAGCCCGCGTTCGATAGAGATCTCGAGTGGCGGGACCAGCTTGATCGCTTCATCGGCGCCGGAGGAGCGCATATTGCTCATCGCCTTGCCCTTGATCGGATTGACGGCCATATCGGTACCCTTGGTCACGTTGCCCACGACCATCCCCTCATAGACTTCGGTGCTCGGAGCGATATAGAGCGTCCCGCGTTCCTGGAGATTGTTGAGCGAGAACGCGAGCGCCTTGCCCGTCGCCATCGACACCATCGATCCGGCATCGCGCTTCCTGATCTCACCGACATAGGGGCGGAAGCCGATCACGCGCGTATAGAGCGTCCCTTCGCCGCGCGTATCCACCATAAACTCGCCACGATAGCCGAGCAGCCCCCGAGTCGGCACTTCGAAGATAAGCCGCGTGTAGCCGCCGGAACCCTCTTTCATTTCCATCATAATGCCCTTGCGCTTGCCCATCTTCTCGATGACGGTACCGGACACTTCCATCGGGCATTCGACCGTCACTTCTTCGAACGGCTCGGATTTCACGCCGTCGATCTCCTTGATGATAACCTGCGGCTGCGACACCTGGACCTCGTAGCCTTCGCGGCGCATATTCTCGAGCAGAATCGCCACATGCAGCTCGCCGCGGCCATAGACCTTATAATGATCATCGGAAAAATCGATCTTCAAGCCGACGTTGATTTCCAGTTCTTTCTGCAGACGCTCGCGAAGCTGCTTGTTCGTCACGTACTTGCCCTCGCGGCCGGCAAACGGAGAATCATTCACGACAAACTCGAGAGAAATCGTCGGCTCATCGATCGCAATCGCGGGCAGAAGCTCCTGTTCGGGAGTGGCGCAGATCGTATCGCCGATATCGATCGTCGTCAGTCCGGCGATCATCACGATATCCCCCGCCTCGACGTGAGCGGCTTCCACGCGCTCCAAACCGCGGAAGGTGAAAAGCTTGACGACGCGGCCGGTCTCGTTCTTACCATCGATGTTGCGCATAATGACCGTGTCATTCACCTTGAGCTTCCCCTCATACACGCGAGCGATGGCCATCCGTCCGACGAAATTATCATAGCCGAGATTGAACGGCTGCGCGCGAAGCGGGCTCTCGGTATCATTCTTGGCGACCGGTACGCGCTCCAGGATCGTATCGAGAAGCGGCGAGAGGTCTTTGCTTTCATCTGCGAGAGCAAGCTTGGCGATGCCTTCGCGGGCGATCGCATAGACGACTTTGAAATCCAGCTGCTCATCGCTGGCACCCAGATCCAGGAACAGCTCGTAGACCATCTCTTCCACTTCCTTCGGGCGGGCGGCCGGCTTGTCGATCTTGTTCAACACTACGATCGGTTTCAGGCCGAGTTCGAGAGACTTCTTCAGGACGAAACGCGTCTGGGGCATCGGACCCTCCTGCGCATCGACGACCAGCACGACGCTATCGATCGAACGCAGGACGCGCTCCACTTCCGAGCCGAAATCAGCGTGTCCGGGGGTATCGACGATGTTGATTTTCGTCTCTTTCCAGAACAAGGAGGCGTTCTTGGCATAGATCGTAATGCCGCGCTCGAGTTCGAGGGCGTTGGAGTCCATCGATGCCCCATCAGCGGCCACCATCCCTGTCTGGCGCATCAAAGCATCCGTCAAGGTCGTCTTGCCGTGGTCAACGTGCGCGATAATGGCGATGTTTCTGATTTCCATACGGACAAAAAATTGTATCATTGAAAAAAGGCGTCTCAACGCCTTGGAATGCTTCTGCACTGTACCTCATCGGCGCGGCTTTGTCAATCTTGCACGAAGCAGGGTCAACGAGGAGCTCCGCGGTCGAGCACATTGACACGGTTTTCCGCTGTCATCAGGGCATCATACGCGCTTTTTTCTCCGGTATTTACCGCGTTGATCGCTTCCGCGAAAATCGTCTCGACTCCCTCCGGATTGCCCTGATACCAGTTGCGCGCGATGAGATTGCCCGCCGCAAAAGGCGCCAGCCTCACATCGCTCTTCTGCGCCTCGATCAGGTCGCGGCGCGCGGCCGGCTTGCTCGTCTTGTCGAGATATTTCTTCGTCGGATCGAAACTGAGAGGGAAATCCTTGGAAGTGCCCGCGAGACCATTCACCAGCGTGATCGTGTTTCTCGGATGCGGGAACGCCAGGTAACTGAGCAGCTGCCAGGCTTCGTGCACGCGGAGCGTATTCTGCTTCACCGGATCGGCTGCCACAGTCGCCGTCTGCCCTGCCGACGCAGCCGGATCTTCGGTGGCCTTATTCTTCGCGACGGCGAAGCCCCAATAATTGGCGACATTCACCGGCGCGGAGCCGGCAAACTGCGGCAGAGGCGCTACGCCGAAATTGAGCTTGGCATTCTTCTGCTTGATCGTCGCATACTGCCAGGAATAATTCACCATCATCCCAAGCGTACCTTCATAGAACGCATCGATAGAATAGTGCAGGCGCGGATTCCAGGAATAGAACCCGGAACCGATGTTCGCAAACTGGGTATAGAACTCCAGGGCTCTGGTGCTGTTCCTATCGGTGAAATCGGCGCGCCCTTGTCCTGCTTGCCCGATACCCGACCCCATCTGCAGCAAGAGCGCCGTCAGGATGTCCGTGGAACGATTGATATTGTAGGCCGTACCGAGCGCCGCGGCGGACTGAGTGAGATTGCCGAACTGATCGATACGGTTGAGCTTGTGCAGGTCGTCGAGCAGCTCCTCCCAGGTCGCGGGCGGCTCTGCAATACCGGCCGCATTGAAGAGATCCTTGTTGTAATAGAGGGCCAATGAATCCGCGGACAGCGGCACGCCGTAGATCTTGTTCTCCGTACCGATGAAATCGGACGCCACGACATCGACGAACGCATCCCGGTATTGCTTCTCGGTCACCATCGTGTCCGGTGCCGGAGCGATCTTGTCTTCGAACGCGCCACGCCACGCATTGCGGATCATAAAGATATCCGGCCCCTTGCCGGCCGCGAGCGCGTTCAGAAGGTCTTCCTTATATGTCTCTATCGGCAGCTTGCGATAAACGATCTCGCCGACATAGGGATTGAGCCTCCGGTATTCATTGAAAACCTCCGTGTAGGCATCGCTGTCATCGAATATCCCCCACATCTCGAGCTTCACCTGATACGTTTCCGGCGGCGCGCTTTTGAAACCGCAGCCGGACAGTAAAAGAGCACCGAACACGACCGACGCCAAAGAGAGAATTTTCTTTTTCGAAAAAAATCGCATACCCGGTAGTGAAACTTCGAATACGAAGTTGTTGGAAAAAAATTATTATGCTTGGCTGATGAGACTACGCGCTAAATCCGTGTACTAGGCTGTTGCGAAGAGAAATATTTTCGAAGTTCTACTACCGGGCATAGCAGGATTATTTTTTCACCAGGAAAGCATAGTGGAACCCGCCGACATTGAGCTCTTTCTCGACGGCCAGATCGACCGCCTCGACCAATACGCGGAGTTGCTCGGGACTGACGCGAAGTGACGCATCCGGACCCACGAGCGTTTCCTTGGGATTCCATTCCATCAGAATGGCGTGCCCGCCGGGCTTGAGAACGCGCGAGACTTCGCGCAAGATGATGTCTTTGTCCTTGTTCTGGAACAGGATGTCTTTGATGACCACCCAGTCCATACTCTGCGGTTCCAAGCCCGACCCGTTCGCCTGTTCGAGATTGGCGCGTTTGGTGGTGATATTGCCGAGATTGAGCGTCTTGGCACGGCTGGCGACTGCTTCGAGAGCCGATGGCATCACGTCGAACGCATACACTACCCCTTCCGCACCGATTTGTTTCGCGAATTCGAAAGAGAAAAATCCCGAGCCGCATCCGAAATCCGCGACCTTGCTGCCAAGCTCGACATTCAATTGATTCACGATAGCGGACGGGTCGGCAAACGTCAGCGCCAATGGAGCATCCATAGGAAGAAGTTTAATGTTTCTTTTGTCTTGATAACGCTTCCATTGTACACCAAAAAGGCTGGGAATCAAAGCAGCCCCACACTCACTTCCGTTCGATTTTGAGTATTCGCACAGTCTTTGTATAAGAGTACCTCATCAATAGAACGCTTGATCAATAAGTGGAAGCAAAAAACTTAACGAAAGTGAGTGCGGGGTTGATTCCGAAGCTGTTTTCCTGTACAACAAGAAAGTGGCAGGATAACAGTTTTTTCGTCAGCACCAACTGACCGTATGGAAGCGTGGCCGAGTGGTTGAAGGCACCGCTCTCGAAAAGCGGCATACCGGCAACGGTATCGGAGGTTCGAATCCTCCCGCTTCCGCCATAACAAAACCGCTCCGGCATATCGGAGCGGTTTTTTTTATTTGTATCCGTCAGATACAAGAGCTAGTACCCGGGGATGTCCACACCGTCGGGCAATTGCCCCTTGAAATCTTCGAGGGTTTCCATAGTCTTCTTGATCATCTCGCACTGATCGACGAACTCGATATCGGTCGGAACCGAGAAATCTTCGCTGGCTGCCGCTTCGCACTGCACATCCTGGGCGGTATCGAGTGATTCCTGGACATTCTGCGGCGCCGTGCTATCCCCAGCTGTCATTTGCGCGGCTTGCTGCCCCAGTGCTTCCATACAGGATGCGACCATCTTCCAGCCCTGCTTCTTTGCGCCGGTGGTCCAGGTATACTGCGTCTCTCCATCGAACAGGCCGTACACCGTTTCTCCATTCATTTCAGAAGTGAATTTGAATTTCTGCCCATCGACGAAAACCGTCGATGAGGCGCCGCTGCCATCCGCCAAGGCATACGTGCATTTCATCTTCTTCCCGACTCCCATAGCGTCCTTGATAGAACCGATGACGCCGGAGGTCGCTGTCTCAGAAAGCGCATCGCCGCTTTTCTCTGACACCTGTGACCCGCCCCTTTTCTGCATCAGATACCACCCAGCTCCCGCGAGAACGATGAGCGCCAGCACGATAGGCACAAGCTTTTTCATATGTCGTGGATATATTATTTATACGCTTCCAGTATATCACTTTTTGCACGATACTTCAGTACCCGGCCGGGGTGCCGGCTGGCAGCGTCTCTTTCGTCCGCTCTATCATCTGTGCGCTTTGCTGCATCATCTCGCACTGATCCGTGAATGTCACATCGGTCGGGAGCGAAAAGTCTGCAGATGGCGCAGCCTCGCATTTCGCATTGTCTGCAACCGCGGAGCTCGCCGGATTATCCCCGGGCGTGATGTCGAACTGATCGATATCGTTCACCTGCGGCGTACCTGACGGAGCAGCAGCCTGCAGGCTCTTGAGGCACGCTTTGCTTACCTTGAAGCCCTCCTTCGTAGCAGTGTCCCAGGAATACTGATTCTCATCGTCGACCAGCACGTATTTTTTCAGGGTGCCGATCTCTATTTCTGATTTGAATGTCGTACCGTCGACATACACCGTCGAAGTCACTGCCGCATCTCCGCTGCCAGCGACAGTATACATACACCGCATTTTCTTGCCGAGTCCCATCGCGTCTTTGAGCAGATTCGCCACCGAGTTTTTTTCTTCCTGCATACCCTGGGGCGCCGTTGTTTTATCCGGAAGAGTCGCGGTTTTCTTCGCCGGCAGCGCAGGAGCATCCTTTTTCAGGGTCAGAAACAGCGCTCCGCCGATCACGATAATCGCTGCCGCAATAAGGATGAGAAATTTTTTCATATTTATTTCAAGACACTATTTAATTGCTCTCAGTATATCATATTTTTACGCTCAGCGAGACAAAAAACATACTGTCAAGATATCGATCGCGCGGGTTTACAATAAGCCAAAATCGTGATACGGTGAGCAGGCAGACTGTTGTCATTGCCTATGTTTGGTTTTATCCAAGAATTGTCTCCCTCAATCGTGTACGGAAGCCTCGGCGCGCTTATTCTGGGCGAAATACTGCTTGGCGGCATCTGTCTCTTTCTCTGGGTACGGAACAGACACCTGGAGCGGAAACTACGCACGTTTTTTTCCGGCAAAGACGCCAAGGACCTGGAACAAATTCTTCTCGATCAGCTTCACGAGACCCGTGAGTTCGATCATGAAATCCAAGAGCTCTTCGAAATCTCCAACCGCCTGCGCGAGCTCGGAATGAAGAGCATCCACAAGACCGCCGTGCTGCGCTTCAACCCGTTCAAGGAGGTCGGCAGCAACCAGAGCTTCTGTATCGCGCTCCTCGACGGCAAGAATTCCGGCATCGTCCTGTCATCGCTCCACACCCGCGAAGGGACGCGCGTCTATGCCAAGCCCGTCATTTTAGGCAAAGAAAGTGCTTTCCCTCTCACCGAGGAAGAAAAAACGACCATCAACCAAGCCATCCAAGGCAAACCGGCCACCGTATAACCCTCTTTATTTGCTTACCCCCGCACCACGCGCTATGCCCGAAGAAGAAATCGTCCCAAAACAACCGGTCTCCATCCCCGCTTCCGTCACAGTCAAGAAACTGAGCGAGCTTCTGCGTCTGCCGGTGGCGACCATCATCACGGAACTGATGAAGAACAATATCCTCGCGAGCATCAACGAAGAGGTCGATTTCGATACGGCGAGCATCATCGCGGATGACTTGGGCTTCGAGGCTACTCCTGCCGAAGAAGCCGTCGAGGAAGGGCGGCTCACGATCGAGGGTCTCGACCAGCTTATCGCTCTGGAAAAGGATTCCGGCAAGAACCTCTCTCCCCGTCCGCCTATCGTCACCATTCTCGGCCACGTCGACCATGGCAAGACAACGCTCCTCGATACCATCCGCAAAACAAGCGTCGCGGCGGGCGAAGCTGGCGGCATCACGCAGCACATCAGCGCCTACCAGGTGAAAAAACACAAGCAGCTCATCACGTTCGTCGATACGCCCGGGCACGAGGCGTTCGCGGCGATGCGCAAACGCGGACTGACTATCGCTGACATCGCCATTCTCGTCGTCGCGGCCGACGACGGCGTACGCCCGCAGACCAAAGAGGTCATCGAGTACCTCAAGGAGCACAAGCTCCCCGTCATCGTCGCCATCAACAAGATCGACAAGCCGGATGCCAAGCCGGAGCGCGTGAAACAGGAGCTCGCCGAGCACGGCATCCTCTTCGAAGAATGGGGCGGCGAAACGATGTGCACCGAGATCAGCGCCAAGAACAACATCAACATTGACAAGCTGCTCGATAACATCCTGCTCCTCGCCGAAGTCGAGGATTTCCGCGCCGATACCAAGCGCGACGGTTTGGCGATCGTGCTCGAATCCAACCTCGATCCCCAGAAGGGTCCTGTCGCGACCGCCCTCGTCCGCACCGGCACCCTCAAAGTCGGCCAGGATATCGTGGCCGGCGGCGCTTTCGGCCGCATCCGCCGCATCGAAGACTGGAGCGGCAAAACCATCGAAACAGCCGGCCCATCCGTACCGGCGACCATCTACGGATTCAATGTCGCCCCCCAAGTCAACGATGTCATCCAGGTCGTAAGCGGCAAGAGCCTGGCGCGCACGAAATCCAAAGAAGCCGGCGCCAAAAAAATGACCAAAATCCAGGAAGAAGACGGCGAGAAGCAGAAGCTCGCCGTCATCCTCAAGGCCGACGTGCAGGGATCGCTCGAAGCTATCGAGCAGATTCTCTCCGCCATACAATCCGATGAGGTGGCTCTCAATATCATCTCTTCCGGCGTCGGTGCCATCACCGAATCGGACGTGAAGATCGCCGAAAGCGCCCACGCCCTCATCCTCGGATTCAACAGCGAGCCGACCTCGGTCGCCAAACGGATGGCGGACGGGAGCGGCATCGAGATCGAGACATACAATATCATCTACAAGCTCGTCGAAGCGGTCAAGGAGCGCTTGACCTCGATGCTCGCGCCGGAAATCGTCCGGACGGATTATGGCCGTCTCTCGGTCCTCGCCATCTTCAAGACCGGCAAGCACGATATGATCGTCGGCGGACGCGTGAGCGAGGGCAAACTGATCCGCGGCTCGCTCATCGAAATCAAGCGCGATGACGAGATCGTGGGTCAAGGCAAGATGCAGAACCTCCAGCGCAACAAAGAAAACGCCGATGAAGTCGGCCAGGGCAACGAGTGCGGCGTCGTTTTCGAAGGCTCTGCCAAGATCCAGGTCGGCGACACGCTCATCTGTTACAAAGAAGAGGAGAAGAAGCGCACCCTCTAGAGAAGAAGGAATCAGGAATCAGGAATTGCGAATGACGATGAGAGGAAGATACCTATGATTTTTTCTCTTGATTCCTGATTCTCAATTCTTGATTCATTTTTTTGCCTTATGATCCAAAAGATTCCCCTTCCGGTACAAAACATTATCGTTACCTTGGGCAAAGCTCATTTTGAAGCCTTTGTGGTAGGCGGCTGCGTGCGCGACCTGATTCTCGAACGCATGCCCAAAGACTGGGATGTGACCACCAACGCCACGCCCGAGCAGGTGCTCGAGCTCTTCCCGGAGAGTTTCTATGAGAACGAGTTCGGCACGGTCGGCGTCAAGGTCCCCCGCTTTCTCGCTACGACCTCTCCCGACTACGAGAATGACATCATCGAGGTCACAACCTATCGCACCGAAGCGAACTACGAGGACCTGCGCCGCCCGAGCGCCGTCCATTTCACCCTCTCTCTCAAGGAGGATCTGGCGCGCCGCGACTTCACGATCAACGCCATCGCGTACGGACCGGCAGCCGATGGAAAGTGGCAGCTCGTCGATCCTTTCGATGGAAGCGCAGATGTGACAAAAAAAATCATCCGGACCGTCGGCGATCCGGCAGAGCGCTTCAATGAGGACGCCCTCCGGCTGATGCGCGCCATCCGCTTCTTCGCTGAACTGCGAGATCCGCAAGAAACCAAGCTCACCCATTCCTGGCATATCGAAGAAGCAACCTTTGCCGCGATCCAAAAACTGGCTGAAAATCTTGCTGCCATTTCTCAAGAACGCGTGCGCGATGAGCTCGCCAAAATCATCCTTTCCGATAGCCCGATGGAGGGCATCCAGATGCTCCACGACGGAGGGCTGCTCCGCTTCATCCTGCCAGAACTGGAAGTCGGGATTGGCGTGTCCCAGAACCTCCACCATATCTATACGGTCTGGGAACACAATCTCCGGGCACTGGCGACCTGCCCTTCGAAAAAACTCGAGGTGCGTCTCGCCGCCCTCCTCCACGATGTCGGCAAACCGCAGACGAAGCGCGGCGAGGGCTACAATGCCACTTTCTACAACCACGATCATGTCGGCGCGCGCATCGCCGAGAAGATGCTCACGCGCCTGCGTTTTCCCAAGGCGCTCGTGAAAAAAGCGACGCTCCTCGTCGACAATCACCTCTTCTACTACAATGTCGACGAGGTCACCGAAGCCTCCGTCCGGCGCCTCATCAAGCGCGTCGGCCTCGAGAATATGGACGACTTGATGGCGGTGCGCATCGGTGATAGACTGGGTTCCGGCGTCCCCAAAGCCAAGCCCTACAAGCTGCGCCATCTGGAATATATGATCGAAAAGGTCTCCCGAGACCCGGTGTCCGTGAAGATGCTCGCCATCAAAGGCACCGATCTCATCGAGGAACTCAAGATCCCGGCCGGCCCGAAAATCGGGGCGATTCTCGATGTCCTCCTCGCGGAAGTCATCGAAGATCCGAACCTCAATACGAAGGAAGTGCTGCTCAAGCGAGCCGATACGCTCAAAGCAAGCCCTATCGAGACGCTCCGCACGCATGCCGAAGAAAAGATCGAGGAAAAACGGGCGGAAGACGACCAACAGATCAAGAAAAGACACTGGGTCGAATAAGAAGATTCGGGGTGTGGTATAACGGTATTACGCACGATTCGGGTTCGTGTAATCCGGGTTCAATTCCCGGCACCCCGACTGAATACTTGTTTTCTAAAAAATCATCGTTCTGTATCCGACTTGAGCGCGACTCGAGAGCAGAGCGGGCACGGATCCATCCCGATGAATCGGGATGGAGAGCGCCGCTCTCGCGTCAGTCCGAACCACGCCGGGGTTCGGACGGCGATCAAGTCTGGATCGGAACTGATGATTTTAAAAAACTCGAAAAAACTATAGGCATATGCGCATCATCATCGAGGCTATCACGGAGAATCCCGTCTCGCTCTTGCGGCGGGCCGGCTACGTTTTTCAGCACGAAGAGGATGGCGAAAAAAGCTTCGTCCGCGTACTCGCGAGTGCCGGCTATCCGCGCTTTCACTGCTATGCCAAGCTCGACAAGGTGACGCTTACGGTCAATTTTCATCTCGACCAGAAGAAGCATACGTACGGAGAGACCACGCGCCATCACGGAGAATACGCGAATGACGGTCCGGTCAGAGAAGAAGTAGGGCGGCTCCTGCAGCTATTCGGTGACAAAGCGAAAATAGCATAGGTATGACGCCTGGGTGAGGTAGCATGCCTGCCCGCCACGTTTCGCAAACAAGCTTGCTTACATAGCGATACGGGAGGGGTAGACACGCCTACTAAAAAATAATGCGACGGGCAGGTGGTGGAATGGTATACACGCCAGTCTTAGGAACTGGTTCCGCAAGGAGTGAGGGTTCGAGTCCCTCCCTGCCCACAACAAGAGGCATCGGCACCGATAAAAAACCACTCGTCTTTATCGGAGGGCGGTTTTTTATCAATTGAAAGATCAATTCTTAATCTTGCCAGAATACAATCCCACGTCGCTGATCCATTTCTTGACGCTCTTTGAGCTATGGCCATCGCAGCTCCAGCCGCACTTCCACACGATGAGCTCCGCCGGCGTATCGAATTTGTATTCCTGTATCAGGGTGTCCAGCCGTCCGCCGACGACGCCGATAGCTTCCTCGGGACTGGCGAAACAGCCGTGCCCCATCGCCATACCGCGGCTTCCCTCTCCGCGATACCCCCAGTAATTATAACAATCCGCGCCGTCCTCCGATCGCGGTATGCGCTTGCCCCAGTTGCTTTCTTTCTTGGCGATACCGACGAGGAACGCCGCCGTCGTTTTTTTGTGCGTTGCGATATACGGCGCCATCGTTTCGATCGGATAGCCTGCCACCACTTTGCGCACGCGGCTCTCGAGCACTATCTGCCGATCCGGCTGAGAAGGCGGCGCGATAGAGAGCGTGCTCGTGCGCCAGCAGGCGCCGTAGAGCAGCCCCGTGATGACCATTCCGAGCGACAGGATGATGCCGAAAAAGACGTTGTGAGACAGCGTCACAGTCGTCAGATTGACTGGCTTTTTTTCCGGCTCGTTTTGCTGGTTTTTGGGAGTCTTTTGGTGCGGCATAATCTGAAAAAATGGCTTATAAAAAGCAAAAACGGGTACCCGTTCGAGCACCCGCTTCTTCAGTTCTACATTCATTATAGCACGTCTCGGCCAAAAAATCAACCCCGCCTCTCGCGAGAGGCGGGGCGGACCCCGCTATTCTTTCACAGTAAACCGCGGTCTGATGAAAAACCAATAATACGAAACGAGGAGCAGCGTGACGTTGGGGATGAAGATGATCGGGTGGCTCCACGGGATGCCATCGATACGTAAATCCGAGAGTGGCCACAGAAACGGCGTGGGGAAAAATATGTAGGCGTGGGTCGGGATATCGACTAGTATGTGGAGTCCCCACGCCGCCAATTCATAGAGCGGTTTCTTCCGGAACCACCACACCAGGGCGAACACGGCCGCGAACACGATCAGGCTGTGCGTGAGATCATAGAGGTTGTGCACATAGATCGGGATCTGGCTCGGATCAGGCGGCTCGCCCGACTTCCAATCGGCGTGGCTGTTCAATCCCAAGAACGCGGCGGCCATATAAGTCCCGAATGAGAATAAATCGGGTGCGATGCCGAAAAAGAAAGCCAGCCAAAAGCTTTTCCGGGTGCTCCGCCCGAACGCGAGCGACCCCCACAATCCGTGTGATACGATATCCATATCCGTATAGTACCTTTTTCAGCCCGAAAATTGAAGACTCTCTACAGGCTTTCTTCGAGACCGATGCTCTTCAGGAAAGAGGCGCGTGCGGAACCCTTCAGCAGGCGGGATTGCCCGGACTTCAGCGCGCCGAGGTGCACCCCCATAATGCGCGTGCGCACCAGTTTCTCTACCGTCAGATGCACCGCATCGAGCATCCGCCTGATCTGGTGCTTCTTGCCTTCGGTCAGGACGATCGAGAGCGTGTGCGGGCCGAGTATCTGCACCCGCTTGGCAGTCAGTCGTTCGTCGTCATTCTCGATGCCCGCCTCGAAAATCATCTTCACGCTGGGAAGGATTTTCTCACGGACGGTCACCAGATACTCTTTCTCGTGAGCATAGCGCGGATGGAGCAGCCGTTCCGTCACACGGCCGTCATCGGTGAGTAGTATGAGCCCTTCGGAGGCCTTGTCCAGGCGCCCGAGCGGAAAGAGTCCCGCGAAGCCGGAGATATCTCCGATCGAAGACTCCTCCCCCTGCGGCGAATGCGTGATGACGCCGCGCGGCTTGCAGTACGCGACATAGGTAAATTTTTTGGAAGCGGTTTTCTTGTCTTTGAGCACTTCGACCCGGGTCTCGGCGCTTGCCACGCGATCGCCGAGTTCGGCTCTTTGGCCATTGATGAGCACCAACCCCCGCGCGATAAGGTCATCGGCCGCGCGGCGAGTCACCAATCCACGCAGAGCGAGGTAGCGGTTGATCCGGATAGGAAAGATTATTTCTTCTGTCATAGTCCACTCGTCGTTCGCCTGTGCGGCCGGCTTATAATCCAGGAAGTATGCCAGGGTTTGCGCGAAAAGTCAATTATGCGAAACACTGTTGGCACCGGCAGCCGGCAGGCTGGATGACGCCTTCGAAATAGCTTGTGCCGTAGTCGTAGGTCAATTCCTCGCCCACTTTGATGTTTTTCCTGGCGACGATGAAAACGCGCCCGCGACGATTGATCGCTTCGCAATTCGGACGGCAGGAATGATTGATATAGCGGGCGGTATTGGAGCGCGGGCTGCCATCGATGTCGCAGCGGCTGCTCACGTTGAAGATATAGCGATTGTTGAGCGTGTCGCCGACACTGGTCGGAATACGCTTGCCGACGTACTCGATGATCGTTTTCCCACGCTTGATCGGCGCCGCTGCAAACAATCCAAGACCGGCCTGGGAACGCTTCACTTGTATATACGAAAATTGCTGCTCTGGCATAACATAATGATAAGAGAATAGAACCAACAAAAAATCGCCCGCAAGGACAATCTGAGAGATATTATTTTGACAAACGATAGTCTACCAGAAGATACCAGAAAGGTCAAGAAATGGGTACGCTATGTCCGGCGATCCTTTTTCTGCCATTCGCTGACGCGGCCAGCCTTTCTTTCGACGATACTCGCTTTGCGGAGCGATCGGGCATTGGATGCCGGCACGAGAGGAAAATGACGGGCGGTATCGAGGGTATCGGCGATATGCCACATGTCTTCATCGGCCGTGACCCACTCCGTACCGAACCGCTTGAGCGAAAACGGCCGCGAATAGCTCTGCAGCGTCTTCTGCCCCGTGTCGTTCATAAAGTATTCGTGGAAGTACGATAACGCGAGCTCGCGCGTCGTGCGGTATATCGGATCACGGAACCGGAGCACCCCGTGGTTGGTCTTGCTGATGGCGCCCCAGTAGCCGTTCTTCTTGTAGAGCGCAACGACGTGGTCATAATCGACCGGCCGCGTCTTCAGATCAAGAAGGAGCGGCTCCGCGCCGTGGAACCAGAGCGCGGCAGCCGCGAGCAGCGCTCCTTCGATGCAGTGCGCTTTTCCTGCCTGAAGCACCTGGCGCGGCGAATGGCAGGTATCGCCCCGCTTCTCGTAATTGAACGGCAGCGTATCGAGGTAATCCTGGATTTTGCCAGGCGAAGACAGTCGGCGAAACAGCGCCAGTTCTTGAGAGGAAAGTCCGAGCATCACATAAATATCTTGCAGCGAATATATATTTCAGGCCAGGAGCACGCCTCCATCGGCCACGACGATCGATCCGGTCATATAGGACGAGCCATCGCTCGCGAGAAAAAGCGCGATCGTCGCCATCTCATCGGGCTGTGCCATCCGCCCCATCGGGATCTTGGCCGCGAAAGCGGCAGTATCGGTCGCGGTCGTTTGGATAGCGCCGCCAGTCAGATGCTCCACTCCTTCGGTCAGCACCCCGCCGGGAGCGATCGCATTGACGCGGATGCCGTACTTGGCTACTTCGAGAGCGAAATTTTTCGTGAAACCCCAGACGCCGTGCTTGGACGCGTCATAGGCCGCCAAGCCGACCATACTCGGATGAAGCGCATCGACAGAGGCGACATTGATGATAACGCCGGCAGATTTTTCTTTCATCACACGCGCCGCTTCGCGACAGCAGAGAAAGACGCCGCGCCCGTTGACGGCCTGCACTTTCTCCCAGAGCGCGAGATCCATATCCAGTACCGGGACGCTCGGATAGATGCCGGCGTTGTTCACGAACACATCGATCGTGCCGAATGCCTCGACAGCCGCAGCGATGAGATGCTTCACGTCGCCCTCGGAGCTGACATCGGTCTTGACGAAGAGCGCCCGCTTGCCCTCCGCTGCGATAGCCGCTACTTTCTCTTCGCCGGAGGCCGCATCGATATCCGCGATGACGACATTCGCTCCCGCTTCCGCGAAGCGTTTCGCTATCCCATACCCGATACCCATCGATCCGCCCGTCACCACGACGGTCTTGCCCGTGAAATCAAACAATTGCCCGATGGTTTTTTCCGACATATGCGTTTTTTATTCGAATTATTTCTTCCTCCGTCACCAGAATAACCCCTGCTTCCATATTACCATAAAAAGCGGAGCGGGCTTGCCAAGCGGGGCAAGAGTGCTATACTCGACACGTGATATTAAAAATCATGGCAAAAGCGCGTACTTTCTTGCCAGAAAGTGGCATAGCGAAGTACAGAAGCGCTCTTTTGCTTCATTCAAGCACTGTTCCTTACAAGGAGATTGACGATGAAAAAGCTACTAGCTGTACTGACGGCATTCGGCCTATCCTGCTTCGCAACCGCTGCATCTGCCGAAGATGCTTTGATTGCCGGAGCTTATTACGACAGCGGCGATAGCGATGTCACCTACTGCCGGTCACTGGAAGACACAAAGAGGTTGGCAGAACTCTCCGCCACAGACACTGTTCAAGCTGATACATTTCTCGGTATAAAAAATCGAGAGGCATTATGCACAGTCAAGCCGGCAGCGTTCTCTATCATCCGAGAGGCGGCTGTATACCACGGTGCCAATGGAACGGTACGGGTGGTAGAAGTCGAGGCAGCCAATGGTCATCACTATATCATCACCGGTAAAGAAGTAAGATTCTGCCTGATTGCTGGCGCACGTTATGAAAGCGAAGCCTACTACTGTCACTTTCAGAAAGATGCTGATCAGCTAGCAGAATCCTTGGTTGATAACACTGGTACTGACGAGGCTGACACGCTCCTCAATAGCAAACGGGATGCCGGACTCTGCAACGCCAGTACTATCACCTTTGCTGTTGTCGGGGAAGTGTCTGTCCACACTGGCAAAAAAACAGTGCGTATAGTAAAAGTTTTTTCTGCGGACAACGACTTTCATTATGTTCTGACGTCATTGGAAACGATTGATTCCGCTTTACCAGGCGCGATGCCCGTCTCACATGATGTCAGCGGTATCCCGGAAGACCTCCAAAATGTTCCCTGAGTATCGGCAACGCCGTTGACCCGCCCCCGAATTTTTCCGGGGGTGCTTTTTTTACATTGATTGTCCCAGGCCTTTCGCTATTGGATGACGATCTTTCCCCTCATTTCCATATGCCCCTCTCCGCACCAGACTGAACAGAAAAACTCGAATGTCCCTGCCTTGCTAGCGGTGAACTCTACGACTGCCCCATCGGAAGGAATATCCTGATTGACCCCGAGATCGGGAATAACCAAGCCATGCAACACATCGGCATTATGGACAATGAGACGGACAAGCTCGCCTTTCTTGGCGGTGATAGTCGCTGGCTCCCACGCATATTGCCTTACCCCCATATGGATGGTTCTTTCCGTTCTTCCATTTACCACCTCCGTGCTAGGTGGAGGGAAGTTTGCGAAATCTGAACCCAGCCCCTTTGGGGGAAGTGCTGACAAGGATACCGGGGAAGGCGTGCTTTGCTCTTCAGTTACTTCAGGTATATTCTCCCGGCTCGTTTCTTGCCGCGGGTCTGATGTATTGATAGAAACAGGGACTGAACGAGATACGGGGCTTTGCTCCTGTCCAAAAGATTTCTCTGGTTTCTCTCCGTCTCTTGAATCAAAGGATGTATAGACCCACCACGAAACGCCTTCCATAAGAGCGAGTACTAGAACGATAATAACGATTCCTTTCTTCATAGAAGTCTTCCCGGTTAAGTTCTGAGTTCCGATTCAACTCGTTTCAGCAATACGGCATTCGTTGCAACAATTATCGACGAAATACTCATAAGCAGCGCCGCAAACTCCGGGCGAAGCATAATGCCGAAACTCGGGTACAAAATGCCGCCCGCAACCGGTATGGCGAGGATATTGTAGATAGAAGCCCAGAAAAGATTCTGTTTCATCTTGCGGACCGTTGCCTTGCTCAATGTTATAGCTCGCAGTATATCTAACGGATCAGATTTCATAAGAACAACCTTCGCTGTCTCGATCGCAACATCCGTACCCGCACCGATCGCAATGCCTACATCCGATTGAGCGAGTGCCGGGGCGTCATTGACGCCATCGCCCACCATGGCCGTACATTTGCCTTCCTGCTGAAGTTTTTTGACATAGCTCGCCTTATCTTCCGGCATCACTTCTGCGAACACTCTTTCTATACCAATCTGACTCGCCACTTTCTCTGCCGTCATTGTGTTATCGCCTGTGATCATCACAATCTCAATGCCTAATTCTTTGAAACGCCCTATCGCTTTTACCGCATTGGGTTTTATCGGATCAGCCGCCCCGATAACGGCCTTAACAGCGCCATCAACGGCAAGGATCATGATGGTCTCTCCTCGTTCCAGAAACTCATTGATTTTTTGTCCCAAAACGCCCAAGTCAACATTGCTTTCTTTCATAAGCTTCGTCGTACCGATGAGCACACGTTTCCCATCAACAACTGCTTTTACTCCTAAACCGGAAAGGTTCTCGAATGTATCAACTGACCCTGGCACAGTCAGCCCGCGTTTTTTGAGCTCATCGAGCACCGCGCCTGCCAAGGGGTGCGATGATTTCGCTTCGGCTGCCCCGACGAGACGAAGCGCCTCATTTGAATCAAAACCCTCTACCGTGGCTATATCAGTTACTTCCGGCTTTCCTTCGGTGAGCGTACCGGTTTTGTCGAGTACGATAGCTTGAATTTTTGATACTTGTTCAAGGGTTGGAGCATCCTTGATAAGGATATTGTATTTGGCACCGAGGCCGGTACCGACCGCGACAGCCGTCGGAGTAGCCAGCCCCAGAGCATCCGGGCAGGCGATGACAACCGTAGCGATGGCAAAGGAGAGCGCCAAGAGGAGCGGTGAGCCGACGATAAAATACCAGATAATAAAAACCGAAAGTCCTGACCCGACAGCCGCAATGACCAAGTATTTTGCAAACCTGTCGGCAATTCTTTGCCCGGGAGCTTTTGAATTCTGTGCCTCTTCAACCATGCGGACAATCTGGGCGAGAGCAGTATCAGAGCCTATTTTTGTTGCCTTGAATCTTACGGAACCAACGGTGTTGATTGACCCTCCAATCACCTGATCGCCGGTTTTTTTGAAAGCAGGAGTTGATTCTCCGGTGACCAGCGCTTCATCAATAGCCGTCTCGCCTTCTATGATTTCGCCATCGACAGGAACTTTGTCACCTGGCTTCAGAATAATAATATCTCCGAGTTCTATCTTTGCAGTAGAAACGAGCATTTCTGTGCCGTCCTTAAGAACTCTTGCTTGAGGCGGCACGAGATTGAAAAGCGCTTGCAGGGCATCGGTTGTCCCGCGCCGAGACTTCATTTCCATCCAGTGGCCAAAAAGAACGAAAGTGATGAGCATAGCAGCCGCCTCATAGTAGGAATCGGCGCTGCCGATCACAGTAAGTAAAACACTGAACCCATAGGCTGCCGTAATACCGACAGCAATGAGCACCGCCATGTTGAGCGTCTTATTCTTCAGCGCAAAATATGTCGAGTAGAGGAAAATCCAGCCCGAATAGAAGAATACCGGCGTGGTAAGAAGAAAAAGAAGCCACGGAAGAGGTAGCGGGGACGGAAGGCTGAGCCCGAGAAATTCTGTGCCGAGGGGCGAGTAGAAAATGATCGGTATGGTTAATATGAACGCAAAGAAAAACTTATTTCTAATATCAATTTCCATAAGACGTGCCATCTCCCGCCCGGCCAGCCCGGTATGATCCATGCCCATAGTCATTGACATGCTTATTTTCAACTTTCCCCAGAACCCCATTTTGGATGGGTCACCCATCACATGGCCGGCATAAGTATCGGGCTCGGTTTTTATTTCCTCTTTCTCCATAAGCGTCATCCCGCATTGAGGACAGCTACCGGGCATATCCTGCCGCACCTCCGGATGCATCGGGCAGGTATATTGTTCTTTTGTATGCTCGTGATGATTCATACTGTTTTATTACCAAATGAAGCAAGTGAAACGAAAGTTTACTTTCGTTTCCCTGCCTACCGGCAGGCAGGCGAGCGCAGTGCCGGTAACATCGGGGCAATACCCGTTATTTGTTTTCGGGTCCATGATCATGACCGCTGTGACTGCCATGATGCATAAACAGATGCATGAAGAGGCAGCCAAGCAAAAATGCGAACGGCAGATATGGCAGCAGATGCTGGCCATGATCAGCGATGAGATAGATTCCGGTGATCACCAAAAGGCCGATCAGAATGTACCGGGTGCGCGAGCACGATGCACTGTGAGCGTGATTGTCCATACATTGTGTTATTTTTCCTCCAAGCTGGAATTGTGCATCCAGACAATATAAGAACCGAAAATCACCGAAAGAATTCCCAAGAGTACCGCTCCCCAGACGGCGCTTCCGAAGCTGCCCCAGATAAAGCCAGGGATCATCTCAAAGAGCGTGTGATGCAATTCCAGCCCTCTTGGCGTGCGCCACGGCAAGTACCCGCCAACGAGACAGAGTACATAGGCAATCTCCGATCCGACTACACATTTCCAAACATAGGATGATAGCGAGAGTTCTTGCATAAAAGCGATGTAAAATATTAGTTATTGAAACAAAACTTTTCCATTATACCGCGTCGATAGCTCTCTTTAATTTCTCTTCCGCCTCTCCTAGGCCGTAAGGTCTTTTTTTATAGACTCGAATTCATCTTTCTTTATTTCTCCTTTGGCATAGCGCTCACGGAGCGTCTTCAGAGCCGCATCTTCTTGCGGGATGCCGGAAGATTGATTGTTATTCTTTGATACTGATTGCACGAGCACGATAATGCCCCAAATAATCAATCCCCAGAAAATAAGCATCCAGAAGAATCCGAAACCGCCCATAAACCCGTACCCTCCTCCGAAATAATTTCCCATCATATATATTCACCTCCTTCGGTTATTTGATTATTTATTATGCGATAGAATCAAGCGCTGAAAGAATATGCTTTTCCGCTTCTTCTGCCACCGCTTCAAGCCCTTTCTTCTGTACGACTTGCGCCATCAGGTTCGGCTTCTGGACAGCGATATGCACGATACCGCCCTTCTCATACACGATCACATTGCACGGCAAGAGCAGTCCGATCTCGGTTTCTATCAGAAGCGCCTGATGCGCCAATGCCGGATGGCACATCCCGAGAATCATATACGGCTCCATATCCGCGCCCAATTTCTCTTTTAGCTTGGCCTGCACATCGATCTCGGTCAGCTGGCCGAATCCCTCAAGCGCCAACACTTCCTTCACTTTCGCTACCGCTTCCGCGAACGGGAGCGCTACTGTCTTGGTAAACCCATAATTCGTCGTTTCCATATGATTGTTGCCCTGTTATGTATTATCTACCGGTTTTGTGCCGCACTCTCCGCTTCGTCGAATCTGATCTCTATCTTGTCCGTATCCCGCATATGATAGTTCATAAACTCGGTATTCTCTTGGCCATTCACCGCCATTGCAGTCAACGGGCCGAAGTCATCGGGATTCTTGCCCCAGTTTTTGAAAAACTGTCCGAGCGTCGTATCTTGCCGACGGACCAATCCCTGAAATTCAAGGTGAATGACTCCATCCGCATCGTGCGTGTGCACCGGCTTGTGCACCGACCCGATGCCGATGTCCTTCGGGATATCCTGTTTCACCCCTTTGACATACAGCGTCAGCTGCGAGTGCCAGTGGATGCCGTTCCGTGAAATTATCTCGTCTTCCTGAAGCGGCGGCAGTGTCGCGACATACCACACAAGTGTTCCGATGCTGCCAGCGACAAGCAGCGCACCAGCAGACCGCTTGATTATTTTCTTCAGCCGCTGTTTGCGCGATGCGCTTGCCTGCGTCTGCCTGCGCTGCTCGATTTCCAGCGCCCTGCGCTCCTGCTTCGACGGCTGTTCGACGGGTGATTGTGTATCCATATGTCAGTCATTATGTGATTACGTATTATTTTCTTATCTCGATTTTCCCCGTTTCCGTTCCTCGCATATCCTGCGCGCCGGAAAGCTTGGCAAATTGGAGGAACAGAAGCGAGAACGCGATAATCATAATGAATGGCGCCGCAAGCGAGAGCCAATTCCTCTTGCCCGGACGGAAAAAGCGCAGGAACAGCGAGTTGGTCACGACCGATACCGACGAGAGCGCCATCGCGAGCCCGGCAAGCTCCGGCTTCAGCACCAGGCCGAAATCGACGAACACCCGCGCCGCGATCGGGATGCCCATCACGTTGTAGAAGAGCGCGAAGAACAGATTCTGCTTGATCTTCCACATCGTTTCCCTCGAAAGTTCGAACGCCGTCACGACGTCGCGCAGATCGTTTTTCATCAGCACGATGTCGCCTGTTTCCATCGCCACATCCGTCCCCGCTCCCATCGCTATCCCCAGATCCGCCTGAGCGAGCGCCGGCGCATCATTGATGCCATCTCCAACCATCGCCACTTTGTTCCCTCGTGATTGCAGCGCTTTCACTTTGGCTACCTTGTCCTCAGGCAGAACACTCGCCATCACGCTCTCGATGCCAACCTGCGATGCGATCGCGCGCGCGGTGCGTTCATTGTCCCCGGTGATCATCCAGACTTCGAGCCCGAGACGTTGCAACTGCATCACGGCTTCTTTGGAAGTATCCTTGATGGTATCAGCAACCGCGATCGCTCCAAGTAGGGTCGTCCCGGCAGCGAGATACATCGCTGTTTTCCCCTCCGTTTCCAATCGAGCCACCGTACGTTCGATATCTGCCTCGAGAACGATCTGTTGGTCTTCCACGAGTCTGCTGTTTCCGAAAGAATATTCTTTGCCATCTATCGTCCCTCGCACGCCTTTGCCAGGTATGGCAGAAAAGCCACTCACATTCCGATTGGAGAGACTGCTCTTTTCGGCGTAGACGTAGATCGCTTCCGCCAGCGGATGCTCAGACTGTCGTTCGAGCGACGCGGCTACCGCGAGAATATCGTTTTCTGAAGTTTCTCCGAAAGATATGATGTCCGTCACTTCCGGCTGACCCTTCGTAAGCGTTCCGGTCTTGTCGAAGATGATTGCGGTGATATTCCTCGTCATCTCGAGCGGAACACCGCCTTTAATCAAGATGCCGTTCTCCGCTCCCTTGCCCGTCCCCGCCATCAGCGCCGTCGGCGTCGCGAGTCCCAGCGCGCACGGACACGCGATCACGATCACCGCCGTGAATGCCATCAGCGCGAACGAAAGCGTCGCACCGAGAAAGAAATACCACGAAATAAAAGTCAGTATCGCGATACCGATCACCGCCGGTACGAACCATGCCGAGATGCGGTCCGCGAAATCCTGGATTGGCGCTTTCGATCCTTGGGCCTCTTCGATGAGCCGCACGATATTGGCCAGCGTCGTCTCGCTCCCCACGCGCGTCGCCTCGAATTCGAAACTGCCGACCTTATTCACCGTCCCGCCGATCACGGTATCACCGGTATTTTTTTCGACCGGCAGGCTTTCTCCGGTAATCATCGACTCATCCACCGCCGAATGTCCTGATCGTACCACGCCGTCCACCGGGATCCGTTCTCCCGGACGCACCACCACGATGTCGCCATGCGCCACTGCTTCTACCGGAATATCTTTCGTCTCGCCATTTCTAACTACGCGCGCGGTTTTCGGCGCCAGTCCCATCAGTTTGCGGATCGCGTCCGACGTCCTGCCCTTGGTCCGCGCCTCAAGCCATTTGCCCAAGATCACGAACGTGATGAGGAACGCTGCCGTCTCGAAATACAGTTCCGGAATTTTTTCACCAGAAAGACCGACCAGAGAATTATTCCGTGCCACATACAGCCCATAATTCACCGCGCTGTACGCGAACGCCGTCGTCGTCCCTATAGCGATCAAGCTGTCCATATTGAACATTTTCATCCGGAGCGACGACCACATGCCTTTGTAAAATCCCGCACCGATCACAAACTGCACAGGCAGCGTGAGGAAAAGCGACACGATGCCCACATATGACAAGAATGCCGTCTCACCGAAAACATCGAAGAAATCGAACAGCATAAAGTAAAACATCGGGAGCGATAGGGTCAGTCCCCAGAGGAATTTCTGCCGATACTCATGCTCGACGCGCGCGCGTTTCTTTGTTTCATACTCGGTATCCCGCGGGTCGATCTCTTCCGCCGTATAGCCGGCCGCCTCCACGGCTTTTTTCAGTGCCGGTATACCGACTTGCGCGCTCTCGAACACGATGCTCGCTTTCTCCGTACCGATGTTCACATTCGCCTGCTTCACTCCCAGCACTTTTTTCAGCTGCCGTTCGATGATATTCGCGCATGAGGCGCAGTGCATCCCGCCGATGGAAAGCTGCACTCTTTTTTCTCCTTCTCCTGATGGTATTGTTTTCATAGACTTACGGATTATTCAATCACATTGATCGTGCCGCGGAACATCCCCATACTGCAGCTGAACGGAATCGGTCCCGATTTTTCCGGCACAAATTCGAACACGTTTTCACCCGGTTCGAGTATTTTCTGAATGCCGATTTTCGGCATCGTGAAGCTCGATGCGCATGTGTATGAATTCTCCGAATCGATGATGAGTTTCACCGGCCGCCCTCTCTTTACTGTCAATTGATTTGGGAAATAGCCATCGGCCTTCTGCGTGATCCGGATCACCTGCTTGTCACCGAGAATCGCTCCGTTCATTGCGGATCCATCGCCTGCCTGCTGATCAGGCCCGAGCCTCACCAAAGTAGTTCCGTTCTGGAAATTGAAGATTCCGAGTGCGATGACGATGATGCCGGCCGTCTTGAAGAAGAATCTGCGGAACGACCCTCGCGCGGCCGCTGCCAGTCCACCGATACCGAGCAGTCCCGGCGCCGTGCCGAGCGCGAACGCTCCCATCGAAAGCGCGCCGATCATCGGGCTCCCCGCCGTTACGACGTAGAGCTGCACCGCCTGGGTGAATCCGCACGGCAGGAAAAACGTTGCCGCGCCGAGTGCCATCGCCCGCGTATGGCTGTATTCTTTCTTCGCGTGCGATCGGATCCCGAGCGCCCGCGCTATCCATTTCGGCAGCATCAGTTTCCACGCGGAAAGCCGCGGGAACAGTTCGAGAAGCTGCAGTCCGATGAGCAGCATGACAACGCTCACCGCCACGATAAGGATGCCGACCGAAAACGAGGAGAGTTGCAAGACTGAACCGAACCAACCCAGAAGCGCGCCGAGAATCGCAAATCCTCCCACGCGGCCGAGATTGAAATACACGTCTGGAAGGAATTTCTGGCGGACGCTCGCTTCCGGATGCATCTCACTGAAGCGCGCCGACACCGCGAGCACCAGTCCGCCCACAATCGCCATACACGTCGAGAACCCGGCGACTACGCCGAGGAGTAGCACGAACGGCAGGCTCTCGAGCCGCTGTGCCGATCCGAGAGAGATACTGAAGAGCCCTGCCGCTTGCGCGAAGAGAAAGAGCACGAGAACGATACCGAAAGCGAACAGAAACTCCACCCATGCGGACATATTCTTCGTCACCCACGGACGCTCGCCTTTGCCGACCGTATAGCCGGCATTCCGTACCGCCTTCTCGAGCGCCTCATCGCTCGGCTTCTCTCCTTCATAGAACACTTCCGCCATGCCGGATCGGAAATGCGTCTTCACTTTTTTCACGCCGGGAACCTTCGCGAGCTCTTCTTCCGTCAGCATCTCGCACGAACGGCAGTGCATCCCGGCGATGTCTATAATTACCTTATTCATATATGTTATTCGACCTTGAAGGACGTCATCATGCCGCTCTCCGCGTGTTCGAGGATATGGCAGTGCGCGACCCAAACGCCGGGATTAGAGGCGTCAAGCAAGATGTCGACCGTGTCGCCTTTGGCAACGAGTACGGTATCCGCCCACACCGGATTGTCATTTTTCACGCCGTTCGTTGAGAGCGCCATGAGGCGCTGCCCATGGAAGTGGATCGGGTGCTGCATCGGGTGCAGAGACTGCGGATCGTTGAAGATGCGGATTTTCACTTTTTCACCAGACTTGAAGCTCCAGTCGCCGATATCCATATTCACTTTTCCCGTCGTACCGTCTATGAGCTTCCATTTCATCATAGCGGAATTTGACAAGGCATTCATGCTGGCCATCGTGTCCTCCCATTCGAGCGCATCGCCGTCATCGCCCATCCCCATATCTTTGTCCGACATCGCCATCCCGCCACCCATCGAGTGCATCCCCATTGGCATACCCTTCCGCATCTCTGCTGTCATATCAAGCGAGAGATTTAGACTCTTGTCGGGAGACTTCGTCAGGTAGATGTTCATAAGATTTTCTAACTCATCAACGACAGTTATGTTGGTACGCAACACAGAAAACTCGTTGGTATAGGAGGGATTGGTGGTTTCAGCCGAGACGGACACGGCTCCGAGAGCATACTCTTTATCGGGAGTTTGGTGTTTCATCACGTACTCACCCGGCTTTTCGAAGAACACATCGACGACGCGACGCTCACCAGGAGCCACGAGCACCGTATCCACGAATGTCTCTCTTTCATACCGTCCCACATCCGCTCCGACGAGTTTCATTTTCGCGCCAGGAAGGGCAAAGTTGAAGAGCCGGGTATTGGCGGCATTGGTCAGATAGAAACGAACTACCTCTCCTTGCTTCGCTTGAAGCTGGTAACCTGTCTCACCGTTCACCAACATCACATTGCCGAAGCGTCCCATAAGCGTATGATCAGCTACCTTGCTATCAAATGGCAGTAAACCATTTTTGTCCAAAGCAATATCGTCCAACATGAGGGGAATTTCTCGATTGACTGGCGACCAGTAGGTGCTCCCCTTTGGTGTCACAATGATGTTAGCATAGAGTCCTGACTCAAGGGCATAGTCCGTTCTCACATGAGGGTGGTACCAGAATACGCCTGGGTCTGAAAATTTGAGCTTATAGGAAAATGATTCTCCGACCGCAATCTCTTTTTGAGTCACCCCTGGAACGCCGTCAAAGGGGTTATCCATTCGTACTCCGTGAGCATGGAGTGTGGTGGCAATATCTCCACCGTTCTTCAGGTTGATTGTAATTTCCGATCCTTCAGGAATACGGAATGTCGGCCCAGGAATAGAACCGTTGTAGCCGAGCATTTTCACGGTACGGCCAGCAATGGTTTTCTTGACTGGCATCACGACAAGATCCACGCTTTGTCCATCTGTAAGGTCAATGGCGGTAGGGCTCTGCGCTTCCGGCACATCATCTGTACGAGAAGACAAAGATTCTGATTCCCGGAGTTCAGACTTCGTTTTCTGGAAATACCAGATGAGACTTCCCATCACTATAGCCACCCCGATAAGAGAAAGATATAAGGATTTTTTTTGCATACAACAACGATGCTTAAAAAGGTTACTTGCGTTTGAGCCTATACACCTTGAGAATTTCTTCTTTGGCCTTGGCTTCCTTGCCGCCTTTGATTTGGGCGATGGCGCACGTGCCGAGATGGCTTTCCATCAGAGCATCCTCCACGGCAGTCAGCCCCTGCTTCACGGCGGATGTCTGGGTGATCACATCGATGCAGTAGGCGTCTTTCGCGAGCATCTCCTGAAGGCCGCGGACTTGGCCTTCGATGATCTTGAGCCGGCGGATGAGCTTCTGTTTTGCGGGAGCCATAAGCGTATTAATAAGTATCTCTATTCTAATACCCCCTAGGGGGTATTGTCAAGAAAACAAAAAAGAACCTTCCATAAGGCTCTTTTTAGCTCCACCTACTCAAACGGGGTTGCCTGACAAAAACGTTTGAAAATTATTTTTCCTCAGCCCAGATGACAAAGGTGAATACTTTTTCTTTGCCAGCGAATTCGCGAACAAAAAGCGAGGATTTTCCGTCGCTACTGGTACGGATGGATTTCCCCCACGTGCGCCTGTCATTATGATCCACTTCGGCTTTGCCATTGGTCGCACTCTGTCCCACGGTTGTACTCCCATCGAGGTGAGCGTAGATCTGCGCCAGCATATCATAGTCGTGCTGATTGGGATGCTGGTTCGCGGAGGGATCATTCGTATAATCCATACAAGTCCCGAGATTGGCATTGCCGAAGACTTCATCCTGATGGTCAAGACCGAGCGTATGGCCGATTTCCTGACACATAACGAGAGTGCGCCAGGCAGGCGTATTGTACATCGGCGTATTGAAGTAGGTATCATTGAGCTTTGTTACTCCTTTGGTAATGTGACTGCCGCTTACCCATATCTGCGCGATGCCGAGCCAGCCGTTATTGCCGTATTTGCTGTTGCAGACTTCCACCCGCCCTGTGACGGCTTTGCAGTTCTTGGGATTGGTACTGCCGGCAGCAACCGCAGTATCCAGAACTGATGAAACGGTCCAATCACTCGCAGCTGTAGTGAGAATATTATCCCAATTGACAGAGACGTTGTCCCCGAGCTTCAAGGTAAAGGGATTCGCCGTACGCGCCCAGTGGTATCCGCCCCAGGAGTGGGTAGCATACGCGACTGAGGCGCTCGCCCCGAGAACAAGTGCCACTAAAAATACCAAAAATTTTCGAGACATAAAGGCTTGAGTTAAGGATAATATATTTTCTATTATACATCATCCCCGGGAGCTATTTCAGAAACCTGTCAACCTTCGTAACAAAAAAATGGCTCAACAGAAAAGAAAAACACCCTGCTCTGAGGGTGTTTTTCTTTATGCTCCGCCTACTGGACACTATTAGAACCTCTATACAGGAGGATAAAGCCTCAAAGTTCTACTACTTTGGCTTGAAGAAGTTTATGGAGCAAGGTGCGTAAGATATACCCCACCCCGCTCCTCACTATTTTAGAAAAAAGAAGAGGCTACCCTGATTTCCAGAGTAGCCCTTGTTGCACGGCGTTGCCGTCGGCGGTCAGCAGTCACCAGTCCAGGTGCAGACCTTCGCCATCTTGATGATGTTGATTTGGGCACTGCAGGTCGTGACCTCCATGAGCACCTTGTAGTTGTTCTTAGCAGCCAGGAGAAGCGACGAATAAGTCTCGTCGTAGTTCGCCTTGCCTGCCTGGAGGACATAGAGTCCCCAGCCGCAAAGGCCGGTGACGTAGTTGGCATTTGTGGCATCCAGGAAGTAGAAGGTGATGTCACCGTTTTCCTGAACCCACCAGTTCCGGACATAGCCGCCGTAGGAAGCTGCCTGAGCCGGAATGGATGAGGCCAACAGAATGGCGGCGAGGAGAGATGCGAGGATACGTTTCATGATGTCAGTTCCTTTCGTTTCAGTCGTTGATGGTTTGCATGATGTTCCGCAAAAACTTCTTGCGGTCTTCGGGGGTGCGACGCGCTACCGTGAATACTGCTTCCTTGGAGCAGTTGTTGCTTTCGTGCTTTTCGACAACCTGGCCATCCCCGTTGTTGCTGTCCTGCGTCCGGTCAGCACAGGCGACGATGTTGTAGGTTCCAATTGTCGATGGAGCCGTAAACTGGATGTTCTCGGTGTGAGTATCACCCACCTTCATGTTGCTTGCCTGAATGGTGCTTGTTGCCACGCGCACCCAGTCGCTATGAGCATCCTCCTTCTGCCCATTGGAGCGATAGTAGCGAATTTCAATGGCCTGAGGAGAGTTGGCCGTCCCTTCGTTCTTGAACTTGGCTGCTACCTTGACGGTGTTGCCAAGCGCAAAAGCGTAGCGCTCCTTGTCGCCTGAGTCCTTGAGAACCACACTCTTGGCAACAAAATCCGGTTGCCCAGATGAAGCTGCCGAGGTAATCAACGCACCGCTCCCGTAACCGACAGCGTGAGATGGAAACGCTCCATTCCCAGCCACGATTGAGTTCGGAACCGAAGAACTCGACGGAACAGAGATGGTTCGCAAGACCGTTGTCTGACTGCAAGCCGAGGCGTAGGTTCCAAAAAGCAACTTCAGACTTGAGAAGAACTCTCTCGCCGTCCGCCACCATGCCTGGAAGCGGTTGTTACTCTCGGGAACATTTGGGGACGAAACACTGCAGAACGTCGTGATTTCGCCACAGACACTTGAGCTGGTCTCGATTCCATCTTTCCACCAACGGGTCGCGCTACTACAGCTTTGAGTGCTCTGTGGATACCACTCGATGGCACCCCACGCCCTAGTCTGTAGCGTTTCCGTAGTAGGCGTGTGTTGCTGACGAAGCCAACCCTGAACAGCATAGCCGCCGCCAGCGCCAAGGGCACTAACTGTGTAGCCCTGGGTCGCATTTCCAGTCATGTCTCTGCAGTGAGTTCCGTCGCTGTCATTCTCATCGTTGTCGAAGTTCTGCTGCGCAACACAAACCTGAGTGTCCGTGACCGAACTGACAATGGCGACGTGACCAAATGTGCCCCCAGTCGAAGTCAGAATATCTCCAACCTCCGGCCTCGTTGTTGAACCATTTGCATAGCTCGATAAGTTCATTGTGGCTGCATTGGCATACCAAGTGTTGGCATTGCCTGTATACAGTGCACGGAGGTCGAGGTCATAAACCTCATCGTAGTACCTCCTCACATATTCGACACACTGATAGTCACCACCATTTGAACCAGATGGTGGATTTGCGTTGGAATAAACCGTCACGCCACCAAAGTTCCCGAGAACTTCACCGTATGCTATTGCCAGCGATGGAGTCACTGAGGCAAGAGCAAACGCAATGATACGCACAGTATTTTTCACTTTCCACTCCTTTCACAAGTTGTCAAAAAACAAGACCCGCTATCACTACGAACACTCGATGTCTTTCGAGCACTCGATTGTAAGAACGGGGCATTTTGTTTCTATATTTGAAACCAGCGAAAATGCGTTGACCTTTATACGTTTTGAGCACCTCTCAAATACACGTCAAAAGCTTTATAAAGTCTCTCGACAGCGCTTTTCTTCCTCTTTCAACTCTGTTAGTTTTGCGTTTGAAAGAGAGTACGGCTTCCTAACTGCTGGAGTAGAATCAACTTCTATGTAATTCAAACTCTCATAAAACCATGGGCTAAAGCACGGACCTGGAGAGTTATCTCTGCTGGTTTTTGCGAATACAAACTTATCACCATCGAAACCTACACCTCGAAGCTCAAGGTCTCCGTAAAAATTATCTAGAAATACATTCTCATTGTATTTCGGCAAATCATAGGATTCCTTATGGAGAAAATCCTCTACCTTACTCGTATCAAATTTTGATACTGTTGCACTTTTTCCTGCGTTTGAATTGGATATATAATAAAACACCTCTGGGTTGACTGGATACTGGAAGACCTCTCTAATTCCCCAAAATTTTAGTATATCCAGAGAAAATTTCAGATTGAGCTGTTCAGTATAAATAAGAGTTTTTTTTCTAGAGTCACCATTATCAACAGAACTGATTGACTCAGGTTGTGTAGATACTCCTAATTTCTTCTCCTGGAACCAAAAAATCCCTCCGAGAAGGGCTACGACTACAAAAATTCCTAAAATTATTTTTTTATCCATAAGGTTTTCTATGTTTGAAAATAGCAATAAAGCGCCCTTTTGTCAATTCAAGCAGGATTTATGCAGGATTTACCCCACCCTGCTATTCACTATATCCAAGAGCTGATTTGGGTTAGCCTTCAGGTCAATAAGGATGAACTTGTCCAAAGCTCCTTTCTCAATCAAAGTGTTCTTCTCCCCTTCAAATTGCGTATCGTCCAACCAGAGGAAGTCTTTTGAGAAGTCTATTCCTTCCGTCTTCCAGAGCTTCCATTTCGTAGGCTGTATCTTTTCCAGAAAAGGCACGGCTTCCTGCGGGATTCGCCCTACCAGATAGAGAAATGCCATTGTCGCATCGCCATCACAATGCGTGGTGAGTCCAAACTACACTTTCGGCTTCGAATTTCTCGTAGAATGGGTACCTAAGCTCAATTTGATTTTCGAACTGGCTAAAAGTAGCTCTACAAAAGGAAAAGAAGACGCTTTCACGTCCTCTCATCCCGTCTTGCTCCGGCGGCAGGATTCGAACCTGCGACCAAGTGATTAACAGTCACCTGCTCTACCGCTGAGCTACGCCGGAATATTCGCTCTGTTTCACGAAAAATGAAACAGAGTGATTATATCAAAGATACGCCTTTTGGCAACCATAAGCCTCAAAAGAAACTAGTAGTCCTTGAGTTTCCGCAGGTTCTCGTGTTCGCGGATCTTCTCGAGCGCCTTGGCTTCGATCTGACGGATGCGCTCGCGCGTCACGCCGAATTCCTGACCGACTTCCTCCAGAGTATGCGTCACGCCGTCCTCGAGTCCGAAGCGGATGCGGAGGATCTTCTGCTCACGCGGAGTCAGCTCGCTCAGGATATCCGCGATGTGCGATTTCAGCAGTTTCCGCGAAGCCGACTGGTTCGGCATCACGGTCTCGGTATCCTCGATGAAGTCTCCGAGCACGCTATCGTCTTCGTTGTCTCCCACCGAGGTCTCGAGCGATACCGTCTCCTGCGAGATCTTCTGGATATGGCGGATCTTGTCCACTTCCAGGTTCATTTCCGCCGCGATCTCTTCGGCCAGCGGTTCGCGGCCGAGCTCCTGCACCAAGCGGCGCGTGATCTGGGCGTACTTGTTGATCGTCTCCACCATATGCACCGGGATACGGATCGTGCGCGACTGATCAGCGAGTGCGCGCGTGATCGCCTGGCGGATCCACCACGTCGCGTAGGTCGAGAACTTGTAGCCTTTGTGATAATCGAATTTCTCTACCGCCCGGAACAGCCCGATATTCCCCTCCTGAATGAGATCGAGGAGCGAGAGGTTGTGCGAGCGTCCGACGTACTTCTTGGCGATCGAAACGACGAGGCGGAGGTTGGCTTCGGTCAGGCGCTGCTTGGCTGCCAGGTCGCCTTTTTCGATGAGCTTCGCGAGGCGCACTTCTTCTTCGCCGGAGAGCAATGCCACGCGGCCGATTTCCTTCAGATACATCTGCACGAGATCGGACGTGCTTTCCTCGCCCAGGTCCATCATCTTATCTTTCGCCTTCGGTGGAGCTTTCGGTTTGCCGCCTTTAGATTTCTTGCCGAAATCTTCTCCGACTTTGTCTATGTCGCGCTTGAGCATCTCTTCGGAGCCGACCACCCGGATACCAGAAGTCTCCAGCTTGTCGTAGAGCCGTTCCAGATGATCGATGTCGCGCTCGACGTCCGGCAAGATATGGATGATTTCGTCTTCCGTGACGAAACCGCGCTGCTTGCCGCGTGACAGAAGCTCGGTCACTGCGTCTTGCGTCTCTTGGATGTGCTCTTTGCTATGCGGAGTCCTCTTTTTTACCGGCTTGGCCTTGACTTGTTTCTTCTTGGCAGTTTTCTTGACGCTCTTTTTCGTCGCCTTTTTCACGGCCTTCTTCGCGGATTTTTTCTTGGCAACCGGGCGATGCTTCTTCTGCGCTTTTTTTGCAGTCTTTTTGCGAACTATTTTTTTGACAGCTTTTTTCGGTGCCTTTTTTACGTTCTTTTTAAGCGCTTTCTTCGCTTTTTTGAGAGCTTTTTTCATCTTTTTCGCCATAGTATTTTCGGATTAAAAGGAGGAGGGCCATTACGACGCCTCATCGGATATTTGTAAGAATACTTTATCCTAGCAGTTTTTTACGATTTGTCCAAAGAAATCTCCGTAAATTGGGTGACGAGCTTCGTCTCGAGCGCCTTGTCTTTCTTTTCCCGCGCCTCGCCAATAGCCCGTTCGAGCGCGATCAGTTTCTCCCGCTTGGTGATCTCGGTGGTGAGCTTTTCCAGGTAGCCCTGGGCGATGGCGAGCATCTTGGCTATCCGCTCTCCGGCTGCGACATCGATGAAGTCCGGCAAGGCCAGGACCCGGAATATGAGCTTCGTCGCTTCGCTTTTCAATGCGGCATCCTCGATGAGCGAAAGTGGATCCCCAGTGCCGGCCTGGATGAGAAAGAAATAGAGCGGGTGCTTCTCCAGGAACGCTTTCGTCTCACCGTCGGCGAGGAGGGCGAGCAGCGCCTGGCGCACCGCCGCGTCGGCATACATAAACCCCACCAATTCTTCACGGAGCAGTTCCGAACGCTTGCCGAAAGACGCCCCGCCCTGAGTAGATACCGGGGCACCTGCTTGCGGTACATTGTAATGTTCGCGCCGCTCGCGTGCCAGAAACGCCGCGTTGACCACACCGACCACCAGTTTTTCTTCCATTTGTATCTCGCGCGCCAATTCCTTGATCCAGTGAGCGCGCTCGATCGGGTTCTTCACGAACAGGAGCAGCTCCGTGTATTCATCGACTATCTTGCGCTTGCCATCCGGAGTAGTGCGGTCGTTTTTCGCCAGACTGGCTTCGAGAAAATATTTGAGCGCGGGCACGGACTGCGCGACCGCTTCGCGCAGTTTCTCGGGGCTCTCCTGGCCCATATCCGCCGCGTCCTTGCCGGACGTGAGCGCGATCACCGAGACGAGCAGCTCCTTTTCAAGGGCCAATTCCGCGCTCTTGCGGGCTGCCTTCTGCCCGGCCCCATCCATATCGAAGAAGAGGCGCACTTCATTCCCATAACGCTTCATAATCGTCAGCTGCTCCGGCGTCAGCGCGGTGCCGGACACGGCCACGGTGTTGCCGATGCCTGCCTGATGCATCGCGATGACATCCACATTCCCCTCGACGATGACGGTCGCGCCGGCCTGTTTCATCGCCTGCTTGCCCTGGAACAATCCGTAGAGCGCCCGGCTCTTGTGATAGATCGGGGTTTCCGGCGTATTGATATACTTCGCCTGCGATTCATCGCCGCCCGGAGTGACGCGCGCCGAATAGCCGATCACCCGGCCGAGAATATCGAAGATGGGAAACATTATCCGGTCGCGGAAACGATCATAATAGCCTCCGCCGCCGTCTTTTTTCAGAATAAGTCCCGCCTGTTCTATTTCTTCAGGCCGGAACCCGCGCCCGACGAGGAAATCCAGAGTGTGCCGCCAACCGTCCGGCGCATATCCCAAGCGGAACTTCCCGATGCTTTCTGCTGACAATCCGCGCCCGGTCAGGTACGAGAGGATTTTTTCTTTGCCGACGCCGCCCTGCAGCTGCTTCTCATAGAATTTCGTCGCAAGCTCGAGCAGGTCGTAGATGCGATCCTTGGTTTCCTTGTTCTGCGTCTCGCCCTTGTACTGGGGCAGCTCCACACCGGCGCGTTCCGCCAGCATCTTGAGCGCTTCGCGGAATTCCAGACCCTCCATCTCCATCACGAAGGCGAATACGTCACCGCCTTTGCCGCAGCCGAAACAGTGCCACATCGCCTTCTCCTCGTTCACCATAAAAGACGGCGTACGCTCCTGATGGAACGGACAGCAGGCTTTCCAGTGCTGGCCCGACTTTTCCAAGCGAACATACGAGCCGATCAGCTCCACGATATTCAGCCGCGCCTTGATTTCTTCGGTGGTTCCAGTGCTCATAGTTGGTACAGTCAGCATAGCGCCAAATGGCTCTATAAAGCAAATCCCGCCGTATCCGGTATACAGCGGGGTATTTTGTATATAGGAAAGTTCAGCGGCTATTTCCCGAGGATGACCGTCACTTGGGAAACGGAGGTTTCTTTGTTTTTCGCATCGGCCGGCAGCGTTTTCGCTTGCGGATATTTTTTCACGAGACTCGCCTTGACCGCATCCGCCTCTTTTTCCAGCCCGTCCGCATAGTATACGGCGATGCCCGCATAATCCTTGAGCGTGTTCCCGGCCGTGACCTTCGTATACCCTTCGGTCTTCAGAAACTCGGCGATGGTGCCAGCGCTTCCTTTGGCCGCGCCGCCATTCAGGACGCTCATATCCAGTTTCTTGGCTGCCGCGACATTGTCCGTATCGGTTTTCGTGTTCGGGACGTCTTCGTCCGGTGACGCGGGTTCGTCCGATGCCGGAGCATTTTCCTGTTCGTTCGATTGTGCCTGCAATGCTGATATGGAAGGCTGCTTCGTCGCCATACGCTTGCTCTGCCACTTCGCATATGCCACCCACCCGATACCCGCGATGCTCGCCGCAACGAACAAAATCATCAAAGCGAACAGAATCGCTCCCCACAGAGATTCGTGCGACTTCTGAAATACGGCGTCAGACACCGGAGGAAAAGAATTTGTTTTTTCAGGCGGCCTTTCTGGCGCGCCATTTTTTTCTGTTGGCATCGTTTCTATAGATACTGAAACTTCAAGTACAGTATACCATAATTAATCAAGAAAAAAGAGGGTGTCAGCCCTCTTTCTCTCAAATATTTTCTTCTTGCAGGACAAGGAATGCTTTTCCAAATACAACCTATGCCATCGGTACCTCGATAGCCAAGAGAAAAGCATCTTTTTTCACCTGCATGGAGACGCGCTCCGTATCCCATACTCCGAACGCATCGCGTTTCTCCAGTCTCTGCCCCGCTACCGTCGCTCCGCCCTCGATGACGAAAAAGTAGACGCCATTCTGCGGATCGTGCAGCGCATACTCGATGTCAGTGTCGCTATCGAAACGCCCCAGAGACAACCAGGCATCCTGATGGATGAAGAGCGCCCCCTCTTTCTCGCTCCCCTCCGGACCGACGACCACAGAGAGCCTGTTCTCAAAAAAAGACCGATTGAAAAGTTTCTGAGCATAGCGCGGAGCCATCCCATTCTGCCTGGTCAGGATCCAGATCTGGAGCAGCGTGACGTTTTCCGTCTTCGAAGCGTTGAACTCGGCGTGCTCGACGCCGGTACCAGCGCTCATCACCTGCACTTCGCCCGTCTTGATCACCTCCGCGTTGCCCATACTGTCCTGATGGGCGAGCGCCCCTGTGAGCGGGATGGTGATGATCTCCATATCATTATGAGGATGGCGGCCGAAGCCCTGGCCGGCGGCGATGTTGTCATCGTTTATGACGCGGAGCGCCCCGAAGCCCATCCGTTCCGGATCGAAATAGCTGGCAAAGCTGAACGAGTGATGGCTCTCGAGCCACCCGTGCTTCGCATACCCCCGCGATTGTGCCGGATGAAAAACAGTCTGCATAGATAGATATTCTCTTGTCTAGTATAACAAAAGAGGGCTGGGTGTCGAGATTATTTCTTCTCGCGCGCGGCTTTGAGCGCCTCGCCCCACCACGTGAGCTGCGCGAACATCACTTGGGCGCCGGCTGTTAACTGCTCGTTTGCCGGTTTGCCGCTCTCATCGAAAGCCTGCCAGACCAGAGGCACGAAGACGGCTTCGCGGATCGGCGCCATCTGCAGCTCGATCGCCACCTGGCGCAACTGCTCCACTGCTCGTCCGCCGCCGAGCATGGCGCCGTAGCCGACAAAGGCGACCGGCTTGTTCAGCCATTCGTTGTAGATGCGATCCAGGGCGTTTTTCAGGACAGCCGGATAGCCATGATTGTATTCCGGAGTGACGATGATATAGGCATCCGCCTCTCCGATAACCGCTGCCCACTTTTTGGTCATCTCGTCGTCATATTCTCCGCTCTTGGGCGGTTTGGCGCTCATCGCAAGCGGCATATCCCATTCCTTGAGGTCCAGCAGTTCGACTTCCCAATCGGCGCGTTCTTTGGCGAGCGTGTGCACGAACTGGGCCGGCTTATCGCCCTGGCGTCCTGCGCGCGTGCTCCCGAGAATGATCTTTACTTTCAGCATAGCGGTTGAAAAAAATGAATTACAGCTTATAGGACTTGCAGTATAGCGGTAAACATACT
>MFRV01000003.1 GCA_001784695.1 Candidatus Moranbacteria bacterium RIFCSPHIGHO2_01_FULL_54_31 | reverse complement strand
TTTCTCTCGCAGCTCACGCAGGCGCAGCTCACGCAAGCGCTGTTCCCGATCGGGAAATACGAGAAGCGCGAGGTGCGGAAACTGGCGGAGAAATTCGCGCTGCCCAATGCCGCCCGCAAGGATAGCCAGGGCATCTGTTTCTTAGGCAAGGTGCCTTTCGACAAGTTTCTGGAATATCACTTGGGCAAGCGTCCGGGAAAATTGATCGAGTATGAGACAGGAAAAGTGCTCGGCGAGCATAGCGGCTTCTGGTATTTCACCGTCGGGCAGCGGCGCGGCATCAAACTCCCTGGCGGACCGTGGTATGTGGTCGCAAAAAATTCCGAGACGAATGAGATCTCCGTATCGCACGGCGAGCATCACGAATTGCTGGCGCGGGATGCGTTCATAGTCGGAGGACTGAATTGGATCTCAGGCAGCGCGCCCGAGAAGAGGGAATTGCAGGTCAAAGTCCGTCACGGTGCGAAGATGTATCCGGCCACGATCAAGTTTTTGGAAAATGGCAGGCTGGAGGTGCTGCTCGCAGAAAAAGATCAGGGGTTAGCCGCGGGTCAGTTTGCCGTATTCTATGACGGCGAGTATTGTTTGGGCGGAGGAGTGATTTTATGAAAAAGAATCAGGAATCAGGAATCAAGAATCACGGAAAGCAGGGTTTAACGAACCCAAGGAAGATTAAATTTTTTGAAACGCGTATCGCGGATTTTTTCCGCAAGGCTGGGCGGGAGCATCTGCCGTGGCGCAAACAGAACATCACGGCCTATGAAGTATGGGTGAGCGAGATAATGCTCCAGCAGACGCAAGTGTCGCGCGTCACTTCATACTATGCGAAATTTCTCAAGCGCTTTCCGACGGTGCGGGCGCTCGCGAAAGCGGACTGGGAAGAATTCCTGCCGTACTATGACGGCCTAGGCTATTATGATCGCGGCCGCAATATGCTCAAAGCGGCGCAGGTGATTGCGAAGGAATACGCAGGAACATTTCCTCGCGACAAGAAGCTTCTGGAAAAGCTTCCTGGTATCGGCCCGTATACGGCGGCAGCAATCATGAGTTTCGCTTACGGCGATGAGCACCTCGCCTGGGATACGAATCTGAAACGGGTGATCGGGCGGTTTTTCTTGGGCGGCAAGCAGCTGGTTTCCGATGAACAGTTTTGGGAAGACGCATTCCAGACTTCCAGAAAAACATTGAATGCGGCACTGATGGATTTCGGCAGCGCCTTGTGCGTCGGGAGGCCGAAATGCGAAGCCTGCGCGCTCCAGAGCGCCTGCGTCTATTATCGGGAGCAGGGGAAGCGGGAGAAGAAACGAACGACTAACGGCCGACGACTTACGGCCAAAAAAATCGATTGGAAAGAGGCGCAGGCCTATGTGTTTTTGCATGAGAATCACAAAAAGTTTTTTTCTTCCCTGAAAATGAGCTTCAAGCCGTTCATTCTTCCGAGCGGCTACAATACGCGCGCCGGCATCAAGCAGTATTTCCGAGACACATACGGACTTGCGCTTTCGGTGCGTCCGCCGCATAGGAAAATGTCTCTCCAGGGCAGACCGACGCTTCTGGTGAACGCCCAGATTCTCTCGGGGCAGCCTCGTTTCAAAGTATTTTCGAAAAAAGCCAAAGAGGAGTATACTGAAAACATCGGACACCGAGTGTCCCGTGCATTCCGTGCATCATAACAGAGTAACGAAACAATCTTATGGGAAGGATTTTCGGTTTGCTGGCGGTTATCGTGGTGGCTGGCGGTCTGTTCTTATTTTTCGGCAATGACAAGCAGACAGCGGAGGCGCCTGCCGATGTGCCGAACACTTCGCCGACGGCGGCAGAGAAACCGGCTCCTACCACGCCGTCTCCATCAAGCACGCCCAGCGAGAGTGCGATTACGAAAGACATCACCGTGAAAGCGAGCAATTGGCAGTTCGAGCCGAATGAGATCCGCGTCAAAGAGGGCACGCAAGTGAAGATCACCCTGCAGGGCGTTTCCGGAAAGCATGCTTTCGCTATCCCCGAACTCAGCGTGAAGAGCGCGGAAGTGAGCGCTGGAGAAACGACAACAGTGGAATTTGTCGCGAGCAAGAAAGGGACATTCCCTTTCAAATGTTCCGTGTTCTGCGGCGAGGGGCATAGCGGTATGACGGGCGCGTTGATCGTCGAGTAGCGCTGTTTTTTATTCAAGATTTACGCTTATGGAATTGCGATCATTCAATGTGTATTTCTTTTTTCTCTTGCTGTTCGCGGTAGGAGTAGTCGTGTTTTTCATCTTTCAGCCGTTTCTGACGGCGATCGTGGCGGCGGCGATCCTCGCGGCTCTTTTCAAAGGTACGTATCATTTTTTCGAAAAATGGACGCGCGGGCATAGGGTATCGAGCGCGCTCCTCACCTGTCTGGTAGTCTTTGCTATTCTTGTCACGCCGGTGATCCTGGTTTTCAGCCTGGCGATAGGCGAAGCGAATGCTTTGTATCATACGCTCGCCGAAGAGTCGGCCCTGGAAAGAGTCATCAATCAGACGATTGGATCCGTACGGGATGTTCCGTATCTCCGTGTTTTTTTCGATCCGCAGACCCTGAATTCTGAGCGCATCCTGGATGATGTCAAGCAATTCAGCCAGAATGCCATCGGCCTGCTCCAGGCGGCGTATCAGGGGATCACGCATTTCGTGTTCTGGATTTTCGTGATGTTTTTTACACTCTTTTATTTTCTGATCGATGGCAAGCGGACGCTCAAGTATCTGATGCAGCTCAGCCCGTTGCGCGATGAGCATGACAAGCTTCTGATCAAAAAATTCGTCTCTATCAGCCGCGCCACCCTCAAAGGGACGATTGTTGTGAGCGTGCTGCAGGGTCTGCTCGGCGGAGTGACGTTCTGGATCGCCGGTATCCCGTCGCCAGCCATCTGGGGACTGGTGATGGTTCTGCTCTCGATTATCCCGATGGTCGGTTCGGCGCTCCTCTGGGTGCCGGCAGGCATCGTGATGATATTGCTCGGCGATATTTGGCAGGGAATCTTCATCCTTTCGGTGGGAGCGGGGATTATCTCCGTCGTTGACAACGTCTTGCGTCCGAAATTGGTCGGCAAAGACACGCAGATGCATCCGCTCATGGTATTTTTTGCCACACTGGGAGGCATCGCATTCTTCGGTCTGCCGGGCTTCATCATCGGACCGATAATCGTCTCGCTGTTTATGGCGCTCGGCGATATCTACAGCATCGAATTCGGCAACCAGCTCAAGGAATACAACGAATAGCGGCAAGCTATGCAGGAGTGGTGGCAACATCTTCCGGAGACGCTGCATCCGATCGCGTTCACGATCGGATTTTTTTCAGTGTATTGGTACGCCGTATGGTTTCTTCTCGGATTCTTCGTGACGCTTGTTCTGGCGCTCTGGTTCGCCCGCAGGGGTATGACGGCATACTCCGGGGAGACCGTCGTCGATATATGCCTAGTCCTTTTTTTTGGCGCCGTGCTCGGGGGACGCCTCGGGTACGTGCTGTTCTATCATCCGGATGTTTTTCTCGCGGCGCCGTACGCGATAGTGCTCCCGTATGATTTCGCGCACGGGGTATGGATAGGCATATCCGGTATGAGTTATCACGGCGGGCTTATCGGCGCTGCTTTCGGGCTCTTGTGGTTCGCGCGCAAGCGGCGGATTCCTTTTTGGCAGGCGGCTGATTTCGTAGCCTTGCTCGCTCCGATCGCAGTCTTTTTCGGACGCCTGGGCAATTTTTTCAATGTCGAGCTTGCCGGCAGGGTGACGGAGCAGCCGTGGGGGATGCTGTTCCCAGGGATGCTGCCGGAGGGGGCGCTGCGACACCCCTCCGCTCTCTATGAAGCACTGGTTGAAGGCGTAGCGCTGTTTATCATCTTGATTTTCTTGAAACGTTTCGTACGAACGGATGGCTATCTTGCCTCTTGGTACCTGGCTCTATACGCGATTGCCCGTTTCGTGGCCGAATGTTTCCGCGAACCCGATCCGCAACTCGGACTTTTTTTTGGCGTTCTGAGTATGGGACAGATCCTTTCCCTCGCGATGTTCGCGGCCGCGGGAGTCATTTTCCTCTGGCTCAGGCGGCAGAATTATGCTAAAATAATACAAAACAGCTAATTCGTATTGCTCTTACCCCGTATGGTGGAGAAAAAGACGCTCGCTATCTTGATCGGAACGCTGGTTGTCGTGGCTGGCCTGGTATATTTCGGCCTCCAGGATGCGCCGCAGACGAACGATGATCCGAACGCCACCGTCTATTATTACGGAGAAGGCTGTCCTCATTGCAAGGTGGTGAACGAATTCCTCGAGGCTAATAATATCGCTGAAAAGGTTTCGTTTGAAAAAAAAGAAGTCTGGTATGATAAGGATAATGCCTGGGAAATGGCGCAGCGCGCCAAGGTGTGCGGCATCGCGCCGGAAGGGATGGGTGTGCCATTCGTGTACGCCGATGGCAAGTGTCTGGTCGGTGAACCAGATGTTATGAGCTTTTTCAAGACGAAAAGCGGTATAGAGAGCGATGCAGCGGCAGAAACACAAAAATAAATCTCACATCCGAATGAAATCCCCTTTCTCCTATCCGCGTCAATTCTCTTCTCCTGGACAAAAACGCCAGGGAGCGTTTGATGGCGTCGTCTCGAGGAAATCTGCCGCCTCCCCGGTCGTTTCGCGCGATACTCGCCCGATGTCAGAGCGCCGTTTCGTGGCTCCTTCCAGAACACGGGTCTTGGATGGCGCACACAGAGAAAAACAGGCGTTTCTGAAGCAGCTGCACGAATGGTCATTCGGTGATGTGTTGTGGCGGCTGCTCCGCAAAGGGGAGCTGTATTATCGTCGTGTCAGGCGCATCATCATCCGCTTGGCTCCGAGTATCGCTCCGCGCAAGATGCTCTACGGATCTCTGGTGGGCGGCATCGCTTTCGGCATGGTGTCTATGGCGTTTATGGAGCATTTTTTCGGACCGGGCGTCTTCGCGCGTTCTGAAGGGACGGTAGTACAGACGACGGAGCTTGCGGCTGGCGGGACAGACGTTGTGATACTCGGAGATGGCACCGATGCCAAACCGGATGATTACGACAGCGGGTCTGACATCTTCTTCGAATATTTCAATGAGACTGCCGATGCGCAGTATAAGGAAAACGTCAAGAAGATGGTACGAGGCTATCCGATCGAGGCGATGCTCCCGTACATCTTTGAACAAGACCGCCTGACGGCGGCATTTCTCATCGGCATCGCCAAGAAAGAGAGCAATTGGGGCAAGCGGGTGCCGGTGCTCGATGACCAGGACTGTTTCAATTATTGGGGGTATCGCGGCGTGCGGCGTATGATGGGCACCGGCGGGCACACGTGTTTCAATAGCCGCAAAGATGCGGTGGACACGGTCGCCAAGCGCCTGGATACGCTGATCCGCTCGGAGAAATTGAATACCCCGGAGAAAATGATCATCTGGAAATGCGGCTTCAGCTGCAGCGGACATAGCCGTGAAAGCGTGAAAAAATGGATCAGTGACGTCGATATGTATTTCAAGCAGTTAAGCGACGAATAGGTACTCACGAAATCTGACAAAATCCCTTATCTGAGGGATTTTTTCGTATTTCTGAGGATAATCCAGCACTAATGTTGCTTAATTTTCTTTAAAGAATGCTGAAGGCTGGCGGTCTTTTACATCATTTGATGAGACATAAATAGCAAAGATTGCCTCTGACTACAAAGCAAAATTAGTGCTGGATTGACGGAAAGCGGGAAATCTGGTATCTTGAGGCTTACGTTTTTAAATGGTTTTTACCCACTCTCAAGCGCTTGGTTAGAGAAAGCCGCTGCCTGTCAGAAGCGATGAGTTCTTCCTGACAGGGTGCCGCCCGATCGAATATCATATGGAAGACATTCCTCCCAGTACAACCGGTTTCAGAGAGAGTCTCTTACAGCTGAAAACCCTTTATCGTCAGGTGCTCTCTGTACGAAAAGGTCTGCTTGCTGGCTTCGCTTTTCTTTCTTTCAGCGTGGCGGGAGTTTTGCCAGTTGTCCCGGAAATAGAGCGTGACGCTGCCGCTTCGCAGGGAGTTTCCGTCGTTACTTCCGAGAAACGCGCTATCGACCCTAGAGAACTGTGCCGTTTGCAGGCCGATGTCCGATTCTTCGCCGCCTTGCAAGAGAAGGGCGGCGAAACTTCTCAGACAGAGGCGCTTCCCGAGACCCCTTGCGAACAGGCTGTCTCAGGAGCGGAATCGAGTGTGAAGCAACCCGCTCATTCCGATAGTGCGCTTGATGCGACAATTCAGGACTTGACCGAGGGCTATCCGCTTTCGGCGATGGCTCCGGCTATCGCAGCGTATGACCGCGGGGTTGCCGGGCTGCTCGTCGGGATTGCCAAAAAAGAGAGCAATTGGGGCAAGCGCGTGCCGACAGATGCTTCCGGCGCCGATTGTTTCAATTATTGGGGGTACAAGGGAGCGGGGAGCCGCGGCGTAGCTATGGGGCATGGCTGTTTCGGGAGCAAGGAGGAGGCGGTGACCGTTGTGGGGGATCGTCTGCAACAATTGGTTGTCCTGCGCCAGACGAGCGAACCGGAAAATATGATCATCTGGAAGTGCGGCTCAAGCTGCAAGGGTCACAGCGATGCAAGCGTCAAGAAGTGGATCGCCGATGTCTCTGTCTATTATCATCGTATCGCGGTCACGCAATAGGCATGTATGTGCGGGAACTTCGATCACGCGGCGGCCGAGCCATCGCGTGATTTTTTATATACCGGTTCTTGTGTGGTATAATAATGTTATCCAAAAAGTATGGAGGAAAAAAAGACAACCAAGACGCCAACGAAAGACCCGCAGAACAGTTGGACAGCTTTTCTTTTGGATAATATTTTCCAGAGCATCCAGTCTTTCGTCGATGGGGCGGTCGAGAGTGTTCACCAGGCGACGCGCGCCTTCACCAGAAGGCTGGTGCGGGGCACATTTCTTCTCCTCTTCGCGTTTCTTGGCATCATATTCCTCTTGGTCGGATTGGCTGAGCTCCTGAGCGCAGCCTATCAATTCCCCGGTTCCGGCGAGACGATAGTCGGGATATTCATTTTGTTCACTGCTCTCATACTGTACATCTTCACTCGCGATGACTATTGAAAAAACCGAATAATCATAATCAATTAAGTACCAAGCGCTATGGCAAGCAAGAAAAACGCTTTCGCGAAAGTGAAAGCAGAAGTGGTGAGTGAACTCACGAAGAGCCGCAAGCAGGCCGCGAAAGAGATGGCCAAGGTCAAGCAGCATGTCGCGTCTTCTCTCAAGACAGTCGATGACTACGTCAGGAAGAATCCGGAAAAGGCCGCGATCATCTCGGCCGGTATCGGCGCAGCGCTCGGTGCGGCACTCGCGCTCCTCGTCGGAGGAAAAAAGAAGAAATAGCCCTGAAGCATTACGATACAAACATCCCCAGCTTCTCTGCAAGCGGGGATGTTTGTTGTATGAAAACCATCGCTTACACGCGGCCGCGTGTATAGCGCACATTCTTACGGAATAGCTTTTGGGGTATAATGGCAGTATGGGACTGATCGGACTCGCTATCGCTGTGCTGGTTATGGTGCTTGGAACGGGGTATCTCTTTCTCGGTACTTCAAGCGCGCCGCTCACCGTGACCAATGATGCAGAGGCGCCATCGGCAGGGGGCATAGCGGAGTACGAAGCGCTCAAAACCCAGGCAACGGACGCGAAAACTCAAGTAGAAGAGCGTGCGGCGGATGTGATGCAGGCTCTGGATGAACCGGCGGCAGCCTTGCCACCTGACCAGCCAGCACCTGAGACGACACAGGCCACCGAGAAAAACGCAACTGAGTTGCATATTGTGAACCGTCTGATGAGCGGAGGATTTTCTGCGCCGCAGAAAGCGCGCGGTATCGATACGATCGTGCTCCACTCCTCATATGATCTGGCAGGCAAAGACCCCTATTCCGTGAGCGGCATCGTCAAAGAGTACGCGGACTACGGCGTCTCCGCGCATTATCTGATTGACCGCGCGGGGACTATCTATCGCTTGGTGGAAGATAAGAATATCGCCTATCATGCGGGAGTGAGCACAATGCCGGACGGCCGCCGGAATGCCAATGAGTTCTCGCTCGGTATCGAGATGATGAACACGAAAACCGGGCAGTTCACGAAGGCTCAGTATGCAGCGGTCAATACTCTGGTCGCGTCGCTGAAAAAGAAGTATCCTATCAGATCCGTCGTGGGCCATAGCGATATCGCACCCGGCCGCAAGACGGATCCGTGGAATTTCGATTGGAAAGAACTGAATTGATATGGCCGAAAATATATATATATTTGCCTTGCGATTGACCAAAGCGCATTCAGCGCTTGTTTTGCAGCGTGATGGAGTGCTGCTCGATAGCCGCGAGTGGCCGGAGCAGCGGGATATGGGGCAGCGGTTATTCGAAGCGATCGCGGAGCTCCTGGAAAAGAATGGGTTGCAAGCGGAGCAGGTAAGCGAATTCGTCATAGAGTCGGATATCCCGGAAGGCTATACCTCGATGCGGATTGCACAGACGGTCAAGAAAGTCTATGAATTTGCTGTGCAAGAAAAGAGGTTTGAATAAGCACATGCCGATGAATAAAAGGGTGCCTGCCCCGCAGATAAGTTTCTCAATAAGCCAGTATGATTATTTTCAATTTCCAGTACCGTCAGCAGAGAAGCAAACACTTTACATATTTTATCTTGCGGGGTATACTTTCGGTGTGACCCTCGCACCCTGATGTTTCAGGAGCGGGAGGGTATGCGATATCCTGTACTTTGTGAAGACCATACATCGATAATATTTTTCAGTACCAAGGCTTTCTGGAGCCATTTTTTGGTTTTCATTTGACAAGAAAAATAAAGGTTGTTACAATCAAGCGTATTCATTTTGAAAAGTGACGGACTTTTCTGTCTCGAATCGCCTGTGGGTGTCAGGTCTGGATGGCGAGACCTGGAGAAGGAAATGGTTGCTTAATCGGCAGAAGCTAACATTCTCCAACGTAATGGTGCGGACGAGTGCCCAAGCCACAATAAAATAGTTTTATCCCATAATCTCATTTGTCCTACTTGTTTCAAGGTTTTGACTGAAGCAAGGAGTGTCCACGTGAGTGTCTTTTTATGTCCACCAGAGAGAAAGCATTGCGGGTGAAAGACTCTTTCGGTAAGGAGTCTTCTCTCTCGAAGCGCCGGTTTTTCAATAATCGCATCACGGTGTCCCTGCCGGATCTGATCGAGGTCCAGACGGACTCCTACCAATGGTTCTGGGACAAAGGACTGAAGGAGCTTTTTTCGGAGATTAACCCGATCGCGGACTTCACGAGCAAGGATCTCGAGCTGACTGTCAATGACTACTATCTCGATGAGCCGAAGTACAGCGCTCTCGTGGCCAAGAACAAGAATATTTCCTACGAAGCCCCGCTCCGCGCCAAGGCTACGCTCCTTATGAAGCAGACCGGCGAAGTCAAGGAGCAGGAGATCTACCTGGGAGATTTCCCGATCATGACGGAGCGCGGCACATTTATCATCAACGGCGTCGAGCGCGTCGTGGTGAGCCAGCTCATCCGCTCCCCGGGAGTGTTTTTTACGATGGACTATCAGAAGGGGAAGAAATTGTTCGGTGCCAAAATCATCCCGAATCGCGGCGCCTGGCTGGAAATCGAGACCGATCTGGATGGCGTGATTTCCGTGAAGATCGACCGCAAGCGCAAGCTGCCGATCACCGGGCTTTTCAAGGCGTTCGGTTTCGATGAGAAGCGCCTGCGGAGCGAATTCGCCGGTGCGGATGATGGCGAGAACAAGTATATCGAGACGACATTGCTCAAGGATCCGGCGCACAATCAGGGCGAAGCCTATCGCGAAGTGTACAAGCGTTTGCGCCCGGGCGACCTCGCGACCGAAGAGAATGCCAAGCAGATGATCAATGCGATGTTTTTCAATTTCGAGCGCTATGACTTCGGCGCGGTCGGACGCTATCGCCTGAACCAGCGGCTCTCCGTCGAGCGTGCCGATACGGAAGCGAACCGTATCCTGAATACCGATGATCTCGTCCTGATCGTGAAGGAAGTCATTCGTCTCAATAATGATCCGGAAGGCCGGCCTGACGATATCGATCACCTCGGCAATCGCCGCGTGCGCGCTGTGGGCGAGCTGATTCAGAACAAGCTGCGCGTCGGCATGTACCGGATGGTGCGCAATATCAAGGACAGGATGAGCACCTGCGATCCGGAGACCGTCGTTCCCGGTCAGCTCATCAATCCGCGTCCGGTCGCGGCTGCCGTGAAAGAATTTTTTTCCAGTTCCCAATTGTCGCAATTCATGGACCAGGTGAACCCGCTCGCCGAGCTGGAACACAAGCGCCGCCTGTCTGCGATGGGTCCCGGCGGGCTCACCCGTGAGCGTGCCGGTTTCGAAGTGCGCGACGTGCACCATTCCCACTACGGACGCATCTGTCCGATCGAGACGCCGGAAGGTCCGAACATCGGTCTGGTCGGTCATTTGGCGAGCTATGCCCGCGTGAACGAATACGGTTTTCTCGAGACGCCGTACCTCATCGTGAAAAAGGAAGTGGCCGCCAAGCACGAAGCGCTCATCAACCGCATCCTCGCTGAAAACGTGGAAGGCGCGGCCAAGAGCGGCGAGACGTTGACCGAAGCAACAGCCAAGCAAGTGGCTGCCAAGAAAAAAGGCGAGATGGTCAAAGTGAAGCCGTTCGTGACGTTGGATATCGAATACCTGAATGCTATCGTCGAAGATCGGAAAATCATCGCCCATGCTGGCGTGCCGATCGACGAGCATCGCAATATCGTCGAATCGATGGTAGAGGCCCGCGTGAAGGGTCATCCGGAAACTATCGAAGCGGAAGTGGTGGATTATATGGATGTTTCCGTGAAGCAGTGCATCTCGATCGCGACCGCGCTCATTCCGTTCGTCGAGCACGATGATGCCAACCGCGCATTGATGGGTTCGAATATGCAGCGCCAGGCGGTGTCGTGCGTCGTACCGGAAGCCCCGATCGTCGGAACAGGCATCGAAGACAAGGCTGCCCGCGATTCCGGTCAGGTGGTATTGGCGCAGCAGGCAGGCGAAGTGGTGACCGTGGATGCCAATCATATCGTGGTGCGCTCCAAGGCCCCGACTCGTTTTGATGACGCTACGGCGAAGCGGGCCGGTGCCAAGAAAGATCATAACGATACCGATTACATCCTCCAGAGTTTCGAGAAGTCCAACGCGTTCACGAGCATGAACCAGATTCCGCGCGTCGAGAAGGGGCAGATCGTCGAGAAGGGCGAGATGCTCGCTGACGGCGCGTCGACGGATCATGGCGAGCTGGCTCTCGGACAGAATATGCTGGTGGCCTTCGTGCCATGGAACGGCTACAACTATGAAGACGCCATCATCGTCTCCGAACGCGTGGTGCAGGGCGATCGCTGGAGCTCTATCCATATCGAGGATTTCTCGATCGATGTGCGCGATACCAAGCTTGGTCCGGAAGTCGTGACCCGCGATATCCCGAACATCGGCGAAGACCGCCTGAAGAACCTCGACGAGAACGGCATCATCCGCATCGGTGCGGAGATCTCTTCTGGGGATATCCTGGTGGGGAAAATCACGCCGAAGGGCGAAGGCGATCTCACGGCTGAAGAGCGGTTGCTCCGCGTCATTTTCGGCGAGAAGTCCCGCGATGTGAAGGATTCGTCGATGTATCTTCCGCACGGCGAACACGGCAAAATAGTCGATGTGAAGATTTTCTCCCGTGAGCGCGGCGACAAGCTGCCGATGGGCGTGTTCCAGCAGATCCAGGTCTCCGTCGCGCAGATGAGAAAGATCTCTGTCGGTGATAAGCTCGCCGGACGGCACGGCAACAAGGGCGTCATCTCGTATATCGCGGCTGCCGAAGATATGCCTTACCTCCCGGACGGGACTCCGGTCGATGTCGTACTCAACTCGCTCGGCGTGGCTTCCCGTATGAACATCGGACAGATCCTCGAAACGCACTTGGGTTGGGCGGCGTCGAAGCAGGGATACAAAGTCGCGAGCATGGCTCTCGATGGCGTGTCCGAAGAGGATATCAAGAAAGAATTGAAAGCGGCCGGACTGCCGGAAAACGGCAAAATCAGGCTGATTGACGGCAAGACCGGACAGCCTTTCGACAACGAATCGACGGTCGGAGTGATGTATATAATGAAACTCAATCATCTGATCGAAGACAAGCTGCATATGCGTTCCATCGGTCCCTACTCGCTCATCACCCAGCAGCCGCTCGGCGGCAAGGCGCAATTCGGCGGGCAAAGATTCGGTGAAATGGAAGTGTGGGCGCTCGAAGGCTATGGTGCCGCGTATACGCTCCAAGAAATGCTGACTATCAAATCCGATGATGTATTGGGCCGCTCCAAGGCCTATGAGTCGATCATCAAGGGCGAGCCGATCAAGAGTCCGAACCTGCCGGCTTCGTTCCACGTGCTCGTGAACGAACTGAAGGGCCTGTGTCTCAATGTCGAACTCAAAGGAGCACGGACCGAATCCGATGACTCTGCTGCCGCAGGGAATATCGCTATCGTCTAACGCTTCACTTTCTTAAATCTTCACCTCAAGCAACATTATGGAAAATATTACGAAAGTGAGCGATTTCGACAGCGTCCGCCTGACGCTCGCGAGCCCGGATCAGATCGCCGAGTGGTCTCACGGCGAGATCACCAAGCCGGAAACCATCAATTATCGCACCCAGCGTTACGAACCAGATGGTCTTTTCTGCGAGAAAATTTTCGGCCCTTCCAAGGACTGGGAGTGCTATTGCGGCAAGTACAAGCGCATCCGTTATAACGGCATCGTCTGCGACAAGTGCGGCGTCGAAGTGACCCGCTCGATCGTGCGCCGCGAACGGATGGGGCACATCAAGCTCGCGACCCCGGTGTCGCACATCTGGTTCCTCCGCGGCGTGCCGTCGAAGATCGGCCTGGTGCTCGGTATCTCGCCGCAGGATCTCGAGCGCGTCATCTACTTCTCTTCCTATATCATCATGGAAGTGAACGATACCCTGAAAGCGCAATCGCTCGAGCAGCTCGAGAAAGAATACAAGGTCAAGCAGAAGGAGCTGAAAGCCGGCGAGAAAGGCTCGAAGGCGGCCGAGAAGCTCGTCGATGAATTGAAGGACCAGTACCGTACGACGAAAGACGATATCCGCAACCTGCGCCCGTACCAGATCCTCTCAGAAGTGGAGTATTTCAACCTGTCCAGCCGTTTCGGCCAGATTTTTACGGCCGGTATCGGCGCGGAAGCGGTGCGCAAGATCCTCGAGAAGATCGATATCAAGAAGCAATTGAAAATCCTGAAAGCGGAGCTCACCGACAATGAAGCGACGGATCAGAAGAAGCTCCTGCAGCGCCTGAAAGTGTATCAGGGTTTCGAGAAGGCGAGCCTCCGTTTTGAATGGATGCTTCCGACCGCTATTCCTGTCATTCCGCCGGACCTCCGTCCGATGGTAGCGCTCGATGGCGGCCGTTTCGCGACGTCCGATCTGAACGATCTCTATCGCCGCATCATCAACCGCAACAATCGCCTGAAGAAGCTCTTGGCCATCGGCGCACCGGAAGTCATCACGCGCAACGAGAAGAGAATGCTCCAGGAAGCCGTCGACGCGCTCTTCGACAACAGCGCCCGCCGCGGTCAGGCTTCGACCGCCGCTTCCACCGGACAGAGGAGAGCGCTCCGCTCTCTCGCCGACGCGCTCAAAGGCAAGCAGGGGCGTTTCCGTCAGAACCTGCTCGGCAAGCGCGTCGATTACTCCGGACGCTCCGTTATCGTCGTCGGTCCGAAGTTGAAATTGCACCAGTGCGGCCTGCCGAAGAAAATGGCGCTCGAGCTTTTCAAGCCGTTCATCATCAACAAGCTCATCGAGAAAGAGCACGCGCATAACGTCCGTACCGCTGGCCGTATGGTGGATGCGGAAACCGAAGAGGCTTACGAAATTCTCGACGAGATCATCGAGCACCACTACGTGCTTCTGAACCGCGCGCCGACGCTCCATCGCTTGTCGATCCAGGCGTTTCAGCCGGTGCTCATCGAAGGCAAGGCGATCCGTCTCCACCCGATGGTATGTTCCGCTTTCAATGCCGACTTCGATGGCGACCAGATGGCGGTACATGTGCCGCTTACCGATCAGGCCCGCCATGAGAGCGCGACGATCATGCTGTCTTCCAAGAATCTGCTGAAGCCGGCATCCGGCGAACCGATCGTTACCGCGACGCTCGATATGGTGCTCGGTATGTATTACCTCACGCATATCAAGTCGGAAGGCAAGGGCAAGGGCAAAGCCTTCGGCTCTATGGATGAGGCGATCCTCGCTCACCAGAATGATATCGTCGATGTGAACGTCGCCGTGAAACTTTCTTTCAACGGTCAGCTGATAGAAACATCCGTCGGCCGCATCATGCTGAACGACATTTTGCCGGAAAGCCTGCGCTTCATCAACGAAGAAATGGTGAAAAAGGATCTCAAAGTCATTATGTCGCGTATTCTGGAAACGCTCGGTCAGGATGAGGCTGCCCTGTTCGCTGACCGTTTGAAGGATCTCGCCTTTCGCGCTGTTTCCTGTTCCGGCATCAGCTGGGGCATGAACGATCTCGTCGTTCCGGAGGAAAAGAAAGAATTGATGGTCGCCGCCGAAGTGCGTATCGCCGAGGTGAAGAGCCAGTACAATATGGGGCTGCTCACAAACGAAGAGCGTCGCAATCGTGTCATCGAGATCTGGAACGAGACCAAGAACCAGATCACCGATGCCGTACGCGCCCATCTCGACAAGGAGGGACCGGTGTACGCGATGGTGTATTCCAAGGCTCGCGGTTCCGAATCAGTCGTTGTGCAGATGACCGGTATGAAAGGCCTGATGGCCGGACCGACTGGCGAGACGATCGAGCTGCCGGTGAAGAGCTCGTTCAAGGAAGGGTTCAATGTGCTCGAGTATTTCATCTCGACTCACGGCGCCCGCAAAGGTATGGCGGACACGGCGCTCCGTACGGCGACTGCCGGTTATCTGACCCGCCGTCTCGTCGATGTCGCGCAGGATATCATCATCCGAGAAGAGAACTGCGCCGACACCGAAGGCGTGTATCTCTACCGCGAGGATTCCGATGCGATCGGCCAGAGTTTTGCCATCCGTGTCGAAGGACGCGCCACTATCGAAGCGCTCAAGGATCCGGAAACCAAGGAAGTGATCGTGAAGAAGGGCATGCTCATCTCGAAAGAACAGGCGAAAATCATCGAAACCAAGAATATCGCCAAGGTGAAAATCCGCAGCCTGGTGACATGCAAATCCCGCCGCGGCGTCTGCCGCATGTGCTATGGAATCGACCTCGGCCGGAGCGCGCTGGTCGAACTCGGAGCATCGGTCGGCGTCGTCGCCGCCCAAGCTATCGGTGAGCCGGGAACGCAGCTGACGATGCGTACGTTCCACGTCGGCGGCGTCATCGGATCTGACATCACCCAGGGACTCCCGCGCGTCGAAGAAATTTTCGAAGCGCGCGTGCCGAAAACCGAAGCGATTTTGTCTGAAGCTGCCGGACAGGTGAAAACGATCGTCAAAGACAATGCCAAGGTCGTGAAGATCACGGTCGAGGGGAGCGACAAGAAGCTCTACGAGTACCAGGCGCCGGCCAACGTGGCGCTGCGCGTCAAGGAAGGCGATCTCGTCGCTGTCGGCGCGATCCTCTCCGAGGGACACCTCGATCTCCGCAAGCTCTACGCCGTGATGGGTCAGGAGGCGGTGCATCGCTACATCATCCGTGAAATCGAAGAGATCTACGCCGCCCAGGGCGAAGGCATCAATGACAAGCATATCGAAGTCATCATCCGTCAGATGCTCTCCCGTGTCCGCGTGATCGATCCGGGCGATACGCTGCTGCTTCCGGGCGATATCGTCGAGAAAGACCAGTTCGAGGAAGCCAACGAAGAGGCGCTCGGCAAGAAAGGCCGGGAAGCTTCCGGCGAATCGATGGTCCTCGGCATCACCAAGGTGGCGCTGTCGACCGAGTCTTTCCTCTCGGCAGCCTCGTTTATGGAAACCGCTCGGGTGCTCATCAACGCCGCTATCGCCGGCAAAGAAGACCGTCTGCGAGGACTGAAGGAGAACGTCATCATCGGACGCCTCATCCCTGCCGGTACCGGTTACCGCGGCCTCGGATCAGAAAAAGCGTAAGTCGCTTGCATGTGCTCTCAGCTTTCAACCCCGCCTCTTGCGAGAGGCGGGGTTGTTTTGAATGAAGATTCCCTTTTGTGATATACTGATCGTATTGGAAGACTCGGGCTTTAATAGACGGATTTTTCTATGGGACGGAAGAAAAAGGTGCCGGTAGAACCGGAAGACGACGGATTCACATTCGAGGACATTCTCCATAGCGATGCGAAAAGAAGCATCGCCGCGGTTTTTTTGTTCGCGCTTTCCCTTCTTTTCCTTCTGGCATATTTCAATACGGCAGGCGTGTTGGGAGAGTGGCTCGACACGGGGCTCGGAATGCTGGTGGGATGGGGGAAATGGCTTCTGCCGATCCTGCTCGTCATCGCGGGACTGATGTTCCTCAAGCGCCGCACGACGACTTTGGCGGATGCCGTGAAGTTTGTCGGATTGATCCTCGGTTTTTTCGCGACGTTAGGGTTGTTTCATCTGTATAGCGGCGTAAGCACCAAAGAACTCTTGCAGGTGGCGCAGGCCGGACAGGGCGGAGGTTTCATAGGATTCGGCTTTGCGTATCTGCTCAGTAATTTTACCGGTAGAGTAGCGGGGACGATCATTCTCCTCGCGCTGTTCGCGGCGGGGATGATCGCGGCCTTCAATGTTTCTCTCATTCATTTTGTCGAACGCTTGCAAGAGAAGCTGGGACGCAAGTCCGAAGAAATTGGCTCAGAAGGAGCGCTGGCAGGCGATGCGCCCGTTGTGGAAATCCCAGCTGCGCCAGTCGTATCCGAACCGGTCGATGAGACGGCTATGTTGCCAGAAAGCGCCAGCTTGGAAGAGAACAATATCCGCAACCTGCAGTTCCGCGATGAGGAAACGCCTTCGAGCATCGATGAAACCGCCAAAGCCGATGCGAGCATCCGAGGCGACAGCGCTGTCGCCTCGGGACGCAGGCGTCTGTCGCAGAAGCGCCATTTCGTACGCTGGGAGCTGCCGCCGGTAGACCTGATGGAATCGACGACGGGACAGGCGAGCGGCGGAGACACGGAGCGCAACAAGCATGTCATCCAGAGCACGCTCAAGTATTTCGGCATTGCTGTCGAGCCGGGAGAAGTGCGCGTGGGACCGACCGTGACGCAGTATACGTTCCGCCCGGCTTTCGGCGTGAAACTGTCGCGTATCACGACGCTTTCGAATGATCTGGCCCTCGCCCTTGCCGCACAGTCCATCCGCATCGAAGCGCCTATTCCCGGGCAATCGCTCATCGGGATCGAAATACCCAACAAATCCGTAGCGACGGTCCGTCTCAAAGCGATTCTGGAAAGCAAGGAATTCCGCGAGCGCAAATCCAACCTGATGCTCATCCTCGGCCAGGATGTCGCCGGCAAGCATATCCTCTGCGACCTGCGCAAGATGCCGCACCTCTTGATCGCGGGGCGCACCGGTTCCGGCAAGAGCGTCTGCATCAATACGCTCCTCCTCTCGCTCCTCTATCAGAATTCTCCCGAGGACATCAAACTGATATTGGTAGACCCGAAACGCGTAGAATTGTCCGCTTACAAGGGCATCCCGCATCTGAAGACCGACGTAATCGTCGATAACAAGAAAGTGGTGAATGTGCTCAAGTGGGCGGTCGGCGAGATGGAGCGTCGGTACAGGCTGCTCGAAGAGGTGCATACGCGCGATCTCGCAGGCTACCGCGAGAAATATGCGCGCGGCGAGATGAAAACCGTCGTGGATACGGAGACCGGAAAAGTACGCGAGGAAAACCTCGAATCGCTGCCCTACATCGTGATCGTCATTGATGAGATGGCGGATCTGATGGTGGCGCACGGCAAAGACGTGGAATCAGTCGTCATCCGCCTGGCACAGATGTCGCGCGCTATCGGCATTCATCTGATACTGGCGACGCAGCGTCCGAGCGTGGAGATATTGACCGGTACGATCAAAGCCAATATTCCGACCCGTATCGCTTTTCAGGTGACGACTCAGATCGATTCCCGCACGATTCTCGATACCGGCGGTGCGGAAAAATTGCTCGGCAATGGAGATATGCTCTATTCGCCATCCGAAGGGACGGAGATCAAGCGCTTGCAGGGCGTGTTCGTCTCCGATGACGAGGTGAAGCGTGTCACGGCGTTCCTCCGCAAGCAGAAAGAAGACTTGGGTGAAGATGAGATCGGGGAGGATTTCAGCGCGCCCGATGCGGGGCAGAGCAGTATTACGGAGACGCTGGATGCGATGGATGACGGATCCAAAGAGGACGATCTCTATGAACAGGCGAAGCGGCTCATAACGGAAACGGGACGCGCTTCGACCACGTCTCTGCAGACCGCGTTCAGTATCGGGTATCCGCGTGCCGCCCGTCTCATGCATCTGTTCGAGGAAAACGGCGTCGTCGGGATGGTGGATGGCAAGAAAAAAGTGCTGCTTAGCAAGGCGGACAATGATGTTGCGGCCGATGCAGAGGAAAAGAAATACGGGGATGACGCGCTTGCCGATCAGGGCGAGCGCGATAAGTGGCAACTCTAGGGGCAGATAATTGATAAAAGATAATGGATGAGAGATGGGGGATGCGGGAAAGAAAAGTTTCTGTATCATGTATCACTTATCATGCATCACATATCTTTTTCCGATATGAAAGATGGCTTTACGCGTAAAAAAGTCGAATCGCTCACGCTCGGCGAGAAATTGAAGAAGCTCCGGGGCGATTTCCGTATGAGTCTGGCTGAGATTTCCAAGGTGACCAAAATCCAAGTGAAATACTTGGAGTATCTCGAGAATGGCCAGTATGACAAGCTTCCAGCCGATGTTTATGTGCGCGGATTTCTCAGGAGCTATGCCCGTTATCTGAATATCGATGAGCAGGCGTTCATCAAACTCTATGAACGCGAGCGCAATATCCAGGCTAACCTGAGCCAGAGTGCCCCGAAAAAAACTTTCAATGTCAAGAATATAGATATTTCTTCGCTGGTAGTCACGCCGCGTTCAGTGGTGATAGCGATGATGTGTCTCTTGGTGGGAGGAGCGTTCTTGTATCTGTATCGCGAATTCCAGGCCTTCGCCGGTGCGCCGCGTCTCGTCATCCTCAGTCCGGCCAGCGGCACGACCGTGGAGACCGGTGACATCGTCGTAGAAGGCAAGACCGATAAGGGTGCGCGCGTCTCCATCAACAACCAGCCGGTCTTCGTCGGTAATGAAGGCGAGTTTTCCGGCAAGCTGATCCTGCAACCGGGGCTGAATACGGTGACCGTGGTTTCCATCAACCGTTTTGATAAGGAAAAGTCGGAGACCTTCTCGATCGAGGCGCATTATACGCCATCAGTCGCTGAGGTGGCGGCAGAAGACAGGACTCAGGTGAACGCCGCACAGACGTTTCATCTGGAGGTGGCGGTATCCGAGGCGCCGCTGGCCATCACTCTGGAAGCTGATGGCACGGTTGTCTTCAGCGGCATCCTGAAGCCCGGGGAGCTTCAGACAGCGGAGGCACAGGAGCGTATCAAGGTTACGTCGGCAAACCCTGCCAAGACGCTCGTACGCTTCAATGGCACGCCAGCCGAGCCGCTCGGGAGCGACGGAATTGCCACGCAGGATGTCGTCTTTACGGCGCTCGGCAAACAAGAGTAGGAAAGGAGAGTCGCGCTTTCCGCCTTCCATGATAGCGAGGTCTCCCTTGCTCTCTCCCTGGCAAATAGAATACAATGATACGGTATCCGATATAATTCATATTTATCTTATGGCGAAAAAACAGACCTCCGGCGCAGCGACAGGGCAAGACAAGATCAGCAGCGTGCTGAACGCGATCGAGGAGAAGTTCGGCGAGGGGATGATGATGAAATTGGGAGATGTCCGCAAAGTCGATGTAGAGGTGATCCCGACCGGTTCGGTATCGCTCGACATCGCGCTCGGCATCGGCGGCGTACCGCGCGGCCGCGTGGTAGAGATCTATGGGCCGGAATCTTCCGGCAAGACGACGCTCTCGCTCCACATCGTGGCCAATGCTCAGAAAGCAGGCGGCGTGGCGGCATTCGTGGATGCCGAACATGCGCTGGATCCGGAATATGCCAAGCGTATCGGCGTCAACATCAACGATCTGCTGATCTCTCAGCCGGACAACGGCGAACAGGCGCTCGACATCGTGGAGACCTTGGTGCGTTCCAATCTGGTGGATGTCATCGTTGTCGATTCGGTGGCCGCGCTCGTGCCGAAAGCGGAAATCGAAGGGGAGATGGGGGATCATCATGTGGGACGCCAGGCGAGACTGATGTCGCAGGCGCTCCGCAAGCTGACCGCTATCATCGCGCGTTCGAACGTGGTGGTGATCTTCATCAATCAGATCCGTATGAAAATAGGCGTGATGTTCGGCAACCCGGAAACGACGACCGGCGGACAGGCGCTCAAATTCTATTCCTCGGTGCGTATCGAAGTGAGGCGCAGCGCCCAGATCAAGCGCGGCGAAGTGGTGGTGGGCAATCGCGTCAAGGCGAAAGTGGTGAAGAACAAGGTGGCGGCGCCATTCCGCACGGCGGAGTTCGACATCATGTACAATGAAGGCATCTCATTTTCCGGAGATGTCCTCGACGCCGGCGTGCTCTATGGGGCGGTGAAGAAGGCTGGCAACTCGTTCTCATTCGGCGAGGTGAAGCTCGGTGTCGGACGCGAGAATGCCAAAGCGTTCCTCAAGGAGAATGCTAAAATCGCGAAGGAAATCGAAAAAGCCATACTCAAGCAAGCGAAAGAGGGGGTGGTGGCAGCGAAAGTGGAAGTCGAAGAGTAGGCGTAAGCAGCCGGGCAACCAGGGGCGTTCCAAGCAGGGAGCGCTCTTTTTGGCTCAAAACAGACTTCATAAACCTCGTTTGAGGGTGTGTTATACTATCGTTATATGCAAAATCAAAAGCAAAACACACCTTCTCTGCTCATAAGTGGCGCTATTTTCGCCCTTTTCTTGTGCTGGGTGACGAGCGCTACACCGGTGTTTGCTCAGACAGATGCGGGAGATATCGAAAGTGACATCAGCAAGATCGAAAAAAAGCTCAAGCAGGAAACGCAGGAACTCAACGCGCTGAAACAGGATCTGACCCAGATCAATTCGTCGCTCACGTCTACTCAGGCGCTCATTCTCCGCGTGCAGAATCTGCTCAATCAGACCGAACAGACCATAGGACAGAAAGAAAAGGAGATCGCCAATCTGGAGCAGCAGCTCGTGCTGGAGCGCCATGTGTTGGCAGGGTTGATCCAGGAAATGTATTTCACGGGAGATGTCCCCTTGGCGGGCATCGTGCTCTCTGAAAATGACCTCCTTGGCTTTTTCCAGGGGAATGACAACCTGTTCTCTACGCAAGAAAAAATGCAGGAGGTCATCAGAGACATAGGAGAAATGCGGGCCAAGGTCACCGATGAGAAGCGTTCTCTTGAGGAAACCAAAGCCGATCACGCGCAATTGCTGGCGATCAAGAATAAGCAGAAGCAGGCGCTTGTTTCTGAAAAAGTAGAAACACAGGATGATCTCGAAGAACAACAGGCGACGATCGCGGAATTGCAGTCCAAGCTCAACGAATTGAAAGGCGACTTGAACAAGCTGCTCGGTAAAAGCTATGATGCGAAAAATATCAAAGACGCGATCAAATTCGCTGCGAGCAAGACCGGCGTGCGCGAAGGATTTTTGTTCGGTATGCTGTCGGTCGAATCGCGTTTGGGCGCTTCTGTCGGCGGCTGCGATTATAAGCAGAGCCGGATGAGCGCATATCGTTTGGGTATTTTCAAGGAAATAGCCAGTGAGCTGAAGTATGATTATAAGAAACTGAAAGTGTCCTGTCCGCCCAGAAGCTACAAAGGCACCGGTGGCGCTATGGGAGCGGCGCAATTTATGGCGGATACCTGGAAGGGATACAAGAGTGTTATCGCGTCGCGGACAGGGCATAATCCTCCCGATCCGTGGAACCTGACCGATGGCGTGATGGCGATGGCATCCAAGCTGTCCAATGACGGCGGAGCCAAGGATGGAAAGACGACGATCACGAGTCCGTGCAACGGGAAAAAGGTGAGCGTCAAATGGGAAACGTATGCGTCGATGCGCTATCTCGGCTGGTCGTGCTACGCTTTGAACAATTACGCGAAGACGATCCAGAGCCTCTCGGGCAATTACAAGAATCTTTGACGGGACTTGCCCCGCCTCTCGCGAGAGGCGGGGCTTGCCAAAAAAGAGGATATCTGATAGGCTGTGAAAACAACTGAGAAAGTCCGATGTTCATCCCGCCTCTTGACCCTGAGCCCTATCGAAGGGCGATGTCAAAGGGGATCAGGAAGAACCACTCCCCACAAGGCAGGCTTTCTTTGTCGGGGAATCATTTTTTCATAATTCCTAATTCATTGTCATACTTATGGTGGAATACGAAGTGCTGTATCTCGTCGGCGAGTCCAAAGAGGCTGAGTTGCCGCGCATCCGTGAGGCTGTCGAGCAGATAGTCACCGGGAATGGCGGGACCTTTCTCGCGCCGATGACCGAAGAAAAGCGCAAAATGGCATATCAGGTAGAGAAGGAAGAGCGCGGTACCTACATCGCTCGGCGGTTTACGCTGCCGGACAAGGACGAACGTGATGCGAGCGGAGATGAACCGGAGATACACCCGCTCTCCGCGATCAATCGCGCGCTCCGGCTTTCCAAAGATGTGCTGCGGTTTCTCATCGTGTTAGCCAAGGATCTGCCGGAACTGAAGCCGATCGAGCGCGTCGAACGTCCGAAAACGGATAGCCGGAGCGGCCGCTATGAGAAGCGCGGCGCCGTCCGTCCGATGCCTCAGGCTCCGATCGCGCCGCAAGAGACCGCGAAAGCAGTCAGCAACGAGCAGATTGACGAACAGCTGAAAGCCAAACTCGATATCTAATAATCCGCGTTTACATAATATATAAACGGTATGAACGTAAACAAAGCTATCCTTGTCGGGCGGTTGACTCGCGATCCCGATATGCGGACCACGCCGAGCGGCCAATCGGTGGCGACCATCAGCATGGCCACCAATAATTTCTGGACCGACAAGAGCGGTACGCGCCAAGAGCGTACGGAATTCCATAATGTCGTGTTGTGGGGCAGGCTTGCGGAAATTGCCGGGCAATATCTCACCAAAGGACAGGAATGTTTCATCGAAGGCCGCCTGCAGACCAGAGAGTATACGGCCAAAGACGGAACGCAGAAGAAAATCACCGAGATCGTCGGTGAGAATATGCAGCTCGGCAGCCGTGCCCAAGGAGCGGCACGAACCGGAGGGGCGGCAGCTGGCGGCACAGGAGCATATGCGGGAGCCAGCCAAAATCAAGCGAAGGCGCAGGCAGAAGAAGAGATCCCGACTATCAATCTCGATGACGAGAAGGATGAGATAAAGATCGAGGATGTCCCCTTTTAAATGCAAAAATAAAAAATCAAAAGTAAAAATGAAAGGAGCCGCTTTGCGGCAGAAATTTTTTGGCAGAGCCGAACCCTCAATTTTTCATTTTGATATTTACATTTTAATTTTACTACCATGGAAGCAGCAATGAGCAAGAAGCTCGCGAAACTCGATTATAAGGACGCCTATTTCCTGCGTCGTTTTCTCAATTCGCAAGGCAAGATCTACCCGCCGAAGCGCCACGGCCTGACAGCCAAAGAGCAGCGCGGCCTCGCGACTGCCATCAAGCGCGCCCGCTTTATGGCTATGATCCCGTACGTCGTAAAATAATTTAAAAATTAAAAATCAAAGTGTAAAATGTAGGAACCCCGCCGTAGCGGGGCGGAAAAGTTTTCCGGCAAAGCCGGATCCGAAATTTTTCATTTTGATATTTTCATTTTGATTTTGTTATGCTGAACCTGACCGACATCAAGACAGGCAAGAAGATCATCTGGAATGGCGAGCCCTATCTCGTCATCGACTATCTGCATTCGATGATCGGACGCGGCGGAGCGGTGATGCGCACCAAGCTGAAGAACCTCTTGTCCGGCGCGATCATCGACTACACCTTCCAGGGAGCGGAAAAAGTCGAGGAAGCGGAGATTTCCAAATCGCACGCGCAGTACCTCTATCATGATGGCGAAGAGTATCAGTTTATGGATACGGCTACCTATGATCAGTTCTCGCTTTCCAAAGGCGTGCTGGGCGATATGGCGCTCTATCTCGTCGAGGGGACGGAAGTCTCGATCCTGAACTGGAACGAGCATCCGATCAACCTGGAAATCCCGGTCAAAGTGACGCTTGCCGTCACCGATGCGCCCCCTGGCATCAAGGGCGACACGGCGTCCGGCGGCGACAAGATGGTCACGCTCGAAACCGGGCTGCAGGTGACGACGCCGCTTTTCGTGAAAACCGGCGATCGCATCATCGTCAATACCGAAAAAGGCACCTACGTCTCGAGAGCCTGACGAGAGAGAAGAAATAGCCCGCTCTGCAGGCTATTTTTTATTCGAATAAGGCTTTAAATGAGGGGTATTTTCGCTATAAAGACCGGTTGCATTTTTATGAAAAAACAGGTACAATAAGAAGAGAAAAGGTTTGCTAAACAGCCGTTTCTTTTTCATTCGAGCTATGTCGCTTTCCGCCTATTTGTGGGGCATCCGCCTGTTTACCCTCTTCGCTCTCTCCGCGTGGCTGGGAGTGGTCATCCTCTTGGATCCCGATGAAACAGGAGGGATGGGGCGCGGGCTTTTTTTTATCAGCCTGTTCGCGTGGCTGATCGGATTATTCACGCTCGGGATGACCTGGATCTATCGCAAAGCGCTTGGAGCCGCGGGAGCCGCGCATCATCTGAGCGGATCTTTCCGGCAAGCCTTCCTCCTCGCGGTGTATGCGACTGGACTGGTTTTTTTCCAGTATGCGCGTATCCTTTTGTGGTGGGACGCGCTTCTGCTCTTCGCATTTGTGCTCCTCATAGAATTTTCCATCCGCCGTTTGCTCGAACACACGGACGCATAAGCGATCCTCCTATTATCCGCTTCGATCATAGACACTAGACCATTATGGCAAAGAAAGCAGAACAGACCAGTTACGGCGCGAAATCCATCCAGGTCCTGGAGGGGCTGGACCCGGTGCGCAAGCGCCCGGGAATGTATATCGGCGGCACCTCGCTCGAAGGTCTGCATCATCTCGTCTGGGAAGTGGTGAACAACTCCATCGATGAGGCCATGGCCGGCTATTGTACGGACATAAGCGTCCGCCTGCTCCCCGATCACTGGGTCGAAGTCAGCGATAATGGCCGCGGCATCCCTGTCGATATCCACCCGCAGACCAAGAAATCAGCCCTGGAAACGGTGATGACGGTGCTGCATGCCGGCGGCAAGTTCGGCGGCGAAGGATACAAGATTTCCGGCGGATTGCACGGGGTCGGCGTGTCGGTCGTGAACGCGCTTTCGATTTATACGAAAGTCACCGTGGAGCGCCAAGGAAAGACCTGGTTCCAGTCATATAAACGCGGCAAGCCGGAGGGTATCGTGAAACCCATCGGCACATCAGACACCACCGGAACGATGGTGGCCTTTCAGGCTGACCCGGAAATTTTCCCGGAGATAGCCTATTCCTGGAACAAGATCCTCGAGTATCTCCGCTATCAGGCTTTCTTGACGAAGGGCGTGCGTATCAGCGTCGAGGATTGTCGCGAGGTTACCAATGCCGACGAGGAATACAAGACCAAGCGGCACGGATTTTATTTCGATTCCGGCATCGTGTCGTTCGTGAAGTTTCTGAATCGCAAAAAAGAAGTGAAGAACATCACGCCGTTCTATGTCGAGAAAAATATAGACGGGATCAACGTCGAAGTCTCCCTCCAGTTCACGGACGGCTTCAAGGAGCATTTGTTCGCTTTTGCGAACAATATCCTCAACCCGGATGGCGGAACGCACGTGACGGGTTTCAAGATGGCGCTGACCCGGGTCCTCAACGACTATGCCAAGAAGAACAGCCTGATCAAGGAAAAAGAAGGCTCGATGACATCCGAGGATCTGGCCGAAGGGCTGACCGCGGTGGTGTCCGTCAAGCTCGCGAATCCTCAGTTCGAAGGACAGACGAAGGGCAAGCTCAACAACCAGGAAGTGCGCGGCGCCGTTTCCTCAGTCACGGCCGAGGGTCTGAATGAGTTTCTCGAAACGCATCCGGCCGATGCGAAGGCGATGATCGAGAAGTGCCTGCTTACGGTGCGCGCCCGTATCGCGGCACGCGCTGCGAAGGATGCCGTGCTCCGCAAGGGAGCGCTCGAAGGGATGACGCTTCCAGGCAAGCTCGCCGATTGTACCAGCCGCGATGCATCGCGCTCCGAAGTGTACATCGTCGAGGGAGATTCTGCCGGCGGTTCGGCCAAGCAGGGGCGCAATCGCGAGTTTCAGGCGATTTTGCCGCTCCGCGGCAAGCTGGTGAACGTCGAAAAGACGAGTCTCGACAAGGTCGTGAAGTCGGATACCCTGAAGCCGATCATCATCGCGCTCGGGGTGGGTATCGGCGAGACATTCGATATCGCGAAGCTCCGGTATCACAAGGTGATCATTATGGCCGATGCCGACGTCGATGGTTCGCATATCCGGACGCTCCTCCTGACATTCTTCTATCGCTATTATGAGCCGCTCATCCGCGGAGGATATATCTACATCGCCCAGCCGCCGCTCTATCGTCTCCAGAAGGGCAAAGACGTCCGCTACGCCTATACCGAAGAGGAAAAATTGCGGATCGTCGAAGAAATGAAAAAAATCGCTCTTGCCAAAGCGGCTGCGAAAAAAGGCAAGAAAGCGAAGGAGGCTCTAGATGCCGGAGAAGAAGCTGTGGAGGAAACGATGCCGGAGGGCGGCGTCGAAGAAACGGTAGGCGGTGTCTCGCTCCAGCGCTACAAAGGTCTCGGAGAGATGAATCCGGAACAGCTCTGGGAAACCACGATGAATCCCGATGGTCGCGTGATGCTTCAGGTGACTATCGAAGATGCCGAGGAGGCCGATGAATTGTTCGATATCCTGATGGGAAGCGAGGTCGAGCCGCGCCGCCGCTTCATCCAGACCCACGCCAAGACCGTGAAGAACTTGGATATCTGATCATTTGTAGCTGACACGAAAAAAACGCCCCGCCAGTTGGCGGGGCGTTTTTTCTTCTGCAAATGACTATTTCTTGTTTCCGAGGATCTTGAACATCTTCGTGCCGCAAACGGTGCAGATGCCTTTCATCGCCTTGCGCCCGTTCTTCATCTCTACTTCCTCCGTGTCCTTCATCTCCCTTTTCTCCTTGCACTTCATGCAGTGCCCGGTTTCAGCCACGGCCATTTCATCAGCCATAGTAGTGCTTGCGCATTAATGATTACTACTGCTATATGCAGTATACACGTTTTACGAAAGTCTTCAATCTCGCTCTTTTCCAGGGCATACGCGCGCTTGACGGAGCCTCGTTTCCCTGGTATCCTGTCAAAACTTGCGAAAGCATCGTTTTTGGTCCGCTTTTCCGGGTTTACTCCGTTACCTATTTGAAGAATCGTGCGAGAGCAGTGAGTACAAGCCCGCTTCGGCAAGCGAGAGCGAGGTGAGCCGATAGGCGATTTTGTCTGACGATGTTTTGCGGGAGTGTTGCTCCTGGAATAGGTAACGGGGTATACTGGTTCTATGAAAATGCCGCTCGATAATCTGCAGGCTGTCATCCGCTGCCCGGTGTGCAATAAGAAATACCGGAAAGCGTTGATGCTGGTGCTCGATGAGGATGACAAGCGTACGACGCTACATCTCTCCTGTTCGGATTGCGGGGCATCGTCGATGGTGTTCGTCTCGATGGGACAATTCGGAGTCGTCAGTCTCGGCGTACTGACCGACCTGAAACAGAGCGAGGCGCGCCGGGTATTCTCTGGCGAAGCGATTTCATCGGACCAGGTGATCGAAGCGCATCAGTTTTTGAAGCAGTATACGGGCGGCATCGAAGCATTGATATGATTTTTAGATTAAACCAAGGATAAGAACAGCATATGGCAGAGTTTACATTGCAAGTGAAGATGCGCGAAAAGGCCGGGAAAAATCTCGATACGATGCGCAAGCAAGGCTCGATTCCGGCTGTGATGTACGGTCATGATACGGATCCTCAGATGTTTTGGGTGCAGTATGTGAATTTTGCCAAACTGTATGCCAAGGCCGGCGAAAGCAGCATCATCGAGGTCGCTCCGGAAAAGGGCAAGGCCGTGAACGTCATCGTGCAGGACGTGCAGCTCGATCCGCTCACCAGCCGTTTTTCTCACATCGATCTGTTCCAGGTGCGTATGGACGAGAAACTGGAAGCCCATATCCCGCTCGAATTCGTCGGCGAAGCGCCCGCCGTGCGCGAGTTGGGCGGCATTCTCTTGAAGCCGGTGGAAGAAGTGTTGGTCAGCTGTCTGCCGAAAGACCTGCCGCACGCTCTCATCATCGATCTTTCTTCTCTGAAAACGTTCGATGACCATATCCAGATCAAGGATCTGCAGATTCCGGCCGGTGTTACCGTGCTGGCTGAAGCGGATACGACGATCGCGCTTGTGGAAGCGCCGCGTACCGAAGCTGAAATGGCCGCTCTGGATGAGAAAGTCGAGGCCGATGTGACCAAAGTAGAGGGAGTAGTCAAAGAGGAAGCTTCTGCCGAAGAGGGCGCTGCCGCCGCTTCTGACAAAAAGGTGCCTGAAGAAAAGAAAGAGAAAAAGTAAATTTGTTTTTCTCGCAACGAAAAACCGGTCGATGGGCCGGTTTTTTTTCTGGTTTCGTCTCTACTTTACGAGTGTCCCGTGAGCCATCTGAGAATCTCGCTTTTTACTTTCGGGAAGAGCGTTGCCAGTGTGGAGAGCTCTTCGGGAGAGAAGTTCTGGAGAACGAAATCATGTGCTGGCATGCAGACGCCCGCTACCTCGGTGGGGCGGCCGATGCCGAGGCGGACACGGAAGACATCTTGCGTTCCGATGGCATCGATGATGCTCTGGACGCCGTTATGGCCGGCAGCACGCGAGGAGAGCGTCGTTTTGTATGTTCCCGGGGCGATATCCAGGTCATCGTGGATGACGGCGATATCCTCTGGCGTAAGCTTATAGAAGCGCAGGAGCGCCCGCACCGCACCGCCGGAATCATTCATGAAGGTTGCCGGTTTCACGAAGAGCACTTTTTCGGTGCCGATCGTGCCGCTCGCTATTTCCGCTGACATTGTAGTATCCGGCGCGAAATCTTCGAAGCCGAATGTCTGCCGCAAGAAATCGACGCATAAAAAGCCCGCATTGTGGCGGGTGCCCGCATAATCTTTTCCAGGATTGCCCAAACCAACTATTAATTTCATATCAATGTATATAGGTGAATGTTTGGATAGTCACTTTCTATGTGTGGTTTTTATGTAAAAGAATCATGAATCAGGAATAGGGAATTATGATAAGAAAGAAAACTACTCGGCCTTAATTCTTCATTCATCATTCGTGATTCCTATCCACCTACTTCTTTCCCGAACGCGGCTGAGGCGGCAATGCTTCCGGGAAAGCGCTGTCATCCGGGATGATGCCGGATGTGTCTTCATCGAATGACAGCGTGTCTGCCAGATCGGCACCGATAACAATGACGAAATCAGATGTATCAGCAGCGGGGAGCGGCACAGCAAGCCTGTCTGCTTTCGTCAAGGCGAATTTTTTCAGCAGTTCATCCAGACTGAATGGCTTCTCTAGGCTGCTTCTGTCTACCAGCATACTCTTTTCCGGCCGATTTTCCAAAACACTGAGCGGTATGAGGGAAACGGCCGAGAATTCCATTTCTTCGATCGCCAGGCGCTTCATTTTCTGGGCGACAAGAGCATCTGCCGGCAGAGCTATGATGGTCAGGGTCGATTGTTCCGAAGCGATCCGGTTATGCCGCGCTTTCAGCTCATCGAGGCGGAAAATATTTTCGCTCACATCCCGGATCTCATTCCAGTTTCCGGTGCGGGGCACGAGGATGAAGGCGGCGATGGGCCCGACCTGGATATGAGACACACGGAGCAAGCTTTCTTTCTGCCAGGCATCGATGACGATGGACGTGATGTTTTCGGTATCCAGCGTTTTGGCGAGCCGCAGGAATCCTTCCATAGCATCAAGCGACATATCGGTTTTCACGCTTTCGCCGAGCGCATCGAACAGATCGTTGACAGCGAAAATATTGAGAAACGTCCCGAGAGAGAATGCCTTGTCTTTGATGGATTGGATCACCTGCTGCTGGCGTTTGGCGCGGCCGAAATCTCCCTCGGGATCATTGTGCCGCTCGCGGACATACTTGAGGGCGGTGGCGCCGTCGAGCGCGTGCCAGCCTTTCTTGATCTCGAAGGTCTCATAGCTGTAATTTTTTCCCGGGTAGCGCGCGTCGTAGAAATCGCGCGGTACATCGACCGAAATGCCGCCGAGCGCATCGATGGCTTTCTCGAACCCGTCGAAATCGAGAATGAAAAAATAGTCTATCTTCTGTCCGGTGATCGTTTCCACGGACGCGCGGAGCGGATCGATGCCGACCTGGTTGCTCAGGCCGTACTGATAGAGAGAATTCAGCTTGGTAGAGAAAACGGTATCGGGAACCGGCGCATACAAGTCGCGCGGCAGGGAGAGGAGAGCGATCTTTCTGCTCTGCGTATCGATACTCATCACCATGACCGTGTCCGTCAGGTTCCTGCCAGGATAGCGTTCGCCGGCCCGGCCGAGGAGGAGGATATTGATGCGGCCTTCCTTTTCGCCGCGTAAGAAACGTTTCTTGTCTTGGATGAGCGAGGTCGCGAGGTGCTTCATATCGGCGAAAAACGATGTCGACCGGATATTGTCCAATTGGATGCTGCGACCTGCCGACAGGCCCTTATAGAGAAAGAAACCGACCGCCGCTATGAGCAAGAAAAGCGCGATGCCGCAGATGCCAAGGATGATACTCTGCAGGCGCCGGGGCGATCCTTGCGGCGCCGGAGTGACAGCATCAGGCGCCGTCTCTGGGGGAAGATACGGATACGCGGGATATCCCGCTTGCGGTTCGGCAGGAGCGGGCGGTCTCTGGGGCGGTGATTTATGCAGGCTATCCATAGGGAATCCGATTTTTTGCTTGTAAAGAGGGGTCTTTTACTCTTGCTAGAGCATCAAAAGTCTGTTAGAATATCAATGTTTTTCGCTTTTTAGAATCATCTTCGCCTGAGACAGCGGCGAGAGAGATGACATATAGACCGCTTTATGACAGAACATCTGAAGCATACGCCAGATGCATCGCAGGAGGCAGAAGTCGAATATCTCGGCATCGGCGGTTTGCTGTTGGAAATGGCCAAGGTATTCCTCTTGGCCGTAGTCGTTATTATACCGGTTCGCGTCTTTTTGTTCCAGCCGTTTTTCGTTCAGGGATCGAGTATGGAGCCGAATTTCGAGGATGGGCAGTATCTGGTCATCAGCGAATTCGGGTACAAAGAGACGAAGCTCGCTTTGACAGATACGCTTCAGTTCACGGCGAACACCTTCAAAACGATCGAGCGTCAGGATGTGGTCGTGTTCCGCTATCCCAAGAATCCGGAACAGTTTTTCATCAAGCGTGTCATCGGTCTGCCGGGAGAAGCGGTGGAGATCCGTCACGGTAAGGTGATCATTTACAATACGATTCATCCGGAGGGATTCGTCTTGGACGAGAGCAGCTATCTCAGTACGAGGATCCTGACTCAGGATATGCCGCGGACGATCGTGGGCGAGGACGGGTATTTCATGATGGGCGACAATCGGATGTTCAGCTACGATTCGCGCTCCATCGGACCGATCAAGAAAGACAGGATTATTGGTCGCGTGCTGATGCGCGCTTGGCCGGTAGAGCGTTTTTCGGTCTATTGACTCTTTCCGTCAGCCCGACAGTAAGTTTTTAAACGAACAGCTATGCCACAGAAGAAAGCTGCCGTCCGCAAGGTCTCGGCGCGCGGACAGAAATCGCAGGTAAAGAAAATGCCCGCTGCCAAAACGGCGTCGAGAAAATCGGCGGCACCGAAGAAGACGTCTGTGCAGAACGTGAGTCAGGAGGAAATGCTGCTGCAGGCGCTCCGTGGTATGCGCGATATTCTGCCTGATGATCAGCCGTACTGGGAGCGGGTGCGCAAGGCGCTCACGCATGCGGCGCAGGAATACGGCTTTCAGCGCATCGATACGCCGATCGTGGAATACGCCCATCTGTTCACGCGTTCCATCGGGACGGAGACTGATATCGTCGAAAAAGAGATGTACTCGTTCGTCACGCGCGGCGGCGACAAGGTGGCGCTCCGCCCAGAGTTCACCGCTGGTATCGCGCGCGCCTTCATCCAGCATGGCATGGGCATCCTGCCGAAACCGGTGAAGCTGTTTTCTATCGGTCCGGTGTATCGCTATGATCGTCCGCAGGAAGGACGCTATCGCGAATTCTGGCAGGGGAACTTCGATATGTTCGGAGAAAGCGACCCGATTCTCGACGCGCAGACCATCCAGCTCGCCTATCGCGTCGTCTCGCAGCTGGGACTGAAAAATATCGAATTCCAGATCAATAGCATCGGTATGCCGGAATCGCGGCGCGAATACGAGAAAGCGCTGATCCGCTATCTGGAAGCGCAGAAAAACAAGCTGTGTCAGCACTGCCGCGATCGTCTTGCGACCAGTCCGATGCGCGTCCTGGACTGCAAGGAAGACAAATGCATCCAATTGACCGTCCATGCGCCGCAGTCGCTTGATTACCTCGATCAGGAATCACGCGATCATTTCAAGCGCCTGCTCGAATACTTAGATGAGCTCGAACTGCCCTATACGATCAATACGCGTCTGGTGCGCGGGCTGGATTATTATACCAAGACCGTCTTCGAGATCTGGTCGAGCGACAAGGAAGGGAAGAAATATTCCTTGGGCGGCGGCGGACGCTATGACGGGCTGATTCAGAGCCTAGGCGGCGAGGCGACCCCGGCCATCGGGTTCGGGTTGGGGCTGGATCGCATCGTGCTCGAGATGAAGCGCACTCAGGTCAAGCCCTATCAGGAACCGAAGGCGCGCGTGTTTCTGGCGCAGCTCGGCGATATGGCCAAGAAAAAAAGCCTGCGCTTGTTCTCAGAGTTGGAAAAAAATGGTATTCTCATTGCAGAAAGTTTCGGTCGCGGCAGCCTGAAGTCGCAGTTGCGTGTCGCCAATCGTCTGGGAGTGGAAGTGACGATCATCGTCGGACAGAAAGAAGCGCTCGATGAGACCGCTATCGTCAAGGACATGGTCTCCGGAACGCAGGAGACCGTCACCTATGAGAGGCTGGTGGATGCGGTGAAAAAGATCCTCAAAACCAATCAAGTCTTGCAAGGGTAACATTCCGTATGGGAGACAATATTTTTCTCAAGATCATCCGCAAGGAGATTCCGGCCGATATCGTCTATGAAGACGATGACATTCTCGCCTTTCGCGATATCCATCCTCTGGCTCCCGTGCATATCCTGATCATTCCCAAGAAGCCGATCGCAAGCGTCGCGTCATTGGAAGCGGCGGATGGGCCGCTTGTCGGGAAAATGTTCCTCGTCGCGCAGGGCATCGCCCGAGACTTGAATATTTCCGAGAAAGGGTATAAGCTGCTGATCCGGGTCGGGAGGGACGGCGGCCAGGAAGTGCCGCATCTCCACCTCCACCTCATCGGAGGCGCCCGATTGACGGAGAATATTCATCCTGTGTAATTCCGCCATAGGCGGACCGGCAAGCCGGATTACACAGGATAAACCCCAGAGAAGGCTCCACGAGCGCTCATTACCAAACGGAGCGAGCGAAGCGAAAGTTCACTTTCGCTTCCGAGCGGAGTGCCGGTAAAATCGGGTCAATACCCCGCGGCTTGCCGCGGAGGGATTGAACCCAGGGCTTGCCCTGGGGTTTAATACCCGTTATTATTTGTTTTTCCATAATGGAAATTAGGAAAGGAGGTCGTTTGTATGATTCAAGTACGGAAAAAAGAGAAAGAAACCGCTGAAAGCCTCATTCGGCGTTTTTCGCGCCGCGTGCAGCAGAGCGGTGTCTTGCGACAGGTGCGCAAGCAGCGCTTCCGCGTAGAAGAGCAGAGCCGCGACAAGCGCCGTTCAGAAGCCCTTTACAAAGTGAAGATCCGCAAAGAGATCAATCGCCTGAAAAAACTGGGCAAGTTCGATGAAGACGCGCTCCGCGACATCAAGAAGAAGATGTAACCTCCTTTCAGAAAAAACCACCCCATGGCATACGCGGGGTGGTTTTTTGATAGGGAGTTTGGTATGATAGAGGGGATAAACAGTTAAGGGAAAGAGTATGAGTCTGTACGAGACGATTGGGACGCATCTGAAAGAGGCGATGAAGTCAGGGGACGCGCTCCGTCGCGATACGATCCGTCTGCTCTCAAGCGCTATCAAGAATACGGCTATCGAGAAGCGGAAAGCTCCGGCGGAATTGTCCGATAGCGAGGTGGAAGACGTGATCCGCCGGCTGACGAAACAGCGCAAAGATAGCATCGAGCAGTACCGGGCCGGCAATCGGGCGGATCTCGCTGAGAAAGAAGCCGCGGAACTGGTGCTCCTATCAGAATATCTGCCGCAGGCTATGCCGGAAGAAGAATTGCGAGCCCTGGTACAGGCAGCGCTTCTGGAGAGCGGCATTACCACCAAAGCTCAGATGGGGCAGGCGATGGGAGCGGTGATGAAAAAGGTGGCTGGCCGTGCGGCAGGCGACGATGTGCGCAGGATGGTGGATGCTCTGCTTACGTAGCGTATGCATGTGACCCTCGATTACACCGCTGAGACAGAAGTGCCGTTCGAAGAAGCGTTTTTCAATGAGGTAGCTTCGCGGACGCTCGAAGAATGCCGATTCCCCTTCTTGCATGGCAAAGAAGTCAGTCTCAACGTCATCGCCGTGACCGGAGAGAGGATCCGGGAGCTGAACCGGACATATCGTGATAAGGATGCGGTGACCGATGTGCTGTCTTTCGGCGAATATGCCGACAGGGAGGCATTGGCGCGGGTAGCCGAACAGGATATTTTCCTCGGAGACATTTTTTTCTGCCCGGCGTTCATCGCGCAAGCCGCTGCCGAAGACGAGGTGACATTCCAGCGCGAGATGACGTATATATTTTCTCACGGCGTACTCCATCTGGTCGGTTTCGATCATGAGGAAGAGATGTTCGAGATCCAGGATCGAGTGACCGATGCTTTCAGCGATCAGTAGCACAGCCTCCATAATACATCTAATGATTGTCACTATGCGCCGATTGATCAGAAGCTTCACGTATGCGGTGAAAGGCATTCTCTTTACGATACGTAACGAAAAGAACTTTCAGATCGAGATCGTAGCGGGGCTGCTCGCGGTCATCCTGATGCTTTTCTTCCCTCTGTCGAGTATGGAGCGTTCTTTGATCATCCTGTCTGTCGTCTGGGTGCTGACTCTGGAACTGGCCAATACCGCGCTCGAGCGCGTGATGGATATCTTGAAGCCGCGCGTGCATCCGTATGCGCGGGTGATCAAAGACGTGATGGCGGGTGCGGTACTGCTCGCTTCGCTTTCGGCCGTGGCTATCGGTATCGCCATTTTTTCCCCGTATCTGATGGCATTCGTGAAATCCTAATCGACTTTCCCTTGGCGTCTGGCGCTTCTCGGGGTATAATACAGGGCAAGAAGCTCTGTTTTTCATAGGAGGGGCATTTTTCAATTTTGAATGATATCGTTCGTATGTCACGAGGCCATTATTATGTCGGTTTGGATATCGGTTCTGCGGAGATTCGGGCAGTGATCGCTCAGGAAATTTCTTTTGAAGAGCCGTTGCGCGTCGTCGGCGTGGGGACGACGCCTTCTTTCGGCATGCGCCGCGGCGTGGTCGTCGATACGGACAGCGTCGCCAAGGCATGCAACAGCGCCTTGGAGCAGGCTGAGCGTATGGCCGGGCACCCGGCAGACAATGTGGCCGTGAGCGTGAGCGGTGCGGAGATCGCCTGCCAGAATGCTTTGGGCGTGATCGCCGTGGGGCGCGCCGATGGCGAGGTATCGGAGGACGATATCGCGCGCGTCTTGGAAGAAGTGCAGGCGCGGCTGACGATGCCGCTCAACCGGGAGATTATCCATGTCATTCCCAAAGACTATCGCCTCGATGATCAGAAAAATATCAAGGATCCTCTCGGTATGCATGGAGTGCGTCTTGAGATGAATGCGCTGGTGATCAGCAGCAGCACATCGCATCTGAAGAATATTTCCCGCAGCCTCGAGCAAGCCGGTACGAGCGTCGAGAGTTTCGTCGTGGAACCGATCGCGTCAGCCGAAGCGGTCCTCAGTACCAAGCAGAAAGAGCTCGGTACGGTGCTTATCAATATCGGCGGCAGTACGACTTCCATGGTAGTGTTCGAAGATGGCGATCTGTTGCATCTGTCCGTTTTGCCGGTAGGGAGCGGTCATATCACCAACGATCTGGCTATCGGTCTGCGCACATCGATTGAGGTGGCAGAGGCGGTGAAGCTGCAATACGGCAGCGCCACCCCCGATGAAATCGGGAAGAAAGAAGATGTTGATCTGAGTATTTTCGATTCGCAGGAAGACGCCTTGGTATCGCGGAGACACATAGCGGAAATCATCGAAGCGCGCTTCGAAGAGATCATGCATTTCATAAATTCCGAGTTGAAAAATATCGGTCGCGAGGAACTGCTTCCTGGCGGGGCGGTACTTTCCGGAGGAGGAGCGCTTTTGCCGGGCGCTGTCGATCTGACAAAGCGGGTGCTCCGGCTGCCGGTGCAGATCGGATACCCGAAACCGCTGGGCGGCATCTTGGACCAGGTGGATACGCCGCAGTTCGCGACGGCTGTCGGGCTGTTGCTTCTGGCGCAGGCGAATCAGTCGCACAAGCATTCGTTCGCTCCGGGCAAGATGCTCGGTATTGTGCCAGCCGGCATACATGATATGATGAATAGCATCAGGCGTTGGTCGAAACAGTTTCTCCCGTAATGCACAGTGACTCAGGGGAGTTCGTCCGTAGCAGAAAATAAAGAGAAATATACAAAGGCGTTTCCCTGGAAAACCGTGTTTTCCCAGGTTTTTTCGCTGCCTTGACACCTTTTCTCGCGTTGTGATAGAGTGAAACTTCAAGAAACGGATGTTGCCGGGCGGGATTTCAGAAGAGCGGTGCAGCAGAGTATGACAGGCATCAATTACTTAACCAACCTTTTTAAAGGGGATACATATGGCGGAGATCAAACCCGATATCGAGACTTTTGCGAAGATTAAAGTCGTTGGCGTAGGCGGTTCCGGCGGCAACGGCATTACGCGCATGATCGATGCCAAAATCAAGGGTGTCGAGTTTGTGGCTATCAATACGGATGCTCAGGCACTGCATAATTCCAAGGCGCAAGAAAAGATCCACATCGGGAAAAATCTGACCAAGGGACTCGGTGCCGGTATGAATCCGGAAATCGGTCGGCAGGCCGCGGAAGAGAACCGTGATGAGATCCAAGAGGTGCTCAAGGGTGCCGATATGGTGTTCGTCACATGCGGGCTGGGCGGCGGAACCGGATCCGGCGCTGCGCCGATCGTGGCCGAGACGGCCAAGGAACTCGGTGCATTGACAGTCGGTGTCGTGACCAAGCCGTTCGCATTCGAGGGGTCCCAGCGGCGCGCCATTGCCGATGAAGCCCTCGAGAATTTGCGGGATCGCGTCGATACGCTCATCACCATACCGAACGATAAGCTGCTCTCGATCATCGACCGCAAGACGACGCTCGTGAACGCCTTCCGTATCGTCGACGACGTGCTCCGCCAGGGCGTGCAGGGCATCTCCGATCTGATCACCAAGCCCGGTATCGTGAACGTCGACTTCGCCGATGTGCGGGCCATCATGGAAGACAGCGGCAGCGCGCTCATGGGTATCGGCATCGCATCCGGTGATAATCGCGCCGTGGAGGCTGCCAAGGCCGCTATCAACAGCCCGCTCCTCGAACTGTCTATCGACGGTGCCAAGGGCGTGTTGTTCAATATCTCCGGTTCGAGCGACCTTACGATGCTCGAGATCAACGAAGCTGCCAGCATCATCACCGAGAATATCGATCCGAATGCCAAGGTTATCTTCGGTGCCGTGACCGATGACCAGATCCGCAAAGGCGAGATCCAGATTACCGTGGTAGCCACCGGATTCGACATCGCCCGCGTCAAAGAGCCCGCGCTGGGACTGATCACCAATAGGACGGTTTCTTCGTCCAAGCCGCGCTTTACCTCTGCAGCAGAAGAAGCGGAACAAGAGGAAGAAATGCCGGAAGAGGCGCTGCAATTTCCCAGCCGCAAGATCGAGCAGCCGGTGATGATCATCGATGAGAAGATCCAGCCGCGCGGCATCGCCCCGAGGAGCGAATCCAAAGAGCTTGTCGAAGCGGACGAGGATCTCGAGATTCCCGCTTTCATCCGCCGCAAGATGAAAAAATAGTTTTGAGAAGAGAGTATCGCGCCTCGAGAAGAGGCGTTTTACTTTTACGGAAAACAAGAGCGGTGTATACTGTAAGTATGAGATGCAAGACTCGCCTCGCTCTAGCTCCGGCGAAGCGGGTAAGTGATGCACGATGAAGAAATAGCTTATCCGCTATCTCTTATTCCTGATCTCTCGTCATTTATCACTTATCCATTATCTTCCTTATGCATTGCCCGTTCTGCAATCATCCGGATACCAAAGTCATCGACTCGCGCGATACGCAGGAGGGGCGGGCGATCCGCCGCCGCCGCGAGTGCGAGAAGTGTCACGCCCGCTTCAGCACCTATGAAGAAGTGGAGATTTTCCATCTGCTCGTGGTGAAAAAGGATGGCCGCAAGGAAGACTATGATCGCAGCAAGATCGAGAAGGGACTGCGGCGCGCTTTCGAGAAACGTCCGGCGGCCGAGGAAAAGATCGAGCGGATCTTAGGAGAGATAGAATATGCCTTGCATGAGAAACATATGAACGAGATCGGTAGCCGCGAGATCGGCAGTCTGGTGATGGAGAAATTGAAAGAGGCCGATGATGTCGCCTATATCCGTTTCGCGAGCGTCTACAAATCTTTCGGCAGCGCCAAGAGTTTCCGGAAGGCTCTGGAGACGTTGGAGTAGGTTGTCTGATTGAGAGGATAATCTCCGCCCAAAAGTAATCTTTTGACTCTGCTTCACCACTCATCAGGCCTCTCGGCTTACGAAAAAAGTCGCCCCCAATCAACGGCGGGACACAGCTCTTTTTTCGAGCCGAGAGACCTTCTTCAAACAACGTGAAGCAACCGTCAAAAAATTCTTTCGGGTGGAGACTTGTTTTATAAGGAAGGAGAGGCTTAGAATCAGACTATATTTTTTTATGTCAAAAATTTCTGTGACCATCATTCCGCGGGCGGGGAAAAATGCCGTGGAAAAAATCGGAGAGACTGCCTATCGCGCACACGTGACGGCGATTCCGGCTGAGAATCAGGCGAACCAGAAGCTCATCAAGCTGCTTGCGAAATATTTCTCTGTCGCGCCGAGCCTCATCACGATCGTTTCTGGCGCGACCAGTCGGAAAAAGATTATCGAAATATTGTAGTTTTGCCACTCCTACTATCCTTTTTTCTTCTTTGGTAGACGGCGGTAACATTTCTGATGAGCGAGCCGGTAACAGTCGAGCGTGACGGATGGTTTCGACAGGACAGCTCCCTGTTCGGCAGAGCGAGTCAGAAATGTTCGACGGCAACCACGGGAAGAAAAAAGAATAGAGGATGGGGCAAAGAGAAGATAGATTATGTTGAGGAAGGATCAGGTTTTTCTTTTGGTGTGTCTCGGGTATATCGGAGGAGTCTTTGCGGGCTCTTTTTTTATGCCGCCGGAGTGGCTTGCGTGGGGGATGGCGGCCCTGCTTGCGGCGGTCGCTACCGTCTTTCCGCGCAAAAACCTTTTCATCGGCGCCGTGCCATTGGCCGCGTTCATGCTCGGCGTCTGGGGCGCAACCGATACGCTCGCACGTTTTCAGGCGGAGCGTATCAGCAAGGGAGAGGGAGAAGTAACCGGCGTCGCGCGCGTCGTGAATGATCCCGAGGACAAGGAACGTTACCAGGAAGTCATCGTGAAGATGCTGTCCTGCGCAAGCGATAGGTGTCCGCAGGAAAAAATCCTCTGGCAGGCGCCGCGCATCGCGCCGCTTGCGTTCGGCGCGCGCGTCTCGCTGTCTTGCGCCTTGGAAGCGCCGAAAAATTTCGACCCGGCGTTCGATTATCGGATGTTTCTTGCCAAGGACGATATCGGCTATGTATGCCGTCAGGCATCGCAGGTGGAAGTGTTGCCGGAAGATACGCAGGCGCGCATCAGCCGGCTGTTCTTTGTGCCGAAACGCGCTTTCGAAACCGCGCTTGGCAGAAGCCTGCCGCAACCGGAAGCCGGATTGGCGGCGGGCTTGATTATCGGCGGCAGCGATCGTCTGCCGGAGACGCTCCAGCAGTCATTCATAAGCGCCGGACTGTCGCACATCGTCGCTATTTCCGGGTACAATATCGCCCTGATCGCTCAGGGGCTCGTGCTTGCCGGGATCGGCATCGGGTTGTGGCGCAGGCAGGCGCTCTGGTTCGCGGCCGGAGGTATCATCCTCTTCATCATCCTGGTCGGCGCTCCGGCATCCGCGGCCCGGGCGGGGATTATGGGACTGTGCGCTTTTGCCGCGCTTTTCTCCGGCCGGTTGTCACGGTCAGTCAATCTGCTCTTGTTCGCAGCGACCGGGATGCTTTTCTTTCAGCCGCTTCTCTTGCGTTATGATATCGGTTTCCAGCTCTCGTTTCTCGCGACGCTTGGCATCATCGCCGCGGCGCCGTATATGGCAAGACTCTTGTCAAAGGAATTTTTCGGGAAGAGTTTCGTCGAGATAGCGCTCCTGACGCTTGCGGTAGAATTGTTCGTCGTGCCGCTCCTCATTTATCAGTTCCATATCTTCTCCCCCTATGCGCTCTTGGCGAACATACTCTTGCTGCCGCTCGTGCCATATGCGATGGGTACCGCCTTCATCTCTGCGCTTGCGTTCGTCATCTGGCCGGGGCTGCATCTCTTGCCAGCCGGTGTCGCGTATCTTTTCTTGCGGAGCATCACCTTCGTCGCAGAACAGGTGAGCGTGTTTCCGGGCGCGACGGTAGAGCTTTCGATCGGCGTACCGGCGCTGATCCTCTGGTACGCTCTCCTCTTCTCTGGTATCGTGATGACGAGAAATCATTTTCACCGGCGCTATGTTCAGCTCAAAACAAAAGATATATCTTAGCCTCCTGCTCCTGCTCGGTCTCTCGGCGCTCGGCGCCGCCGCGATCTTTTGGCTGCGCGACTACCGGGCGGCGACCGAGGTGGTGTTCCTGAATGTCGGGGAGGGCGATGCCATCTTCATTTCCCAGGGTTCGAATCAGCTGCTCATCGATGGCGGACGCACCGGGAGGGAACTTCTGGCGCGCGTGGGGCGGCATATGCCTTTCTGGGATCGGACGATCGAAACGGTGATCGCGACGCATCCGGACGCGGATCATATCGGCGGCTTCGTCTCGCTCCTCTCCGCCTATCGCGTGGAGACGTTCCTCTCTACAGGCGCCGAGAGCGATACGGAGACATTCAAACTCCTGGAGGCCGCGCTCTCTCGGAACGCTCTCTCGCCGCTCCGCATATTTCGCGGCGGTAGCGTGCGATTCCCCGAGGGAGGAGAATTGGACATCGAATATCCTCTGACACCCTTGCCCGAGGAGATGAAAGAAACCAATGCAGGGAGCATCGTCGCGCGTTTCACCTACGGGGCGACCAGCATACTCTTGACCGGCGATCTGCCGGCCGAAGAGACCGTGTTGCCGGACATCCGTCCCGCCGATATCCTGAAGGTCGCGCATCACGGCTCCCGGTATTCGACGAGCGATGCCTTTCTCGACCGATTGCAGCCGCGCGAAGCGGTGATTTCGGTCGGCAAGAATAGCTATGGGCACCCGAACCCGGATGTGCTGCGGCGCCTGGAAGAGCACCATACGCTGATACGGCGGACGGATACGGGCGGGGACATACGCTACCTCTGTACCGCGGCGCTGGGACGCTGCGTTTTTGCAGAGTAGGAAGTGCCGACTTGCCCCAGTCGCGTATCTTTGTAAAAAACTTGATGCAATAGCTGGTAAAAGCCGGTAGGCGACTTCGTCTTACATCATTCCCTGAGGAACAGTCCGCCGAGGATATGTAACGGGGCTTGCTATTCCGCTTTTCTTGTGTTATACTTGTTCTCAGTAGAATAATTGACTTGGTAGAGAAAAGTTATGGCTGTACACCCGAAAAAAGAACGCGTCTTAGTTATGATCAAGCCGGATGGCATACAGCGCGCCTTGATCGGCGCTATTATCACCCGTTTCGAACAGACAGGGCTCAAGTTCATCGCGATGAAGCTCATCGTTCCCAAGGCGGAGCAGTGCTGGGCGCATTACAACAAGGATGAAGAATGGTTCCTGAAAAAGGGCGCCCGCATCATCGCGGATCGGACGGAACACGGTGTGCCGATCGACAAGGAGCCGCTCGAATACGGCAAGGATATCATCCGGGCGAACGTCGATTTCTTCACTTCCGGTCCAGTACTGGCGATGGTCATCGAAGGCAACCAGTCCGTGGCGATCGTGAAGAAAATCGTCGGCGGGACGGAACCGACTACCTCGGACGTCGGCACATTGCGCGGCGATTTCACAGTAGACTCTTATGCGCTGTCGAGCCTGGATGATCGCGCGGTGCGCAATCTGGTACACTGCTCGGACAGTCCGGAAGAAGCGGAGCGCGAGATCCCGATCTGGTTCGAGAAAGGGGAGCTGATCAATTACCGCTTGGTCCAGGAGCAGATCCTCTATGATGTGAACCTAGACGGCATCCTGGAATAATCGCCTCTTATTGACAAAAAAGCTCAAAAGGTGTATAATGAAAAAGTGGTTATCAAGCCACTTTTTTGTTTTTTGAACCAGATCAGGGGAAAGCAGATGAGTAAAATCGCATTACGGCAGGGGCTGTTGGCCGCGAAACAGCAGCATAAACCAGCATCTTGCGTTGGGGGCACTCCGGCATGCCCCATCCGTTACGGGACACTTGGATGTGACAAATCAAGAACCACTAAAACTTGTCCATCGCTCCCGCACGAACAGAGTATGAGCGAGGGGAAAAACCAGCGCAAAAGAAAGGAACATTGACAACACACCGTTAGCGAACAGCTCGTCGAAGGAGTGAGTCACAAATGTGGCCACTCCTTTTCAATTGGCTGAAATTCTGTTACGCTCAATTCTGTTTCAAAGTGAAGTTTCCGGGCTGTAGTATATCGGTAGTACCCTCCTTCGCTAAAGCTACGGGCGGGCAGGCGTGCGCATGGGGGTGAAAGCAAATGATTTTGCCTTCACGGGAATTTTAGAAGATCTACGATTTTCGTAGAATTGTCGGTTGTTGTATCGGGGCGTTGTATAATGGTAGTACGCAAGGCTGGGGGTCTTGTAGCCGGAGTTCGATTCTCCGCGCCCCGACAAGATGCAGAAAAAAAGAAACCCTCCGAATGGAGGGTTTTATGCTGCGCAGGAAATCCGCGCGATGGCTAGGCCGCCTTGGCCAGGGTGCGGAGCGCGCGGGTCGAAACGCGCAGCTTCATACCGCCGATGCGCTTCGTCTGGAGATTGATAGCGAACGTGCGGCGCGAGGCCCGTTTGGAATGGCTGATTTTGTTGCCGGTCTGGGTTCCCCGTCCGGTGAGTTGGCACATGCGGCTCATACGATTGCTGTTGAACAGTTACAGAAATGAGAGTATCATACCCTTGCCGCTTTGGCAAGGCAGCTGCTAGTGTTCCTGAACGACAGGTAGTTTTTTCAAAAGTATTTTTCTTTTCCGTATCCCGCCTCGAACGCTGTATGACTCAGCGGAGAGAAAGTCGTCTCGCTCTCGCGCAGCGCGAGTTCAGACAAGCTGAACCGCGATACGATCTTTCTTGCTCCGCTTTCATCGCACAGCGTTACCGAGCCTGGGCTAAAGGCAAAGAAAAATACTTTTGAAAAACAAGTATCTTTTTTAGATGTATGTGTATTTTTTCCCATTCGTGATTCATAATTCCTGATTCGTAATTCACTCTTCAAATATGGCCAATGAAATCGTGCTCGTCGGATTCTATCTGTTGACGCTCATTTACTCGGTGATGATCCACGAGGTGGCGCACGGCGTGGTGGCTTTGTGGCTCGGGGATCTGACGGCCAAATACGCCGATCGCCTGAATCTCAATCCGCTCAAGCACATCGACCCTTTCGGGTCGGTCATTCTGCCGATTCTTTTGGTCATTAGTACCGGCTTTGCGTTCGGGTGGGCGAAACCGGTGCCGTACAATCCCTACAATCTGCGCAACCAGAAATGGGGACCGACCTGGGTGGCGCTCGCCGGACCGGGATCGAATCTTCTGCTGGCGGCGCTGGCGGCGCTCTTCGCCAAGATGCTGCCGCTGACGCTCGCGATCAAAATGGATATTCTGGAGCGCTTCATCGGCGTCATCGGGGGCCGCGGGGACTTTCTCGACCGTTTCGGCCTGCTGTCCCAGGCCTTGTCCGGATCGCTCGCGAGCATCCTGTTCGGATTGCTCCTTCTGGTGATTTTCTGGAACGTGGTGCTGGCCTGCTTCAATCTGCTGCCGGTGCCGCCGCTCGACGGTTCGAAGCTCCTCTACGCGCTCGTGCCGCTTCGCGAACGCACCGTGTTCCTGCTCGAACAATACGGGCTCTTCCTGCTGATTTTCGTGATTTTCTTTTTTTCCGCCCCGATCAGCATCTTCATCAATTTCGTCCTGAGCCTGTTTTTGCGGTTTACTCTGTGAAATACGATGTATAGATCATCAGTCGCATATAGCGACATTTCACGAGGTGAGCGCCCTGAGCGGCGGCAGGGGAAGAGCGGCCGGTGTTGACAAGAATGCGGCTTTTCGATAGTATGGACAGTACGAAAAGCCCTAGGCTTTTTTGTTTGTCTTTTGTTCAAGAATATTCTCATACGTCTTTAATCTCTCATCCCTGTGTCCACCATCAATCAGCTGATCAAAAAGCCGCGCACATCTTCCTCGAGCAAGTCGAAATCCCCGGCGATGACCTACTCGATCAATAGCGTCAAGAATCGCAACACCTTCCACAACAGCCCGTTCAAGCGCGGCGTGTGCATCAAGGTGTCGACGACGACGCCGAAGAAGCCGAACTCCGCTCTCCGCAAGATCGCGCGCGTGCGCCTGACGAACGGTATGGAAGTCACGGCGTATATCCCGGGCGAAGGGCATAATCTTCAGGAACACTCGATCGTCATGATCCGCGGCGGCCGCGTGAAAGATCTGCCTGGCGTGCGCTATCATATCGTCCGCGGGACATTCGATGCCGCCGGCGTGAACCGCAAGCAGAGCCGCAGCAAATACGGCACCAAGAAAGCCAAGGCGACAGAATAGAGCAGACTCCTGCATCATTTTTCAAAATAACGAACCTGACGAAGCTACAAGCCTATGCCACGAAGAAAGCGACAATTCGCCCGTGAATGGAAACCGGACACGCTGTATGACAACCCTCTGGTAGGGCATTTTGTCGGTATGATCATGTGGAACGGCAAGAAAAGCATCGCTGAGAAGATCATCTATGACGCTTTCGATATCATCCACGAACGCACCAAGAAGGGCGGACTGAACACTTTCGAACAGGCGATCAAGAACGTAGCGCCGCTCCTCCAGCTGAAGAGCCGCCGCGTCGGCGGAGCCAACTATCAGGTGCCGGTACCGGTGTCCGGCGAACGCCGCCAGGTGCTGGCGATGCGCTGGATCCGCGATGCCTGCCGCAAGCGCAAGGGCAAGGGGATGGCCGAGAAGCTCGCTGACGAACTGCTCGATGCTTCGAACAAAGCCGGTTCCGCGATGAAGAAGCGCGATGAGACCCACCGGATGGCCGAGGCCAACAAGGCGTTCGCGCACTTCGCCTAGGTGCTTTCAGTGGCATCATCTTTTTCGGGGACTTTTTAAGAATCATAGTAACTTCTTTAATCAGCAAAGAATCATGAATCAGGAATCATGATGCGCCGGGACGGCGCAGAACCATTCCCCATTCTTTATTCTTGATTCATAATCCTTTTTTTATTTATGGCTCGCAAGACTCCTATCGATAAATACCGCAATATCGGTATCATCGCTCATATCGACGCCGGCAAGACGACGACGACCGAGCGCATCCTGTTCTACACCGGTATCACGCACAAGATCGGAGAGGTGCATGAAGGAGCGGCCACGATGGACTGGATGGAGCAGGAGCAGGAGCGCGGCATCACGATCACCTCGGCCGCCACGACCTGTTTTTGGAAGGGCCACCATATCAATATCATCGATACGCCGGGACACGTGGACTTTACGGTGGAAGTGGAGCGGTCTCTCCGCGTGCTCGATGGCGGCGTGGTCGTGTTCGACGGCAAAGAAGGCGTCGAACCGCAATCCGAAACCGTGTGGCGTCAGGCGGAGAAGTACGCCGTGCCGCGCATGTGTTTCATCAACAAGATCGACAAAGAGGGGGCTGTTTTCGAAGATGCCCTGGCATCGATTTGGAACCGGCTGACTCCGCACGCTGTCGCGATCCAGTACCCGATGGGGCTGCGCGGGGATTTTTATGGCCTGATCGACCTGATGACGATGAAGGCCTATACGTTCGAGGGAGAGATGGGAGAAAAAGTGGTAGAGGGAGAAATCCCGGCCGAGTATCTCGATAAGGCCAAAGAGTGGCGTGAAAAAATGGTGGAAAAGATCTCCGAGACGGATGACGCTTTGACCGAGAAGTATCTGAATGGGGAGGAAATTTCCGTCGCTGAATTGAAGGCGGCTCTGCGCAAGGCGACTATCAGCGTCCGTTTGCACCCGGTGTTTACCGGGACGGCGCTTCGCAACAAGGGCGTGCAGCTGATGCTCGACGCTGTGGTGGATTACCTTCCGTCCCCGGTCGACATTCCTCCGGTGCATGGGATCAATATGAAAACCGGCGCCGAAGAAGTGCGCGAGACCAAAGACGACGCTCCGTTTTCCGCCCTGGCTTTCAAGATCGCTACCGACCCGTTTGTCGGGCAGCTGACTTTTTTCCGCGTGTATTCCGGAACGGTCAAGGCGGGATCCTACGTGCTCAATTCTACGAAGAATGAGAAGGAGCGTATCGGCCGCATCCTCCGTATGCATGCCAACCATCGCGAAGAAATCGAAGAACTGACAGCCGGGGACATCGGCGCGCTTGTCGGGATGAAGGTGACAACGACCGGCAATACGCTGTGCGATCTGGAGCACCCGGTGATTCTCGAGGCGATCACTTTTCCGGAACCGGTCATCGATATCGCGATCGAGCCGAAGACCAAGGCCGACCAGGAGAAGATGGGCGTGGCTTTGAAGAAACTCCTGGAAGAGGATCCGACATTCCGCGTCCATACCGATGAAGAGACCGGGCAGACCATCATGTCCGGTATGGGCGAATTGCACCTCGATATCCTCGTTGATCGGATGAAGCGCGAATTCAAAGTCGAAGTGAATGTCGGCCGTCCGCAAGTCGCCTACCGCGAGACCATCCGCGAGAAATCCGAGGCGGAAGGGAAATATATCCGCCAGTCAGGCGGACGCGGACAATACGGCCACTGCTTCCTGCGCGTCGAGCCGCAGGAAGAGCCTGGTCTGGGATATGAATTTTTGAATGAAGTGAAGGGCGGCGCCATTCCGCAGGAATTCATCAAGCCGATCGACAAGGGTATCCAGGAAGCGATGCTGACAGGCGTGCTCGCCGGTTACCCGATGGTGGATATCAAAGCGACGGTCTACGACGGTTCGTATCACGATGTCGACTCCTCGGAAGCGGCTTTCCGTATCGCCGGATCGCTCGCCTTCAAGGAAGCCTGCCGCAAGGCGAAGCCGGTACTGCTCGAGCCGATTATGAAAGTGGTGGTCATCACTCCGGAGCAGTTTATGGGCGATATCGTCGGCGACATCTCCTCGAAGCGCGGCGTGATCAAGGAGATGACTGCGCGCGGCGAAGGAGCATCGCAGGTCAAGGAAATCCATGCGGAAGTGCCGCTCTCCTCGATGTTCGGGTACGCCACAGAGATGCGTTCTATGTCCCAGGGCCGCGCCAACTACGCG
>MFRV01000002.1 GCA_001784695.1 Candidatus Moranbacteria bacterium RIFCSPHIGHO2_01_FULL_54_31 | reverse complement strand
TTTCTTTCATATCTTTCATATTTTTATTTGATCAGATAGATTACGTTGCCCGTCACGAGGAGTATCAGAGAGGAATTGAGGAGCTTGCGCATATACTCGATGAGGGATTTGTTCTTGGCATACTCCATCCGCTTGGGACCGATGATGGCGAGCACTCCCCGACCTTCGCTCGTCTGATAGGGCGCGACGATCATCGAGCAGTTGTCAATGCCTGAGATGGGGTTTTCCTTGCCGATGAAGATGCGCGTCTCCCCGTCTTTCAGCTGGAGCATCACGCCTTCCAGCTTCTCATCCAGCGAATCGAGGGTTTCCACGAGGCGGCACAATTCATCGATTTCCTGAAACTCCGGCTGTTCGATCAGCTCTTTCATCCCGAAGTCATAGAATTCATCCTTGTCGATGAGGCCGGACACGACGAGATTGCCGGAGAGCGCCGAGAGGAGTTTGGCAGTGGTTCGGCCGAGGCGCGTGTGTTTGGCGCGAAGCATCAGGAGTTCTTTCTGGAGATGTTCCTGATCACGGCGCGAGAGGGTCTCTTCGCCCATCATCTCCTGCACATAGATGCGGTACCCGGCATCCGTCGGGATGCGCCCGGCGCTCACGTGCGGCTGATAGAGATAGCCCTCTTCTTCAAGCGTCACCATATCGCTCCGCAGCGTCGCCGCGCTCACGCCGAAATCGGAGTATTTGAGGAGCGCCTGCGAACCGACCGGCAGCGCCGTCTCGGTGTAAAGCTTGACGATAGTGGAGAGGACTTGTTTCTGGCGATTATTCATAGGCAATGACTGCACGCATAAAGTGATATATAAGCATTATAAAAATGAATTGGCACTCTGTCAATAGGAGTGCTAAAGATATGGGAAAATGGCTTAAACAAAATAAAAACCAGAGAGAAATGCGATTCTCTGGGGTTCTTGTCAAATGGAGGTGCGGGTGTGCATCACTTGCCGCGAAAACCATTCCTACGGGTCAGGTAGCCGCGTATCAAACGAGGTTGCCATCTATTTTTTTGATTCCGCCCACGTCCTTTGTCAGCGGGTATATCGGATGCGGATCGCACGTCACAAATTTCCAATACATGCATCGGTATATTCGGAGATACATCCATAGGTGCCGCAACCAAATGTAGAGAAGAACAGCGGCTCAGCGCGAGGGCGAGAGCACCACCGAAAGACCTTCCTAGCATCATTTTCCGATTCACGCGAATTCTCCTTTCTCGAAAAAATTGTCAAAAAACCATTATGGTACGGGATCGTAGCCTCCGTCATTCCACGGATGGCAGCGGAGTATCCTCTTCATCCCGAGGATGCCGCCCCGCACGACGCCGTACTTCTCTATGGCAGCGTAGGTATACATACTGCAGGTTGGATGAAACCGGCAGAAACGCTCTCCGAACAGCATACCGATGAACCCGTGCTCGAAGGAGAGGGTTTTCTGGTAAAGGCGTATGCTGCCAAGTATGAACCGCTTAAGCATATGACTATTGTCCATTTTCTGCTGTTTTTGTCAATGTTTTTATGTTATAATCTGAGAAGAGTAAACAAAAAAGGCGGCGTTCAGCCCAAAGCTGTTTTTCACGCTTGCAGAAAAATGAAAATAATCAAACACAAACAGATAACGTGGATCGATTTTGAGAATCCTGGGAGCGATGATATCACCTATCTGCAGGAGAATTTCAATATCCATCCGCTCGCGATAGAGGAGCTCGTCACGCCCACCTATCAGCCCAAGGTCGTGCAGTATGACAACTGCCTGTTCCTTTCCATCCATATTCCCCTCTTCGACGTGGAACACCGGACGACGTATCCGGGCGAACTCGATATCATCCTGACGAGCAACCACCTCATCACGAGCCATCGGCAGAGCATCTATCAGCTCACCAAGTTTCTCGAGGATCTGGAAAAAAGCGAGGGCAAGCGCCGGCTCTCTCTCGAGACCACACCGGCGCACCTCCTCTACAGCCTCATCGAGATACTCCTCAATTCCTGTTTTCCGCGCCTGAATCACATCAATCAGAAGCTGGATTATATCGAGACCCAGGTCTTCGCGGAGAAAGAGAAGGAGATGGTGTTCGAGATATCGGTCCTGAAGCGCGACATCCTCAATTTCCGCCGCACGCTGAAGCCCCAGCGCTCGATCCTCGAGTCCATCATCCAGAAGGATCACCCGTTCATCCCGCTCGAAACCAAGATCTATTTCCAGGATCTGATCGGCACCAACATCCGCCTCTGGAACCTCCTCGAAAGCCAGAAGGAAACTATCGAAGCGCTCGAAGCGACAAACAATTCCCTCCTCTCCAACAAGCTCGATCTCACGATGAAAGTGCTCACGATCTTCTCGGCGGTCCTGCTCCCGATGACGGTATACTCCAATATGCTCGCGATGAGCGCCCAGATCCCGTTCGGCCAGAGTCCCAACGCTTTCTGGATCCACGCCGGACTGATGGTCCTGCTCTCTATCGTCACCATCACGATTTTCAGGCGCAAGAAATGGCTCTAGAAAATGGAAAAATCAAATATCAAAATGCAAAGTAACAGATAGAAGCTCAAAATGAGCGAATCTTAAAAAAAATTCTTTTTATTTTTACATTTTACATTGTCATTTTTCATTTTTATTTTTACATTTTGCATCCGCTCTCGATATGATCAAACTCTACAATACCCTCACGAAACAGAAGGAAATTTTTGAATCGTTGACGAAAGGAAAGGTCGGGATGTATGTTTGCGGTCCGACGGTATACAGCTATGCCCATATCGGCAATCTGCGCGCCTCTGTGTTCGCCGATACCCTGCGCCGCGTCCTCGAGGATGGCGGCTATGAAGTGCGGATGATCAAGAACATCACCGACGTCGGGCACCTCACAGATGACGATGTCGCCCAGGGCGATAGCGGCGAAGACAAGATCGAGAAACAGGCCAGGGCCGAACACAAGACCCCGCAAGAGATAGCGGAATTTTTCGAAAATTATTTCCATCAGACGGAAGCAGAGATGAATATCCTCCCGGCGCATTATTTCCCCCGGGCCACGGCACATATTCCGCAGATGATCAAGCTCATCGAAGCGCTCATCGCCGCAGGCCACGCCTATGAGAAGAACGGCAACGTCTTCCTCGATGTGACGACCTTCCCGGAATACGGCAAGCTCTCCGGCAATACGCTGGAGAACCTCAAAGTCGGCGCGCGTCTCGAAGAGCACCCTGACAAGAAACATCCGTGGGATTTCACGATGTGGCTGAAAGCGCCCAAGGAACACCTGATGCATTGGCCGTCGCCCTGGAGCGAAGGCTATCCCGGCTGGCATATCGAGTGCTCCGCGATGAGTATGGAATATCTCGGCGACACGCTCGACATCCATACCGGCGGCGAAGACAACATCTTCCCCCACCACGAGGCGGAAATCGTGCAGTCCGAAGGCGTCACCGGCAAGCCGTTCGTCCGCTACTTCCTCCATATGCGCCATATCCTGGTGAACGGCGAGAAGATGTCCAAATCCAAAGGCAATTTCTATACCCTCGACGACATCATCGAGCACGGATACGCCCCGATGGACTTCCGGATGGCGCTCCTCGGCGCGCATTATCGTAGTCAGATGAATTTCACCTGGGAAGCCCTCGAACAAGGAAAAAAGAACAAGGAAACATTGTTTGGTCTCACGACCCGCCTCGATCAGCTGACCAATGACCAGGCGAAAGCTGGGGCGTTCAATGGAGCGGACTTCCTGGAGCGCTTCCGGACTGCGATGCAAGATGACCTGAATACGCCCGAGGCGCTCGCCATCGCGCTCGAGCTCGCGAAAAAAATCAACACGCTCCTCGATGCGGATGAACCGATCGACCGCGAAGCGCTGACACTCGTCTGGGAAAAGATATTCTTCCTTTTCGGCCTCGTGCAGGAAACCGCAACCGCCCCGCAAGCAGTGCTTGATCTCGCCGCAGATCGCGAGGCTGCCCGCAATGCCAAAGACTTCGCCCTCTCGGATCGATTGCGCGATGAGATCGCCACACATGGCTACGTGATCGAGGATGTCCCCGGCAGCTATCGCCTCAAGAAATCCTAGACAAATTTAAAAGCCGGGTACTTTTCAGTACTCGGCTTTTTGTTGTCACCTGATTCAGATAACCAGAACATTCTTATCTTTTTTATGCTTATCCTTTTTATCTTTATCATCCTTGAGCCATGGCCCACTGAGCGACGTTGGTATAAAAGTGCGCATGTCTCTGCGGATATGATCACGCTCGAAGCAAGTAATGATTTTTTTTCCGTTACCGAATAAATCAGCGAAGTGCCCCTTCGGATCGCTTATCGGAAATGACACGACCTGAATGGATGTCGCCGCGAGCGCTGCTCGGAAACATTGCTCTTCCGTCTCCGTCAGCACATCCAGAGAAAACCCGTCTTCCGGACGACAAAAAAGCACATCTACTCCATCGGGTGGCTCTTTCAGCTTAGTGATGATCTTCTCCGCGATTGCCCGGTGCTGCGGGTTATCAATGGGTGGTTGTGGTGGACTAGAAACTGGTTTTTTCCGCTTTTTCATGGATTTGCCCCTTTCAAGTAAGCATGGTTGGTTGGTAAAGAACGTATCCGAACAGTATACCCTATTTCCGGTATTTTGTCCAGTTCCCGTATCGGAAAAACAGTGCTAGAATAGAATCCGCTATGGCTACATCCAAGACCGAACATCTCCGCGTTCCTCCGCACAACCTCGAAGCCGAAACGTCCGTACTCGGCTCTTTGATGCTGGACAAGGACGCGATCATCAAGGTGGCTGACCTCTTGAAGATCGGTGATTTCTACAAGGACGACCACAACCTGATCTATGAGACGATGCTCGCCCTCTATGAGGATCGCGAACCAATCGACGTCCTATCGCTCGCCAACAAGCTCGAAGAAAAAGGCCAACTGGAACGCGTCGGCGGATCAAGCTACCTGGCCTCGCTCGTAAACTCCGTCCCCTCCGCAACCAATGTCGCCCACTACGCGAAAGTCGTCCAGAAGAAAGTCCTCCTGCGCCGCCTCATCTCGGCCGCAAGCGATATCATCGAGATGGGCTACGACGAATCCGAAGACGTCCAGAAACTGCTCGACGAAGCGGAACAGAAAGTCTTCGCGGTGTCGCAGAAATACATCAAGCAAGATTTCGTACCGATCAAATCCATCCTGGAGATCGCCTTCAACCGTATCGATGAGCTGCACAAAAGCGATCACGCCTTCCGCGGCGTCCAGACGCATTTTCCGGATCTCGATGCGCTCTTGGCCGGCTTGCAGAAATCCGATCTCCTGATCCTCGCCGCGCGCCCGTCTATCGGCAAGACGACGTTCGCCCTCGATATCGCCCGCCAGGTCGGCATCCACTCCAAAGTCCCGGTCGGCGTCTTCTCCCTGGAAATGTCCTCTGACCAGCTCGTCGACCGTATGATCGCCGCCCAGGCCGGAGTCGACCTCTGGAAGCTCCGTACCGGAAAACTCTCGAGTGAGGGGCCGAATAACGACTTTGAGCGCATTTCTGACGCTATGGGAGTGCTCTCCGAGGCCCCGATCTTCATCGATGACTCAGGGTCGCTGAATATAATGGAGATGCGCACGATGGCGCGCCGCCTGCAGGCCGAGCACAATCTCGGCCTCATCATCGTCGACTACCTGCAACTGATGGAAGGCCGTAGCAGCAAGGGAGACAACCGCGTCCAGGAAATCTCCGAGATCTCCCGCGGACTGAAGCAGCTCGCCCGCGAGTTGAATATCCCGGTCATCGCCCTCTCGCAATTGTCGCGCGCCGTGGAATCCCGACCGGATCAGGTGCCGAAACTCTCCGACCTGCGCGAATCCGGTTCCATTGAGCAGGATGCCGACGTCGTGATGTTCCTCTACCGCGAAGACCGCGTACGGCCGGACACCCCCAACAAGAATATCGCCGACATCATCGTTGCCAAGCACCGTAACGGTCCGGTCGGCAAGATCTCCCTGTACTTCGACGAAAACTCCACCACCTTCAAATCCCTCGAAAAAATCCACGGCTGAAATATCTTTATCGCAAGAGTATTTACAGCCAAAATCTTTCAGAGAGGCTTGAAACTTTCGTGAGCATGGTTCCGTCGTTTCGACGGATCACGAAAGTTTCAGAAGTGAGTTCGTCGCTGGACGAGCGAGTGTCTCTCGGAAAGATTATTGGCTGTAAAACTCATCAAAAAAACCAATATGCATTACCCCAAAGTCTTCCAATCCCTGATCGCACACTTTTCCGCCCTCCCCTCCGTCGGTCCGAAAATGGCCGAGCGCATCGTGCTCTACCTCTTCAAGCAGGACGAGGAGAAACTGCAGAGCTTCGCCGAGAGCCTCGAGGAGCTGCATCATCTGAAAAGCTGCGTCCGCTGCTTCCATATCGCGGAAGGCGAGCTCTGCGCTATCTGCGCCGATCCGAAGCGCCAGACCGACACGCTCTGTCTCGTCGAAGAGCCGCTCGATGTCATCGCCATCGAACGCACCGGGACCTACCAGGGGCTGTATCACGTCTTGGGCGGCCTCTTGGAAAGCGGCAAGAATGACAACAGCGGCAATCTGCGCGTAAGCGAACTCCTGAATCGGGTGGAGAACGATGGCATCCAAGAAGTCATCCTGGCGACCAACCCGACCACGGAAGGCGATCTGACTGCTCTCTATCTCAAGAAAAAACTTGAGCCGATGCATATCAAGGTCACCCGCATCGCCCGCGGTATGGCGACCGGCGGCGACATCGAATATGCCGACGAGCTGACCCTTGTCTCATCCTTGACAAACCGCAAAGAACTGGTATAATAACAAACAAGTTCTTTTCGAAAGGAGAAGGGTCATGCGGCCAGTGCTTACCGAAAGTGGCCAAGGCTTTCAGCCAGCCAGTGCAGAAGAAATACGCCAGATAGCAGCTGTCATCCGGCAGAAAGAAGCCGAGTACGATCGGCAAATGAAGCGGCTTCATTCTTTTCCTAACAAGTGTCTCCGCTTGTGCCGCAATCTCTGGACACAAATAAGGAAAACCTAAAAAACGGCTCTCTGTACAATCGTACGGGAGCTATTTTATTTGTATCGGCAATGATGAAAAAACGGTCTGCTCATTGCAGGCCGTTTCGATTACTTCACTGAGATCTTGGTGATTTCCACGGCGGTGTAGGCTTGGCGATGTCCATAACGGACGAGATAGCGCTTCTTCGGCTTGTGCTTGATGCCGGTCACTTTCTTGTGGCGCTCCTGAGCGATCACCTTGCCCTCGACGACGGCCTTCTCCAGAACCGGCGTACCGATATGCACTTCTTTCTCATCGCCCAAGAACAGCACCTCGAATTTCACGGTGGCGCCGATTTCCTGATCGAGCTTCTCGATCTTCACTGTCTGATGTTCGGAAACCTTGTACTGCTTTCCGCCAGTCCTGATAATCGCGAGCATATGCCAAAAACTAGTCATTTATATACCCAAATAGTCTATCTTTTTTTGCCGCTGCTGTCAAATGACTCGTGCGTTACTCAAAAATAGCCTTGATACGGCGCACGCCGGCAGAAGAGGCTTCTTCCTTGATGATCCTGAAGCGGCCGAAAGGCGCGATAGCGCTCGTATTCGCGACATGGGGGCCGCCGCAGAGCTCGCGGGAGTAGACGGTGCCATCCGGGGCTTCTACCTGATACACGGTCACTTTCTCCGGGTATTTCTCCCAGAAACTCCCCTCGACGCCGGCAGCTCTGGCAGCCTCTTTCTCCATCACTACCGTACCGACAGCGGCCTGCGCCGCGATCGCCTCATTGACATAGGCTTCCACGCGATCGAGCGTCTCGCGCGGGACTTTTTCCGGATAGGTGAAGTCGAAACGGGTGCGCTCCTCGGTGATATTCGATCCCGCCTGATGCACCCCGTCGCCGAGCTCTTTGCGGAGCCCCGCGAGCAAAAGATGCGTCGCGGTATGAAAAGCCGTCACTTTGGGGCTATGATCCGCCAGCCCGCCTTTGAATTTGCCGGTGCTCGCCGTGCGGGACAGATCCTGATGCCGCTTGAACGCTTCCCGGAAAGCGCTTTCGTCTACCGGAACATTTCTCTCTTTCGCTATCTCGATCGTCATTTCTAGCGGAAACCCATACGTGGAGAAGAGAACGAACGCGTCGTCCCCGGATATGCTCCCATCTGTCAGACGTTTTTCCAGCTCTCCCAGTCCCCTTTTCAGCGTTTGGCGGAATTTCTCTTCTTCGCTCCGGATGACTGCCTCTATCTCCGACTGCCGATCGCAGATATTCGCATATACTCCTTGATAGGGAACAAGCGCCGAGGAGATGAAATTATCCAGCGTCCCCTCTTGGATGCCGAGGACATCGGCGAAGCGCACAGCTCGCCGGATCAGGCGGCGCAATATGTACCCCTGGTCGGTATTCGAGGGCTCTACGCCATCACCAATCAGGAAAATAGCAGTGCGGAGATGATCCGCGACAATACGCTGCAAACGAATATCCGGAGAAGAGCTCCCCGCTCTCAGGACATCCATCAGATGAGCGAACAGATCCGTATCGAAAATAGTATCCTTGCCCTGGATCACCATCGTCACGCGCTCGAGACCGGCGCCGGTGTCCACATTCCTCTGCTTGAGCTTGCCGATGACTTGACCGTCTTTCTTCTCATACTCCATAAAGACGTCGTTCCAGATCTCGACGACATCCTGACGCTCATCGGCTGCCATATACTCTGCCTGGGTCATCCCCGCCGTCAGCGTGCCGGTGACATCATAGAACATCTCCGTGTCGGGTCCGCAGGGACCGTTCTCTCCCGCGCTCCACCAGTTCGGCTCTTTGCCTAGGGGCGTGGTGGTCATATAGTAGATGCGCTCGCCAGCGACACCGGCACTATCGAAAATCTTCTTCCAGATCGCGTATGATTCGTCATCGCGCGGCGCATCGGCATTGCCGCCGAACACCGTGACATACAGACGGGTCGGATCCAGTCCCAATCCCTCTTCCGCCGAAGTGAGGAACTCGTAGCTCCACTCGATTGCTTCTTGCTTGAAATACGCCCCGAGAGACCAGTTGCCGAGCATCTCGAAAAAAGTGGCGTGCGTCTTGTCGCCGATTTCCTCTATATCCGTCGTGCGGACGCATTTCTGCGCATTCACGAGGCGCGACCCTTCCGGATGCGGCTCGCCGAGCAGATACGGCACCAGAGGCTGCATCCCGGCGGTATTGAACAGTACCGAAGGATCGTTCTCGGGAACCAGCGGTGCGGAGGGGATAATGGTATGCTCGCGTTTGCGGAAAAATTCGAGAAAATGGGAACGGATGTCGCTTGATTGCATAGACAGGATACGTTAAGAGCGTTTCAGACGTTTTTCGATTTCAGCATAGCTATGCCGCTCGAGAACGAAGTCATCAGCGAAAATGGATTGGAGCGTCTCGAGAGCCGAATTGATATCGACGGATCCGGAGCTGTACTGACGCGCGAGAGCATGCAATTTCGTTTCTTGAGAACCGAAAATCCGCACCCCTTTGGGTTCGACGACTTCACGGATAATCTTGATGAACGTGCTTTCGGTCATATCACAGGGTATCCATATGTTTTTTCGTCCGCGCCAGTTCCTCGTCCACCAGCTCGATCTCGCGTTTCAACGAGCGGGCGGCAGCCTCTTGTTCTTCCAGGCTCGCCTTGAGATGGCCGAGTTCCGTCTTCATCCGGCGGATATCATTCAGGATGTCGTTTTGCTTACGCTCCAAACGGCTCTTGTCGGACTGCAGCGAAAACAGCAGCGCTTGGGAGCTTCTGATGCCGGTCTGGCGGTGCGCTTGTTCTTCCGGGGTCATATCGTTTCTCATAGGCGTATCGCTGAAAAGAAAGGGTAACAAAAATAAGGATCGGGGACAAGCGGCTTATTCCCCTTCCTCGCCCGGTTCGACGAGAATGAAAACGCGGTCCTGAGACGTCGGAATACTATGGATGAACCACTGCGGACGGAATGTGACCGAGATCTTTTTCACTTCCGGGAAGTCGCCAAGCGCTTGCTGGATGCCGTCTTCGTTCTGTCCGAGAATCTTGTCCCGCAGCTTGTCGCGATCGATATCCGATTCCATCGTCACAAGCGCGTGCGCCCGCAGACTGAGCGTCCCGTCAGAAAAATTTGGCACGGAATCGCTGTACGTGATGCTCGAAGCGACCGGCTTGAACGCGACACCCTGGACGTCTTTCCTGCTCCTGGCATCGACTTTCTCCTGCACGGATTTTTCCGAAAAAACGAAGGCGCGCACCTTGAAAGTCGCGCTGTACTCGATAGCATTGGCTGCCGTACCGACTTGCGGCAATGTGATCGGCGCAGGCAAAACGATATCCATCTGCTCTTCCAATACCCTTTCATCCGGAGCCAGTTCATCGCGCACGGCAGTCATGAAGTCCTCCTTGGCTTTCGTCTTGGCATCCCGTTCGGCCGTATCGAGATCGACTTTGGCGACCACAGCGATATCCGACGTACCGCCGCTACCGCCGCCCGTCATCGGTTTCGTCGATTGAGCCGAGAAAGCGCCGTACTTCGGACCGCCTTTGAATCCGGGAATAGTGAATGCCGCCGCATCGATATTGTACTCCGCGCCCGATTGATCAGCCACCACATTCGCCTCGATCACCCCCGGTTCTTTGGCGCCATCCTTGGTCGTCATCCCCGGCACGGTCACGCCGCTTACCAGGCGGAAGAGCTTGCCATCAGCGGTTTCCAAACGCGTCGTGGCAACGAGCGGCTGCGGATCGGCGCTATAAGCGTTCCGGATTACGACCGTACCGCGGGCTTTCTGATTCGTACCATCGGATTTCCCGGTGGTCGCGGTTGTCAGAGTGACTGCGACATCTTTTTCCAAGATACGCACGGGAATAGCCTGATCATCCGGTACGGAAACATCGGCGCGTCCCATAAGCTCGACATCGGTCGGCTGTATGATCTTGTAGGGCACTACGTGCACCTCAGCTTTCGGCATAAAAAAGAAAATCAGCACTCCGGCGAGCGACAGGATCGATATGCCTCCCAACACGAAAAATATGGTATGCGCTTTCTTGCCAAGAACCGGAACAGATTGCTGCTTCGGCGCTTTATTCGGAGCGGCAGCAGCCGGAGGCAACGATCTCGTTCCGCTGTAGAAGTTCTTCAAACGATCTCCCCGTTCCAGCTGCGGCGTGCTCGGCGAACTCGCGGTAAATGACGATGGAATCGGGGCAAGAGGCACGGAAGAGACGGGAGATACGGGAGGCAAAGGAGACAAGGACGGCGAGGCCGGGTACTGTCCCAGCCGAGAAACAGGCTCTCTTTGAACGGGTGTCGTCGCCTCTGCCAAACGTGCGGAATTCAAGCTGGTCAATTTCGGAGGGGTCGCATTCCGTATGCGGAGCGTCGTGGCAGGCGAGGCTTCTCTCGTCAGAGGAGCGGCAGGAGCCTGCGGAGCGCTCTGCAGCGCATAAAAATCGCTGCTGCCGATGGCTTCGGAGTGCGGCACGCTCTGTTCCCGAGATCCTTGTTTCGGAGATGCCGATGCCGGCACAGCGCCTGCCGCGGAGATGAGCTCCAGATGAGCCGCTTTCTGGGAAAAATCCTCGGAATAGTTCTCGATGGCGATACCGGCCTTTTCTGCCAGCATTCTCCCCACCTCGTCTTGGCTGACGATCACTATCTTCTTCCCCACCTTCTGCGCCTCGCGCTGCAAAAGCCGCAGATTGACGATGCTCTGCAGTACCAAGGCGCGTTTCGGAAAAACGAAAATATTCTCTTCCGCAGATGATTTGCGCAAGCGGCCGATCACGGAAATGATCTCTTCGTCGGCTTCGATATAGAAAGTTTGCGGCATAGGATATTTGGTGAAAATATTTTATTTCAATGAAAGCTCCGGGTGCGCACTCTCAATTCTTTTCTACAGATTCCATACTGCGGCGCAAGATACTCGAGAGCATTTTTTCCTCTTCGATGCGATCCAAGAGCGCGAGATTGGCCAACCCGATCGGCGTAATGTCTTGCGGATTGTTCAATTCTCCTGTCGTATCGGTAATGCGGACGATATCGCGCGGCTGCAGAAACCCGACTTGGGGAGATTTGGCAAAAGGCAGGGTCTGCACCCATTCCTGCGAGAGAAGCGCCTGCTTGATGCCTGGCAGAGCCGAACCGCCTCCGCAGAGGAAAATACGCGATGGCAAGAGATCGGTTTCGGCGAATTCCAAGAGGGAGAGTTCGACGCCGCCCAGCCACACGCGGCAGTCATCGGCATACAGCGCGGCGATACGCGCCGCATCCTCGTTTTTGAGACGGCCATTGGCATAATCGATTTTCATCTGTTCCGCCACATCGAAACTCAGGTGGAACTCCTGCGCCAAACGCTTGGTGAAAGCGCGACCGCCGAGCGCGAACATTTTTGTCCCTTCGAGTCCGCCGTTCCTCACGACGGCGATGTCGGTCGTCCCGCCGCCCACATCGATGAAGATGGCGCTGAAATCCAGCATATCTTCCACCTCGATGGAACGCGCTACCGCATACGGCTCGGCCGCGATAGACAGCAGATCAAGGTCCAGCTCATCGGCGATCGTCTGCAAAGCACCCAGATGGATCATCGGCGCATACGCATTGAACACGCTCATCGACACATCGCGCCCCTGGAAGTTCACCGGGTTCAGGACGTGATAGCCGTCGATGCGCACATCAACGATAGCCGCATTGATGAGCTTCACATCGATATCATCCTGACCGGTTTCCCAGGCCAGCTGGCGCTTGATGCGCTGATAGGCTTTTTCCTGAACTTTCTGGATGATCATCTTGAGTTCGGGGATGCCGATATGCATTTCCGGATTGACGCGCTCGTAGTGCACCGTCGTCGTCGTGCCCTTGACCAGCTCGCCGGCGATGCCGATAATGCTTTTTTCCACGCGTTTCACGCCGGCTTTTTCCTTGGCAAGCATAATCGCCTCGCGGGAAGACTGGATCACGCCGTTTATATCCGCTACAGCGCCGCTCTGCATATTGCCTATTTTCTGCGCTACGCGGCCGACGCCTATGACCACGCCATGCTTCTGATCATAATCAACGCGAAAAATAAGGGCTTTGACCACCTCGGTGCCTATGTCGAGAGCCAGGATCAGATCCGAGTCACGATTCCATGGTAAGCGCGAAAAAAGTCCCATACGAAAATGCCCTTATTTATTTGTTTCTTCAGTATACAGCATCCGCGACGCCCGCCTCAATTCAAACGCTCCGGAAGGATATTTTCTGCGATGCCATCTATGTCGCCTGACGAGAGGAGTCCATCGATAGCGCCATACGCTCCCACCACGCTCCCGCTATTCGCCATACCGTAGCGGAGTGCGGATTCGATCGGCTTGCCATTGAGCAGCGCCGCGAAAAATCCGGATCCGAACGCATCTCCCGCTCCCGTGGTATCCACCACTCCCTTCAGGGTATGGATCGGGCAATACCAGTATTCCGTACCATCGAAACTCCACGCGCCGCGCTTGCCGTCCGTCATACCGATGGTTTTCGCACCCGCCCGAGAGAGCGCCTCGAGCAGGAACATCTCGTCATTCAGATGCTCCGCGTCAAGCTCTTTATGCGTCTGCATCGTAAGCTCGATGGCTTCGTCTTTGTTGAGAAGGAGCACATCCGCATGGACTAGCATCTGAAGCATAAACGAAGCATCTTCTTTGATATTGTGCTGACCGGGATTGAACGCGAGCAAAAAGCCGTACGTCTCTTTGAGCGCGAGCAGCTTCTGCATATTGGTTTTCCACTCCCCATTGAGAGCGCTCAGGAACACCCACTCCGTATGGGCGAATTTCTCATCAATGATTTCCAGCTTCTCATTGGCATCGCGATTATGAAAAATGGTGCGCTCGCCGTTCTGCGTCAGCACGATGATCGCAGAGAGGTCCGTTTTCGCTACCGGATCGGCGGACAAGAGATCGGTCGGCACCTTTTCTTGCTTGAAGGCATCGAGTATCCAGCGCCCCATCTCGTCTTGGCCTATCTTGCTGTAGCAGGCTGCCGCGTGCCCGAGCCGATGCAATCCGTGCGCGACATTGGCCGCGACGCCGCCCACCGCCTCATAGCGATCCGCGACGCGATATTTCCCTCCCAATTCGAAAGCGATCTTTTCCTTGGAAACGATATCGTCGGGCGTCTGGATGATGATACCTTCGTCTGTCGGAAAAAAGATGTCTTTGGAGGTCGATCCGACACAGATGACTTTGTAAGCTGAAGGAGTCAAAAACATAGAGAAGTGGTATTAAACGGTTTCATCCCTGATAGCGAGCAGGCGATTGTATTTGGCGATCCGTTCGCCGCGGGAAAGCGATCCGGTCTTGATGAATTCCGCTCCGGTGCCCACCGCGAAATCCGCGATGAAATCATCGATGGTTTCTCCGGAACGATGGGAGACTATTCTCTGCATATGATTCTTTGCCGCAAGTTCCATACACCGAAGCGTTTCTGTCACCGTCCCGATCTGATTCGGCTTGATCAGCACCGCGTTGCAGGAATGCTCCGCGATAGCTTTTTCCAGACGCTTCACATTGGTCACCAAGAGGTCGTCTCCGATGAACAGCAGCGGCTTGCCCCAGGCGACCGCCTCCTTGCCGAGCTTCTCCTGCATCAGCTTCCAGCCATGCCAATCTTCCTCGTGCAGACCGTCTTCGATAGATACGACGAAATATTTCTGTATCCATTCCCTATAGACGTTGATGATGCTCTCGCGGGAAAGCGATACGCCTTCGGGCTTGAGCGCATACTGGTCTTCCGCGGCATCATAGAAAGAATTGGCCGCCACATCGAGACCGATGCAGATATCTTCGCCCGGACGATAACCGGCATCGCGGACAGCTCGGATGATCATCTCGAATGCCTGCGCGTGGCTTTCCAGGCGCGGCGCGAAACCGCCCTCATCACCTACGCCGACCGCATACCCCTCGTGCTCCAATACTTTCTTCAATGTATGAAAAATCTCGCTGCCGGCACGCAATTGTTCTGCATATCCCACGATACCGAACGGAATGATCTTGAATTCCTGTACTGACAGACCCGAATCGCTGTGCTTGCCGCCGTTCAAGATATTGAACATCGGCACGACGAATTCCGCCTTTTGCTTCTTTTTGGAAAGCAGCGTACCGATATGCTCATAGAGCGGCTTGCCGGACGATTTCGCTGCCGCACGGCAGACAGCCAGCGATACCCCGAGAATAGCATTGGCCCCGAGGCGGGCCTTGTTTTCCGTCCCATCGAGGGCGATCATTTTCTCATCCACCGCTGTCTGGTCATCCGCTTCCATACCGAGCACTGCTTCCGCAATCTCGCCATTCACATGCGCCACGGCATTCTCTACGCCCAAGCCGCCATACCGATGCGGATCCCCATCACGAAGCTCTACCGCCTCGAAGGCGCCGGTCGAAGCGCCCGATGGCACGCCGGCTCTAGCGGTCGTCCCGTCCGCAAGCGTCACTTCCACCTCGATGGTCGGATTGCCGCGCGAATCCAAGATTTCCCTTCCTTTGACTGATGTGATAGTCGGCATGGTATTGCAGCTTATATATGTATCCAGTATATCACAGCGACCGCTCCTCTTTGAGCGCTTCTATTCCAGGCAGCGTATGTCCGCTCAGATATTCGAGCATCGCCCCGCCGCCGGAAGAAACAAAACCGATCTTGTTCATCACGTTGGCTTTTTCCGCGACCGCGAGCGACTCTCCGCCGCCGATCACCACGAAGGCGTCCGTCTCGAGCATCGCTTGCAGTATCGCCAGCGTCCCCCTGTCATACGGTTTTTCTTCGAATTTCCCCAAGGGGCCGTTCCACACGATGGTTTTCGCCATTTTGATGACCTGGATATACTGAGCGGTCGTGATCGGTCCGATATCGAGGCGCTCCGAAGAATCGAAGTCCCGCGGCAGCAGCACTTTCTCAGAAAAGACTATTTTCTCATCAAGCGCTTCATTGGCTATCTTGCCGCCGACGAGGATAGCATCATAATTCTCTTCAAATGCCCGGATGAGCGGCAGCTTCGTCTCGATCTTCGCCCCGCCGATCACGGCGATGGCCGGGTGCGCCGGCGAAAGCCTGACCTGATCCAGCTTTTCGATCTCCTCCAGTACGCGGAAGCCGGCATAGGCCGGCAGCACTTTCGGCACACCGACGATGGATGTATGAGCGCGATGACAGACGCTGAACGCCTCATTCACGAACAGCGTGAATGGCTGGGCGAGGGTCTCCGCGAACAGAGGATCGTTCGCCTCTTCTTCCGGATGCAAACGTACGTTTTCCAGAAGCAGCACTTCTCCGGAATCAAGTTTTCCGAGAGCCTCCTCTACCGGAGCGCCGATACAATCGGATACGCACACTATTTTCCGGCCCAAGGACCGTGCCGCAGCAGAAGCGATCTGCGCGACGGAGTATTCCGCTGCCTGAGACTCGCCTTGCGGCTGTCCCGTCGTGCGAGGCTCGCCAGAAGGGCGGCCGAAATGCGTCAACAGAGCGATCTTGACGCCGGGAAACGTTGCTATATGATCGACGGTCTTTTTCACGATATCGAAACGGAAATGTTCCTCGACTTCCGCGGAGTTATTCAGCGCTACATTGAAATCCACCCGGACGAGCACACGAGCATTTTCGAAATTCGCTTCTTCGATGCTTCGTAATTTCATAATGTGTGCATAATATTTATGATACCTGCCCCGGTTACTTCCCCATCCCCAATATCCCGATCATCAGCCCGATCAGAGCGGTCAACGCGGTGAAAATCCACGTACGCATCACGATTTTCGGTTCCGGCCAGCCTTTCGCTTCAAAGTGGTGATGGAGCGGTGCCGCCAGAAAAACTTTCCGTCCGAAAAAACGCTTGCTCGCGAGCTGGAGAGCGGCACTCCCCGATTCCAGGATATAGATGAAGACGATCACGAACAGCACGATCGTGGAATTGGTGAGCATCGCGACCACGCCGAGCGTCGTCCCGAGCGACAGAGCGCCGGTGTCACCCATAAAAAACCGGGCGGGATAGATATTGAACCACAAAAAAGCAAGCAGAGCCCCGGAAATCGCCGCGCACAATGCCGCCAAATCCATCCGGTTCTGGAGAAATGCGATGAGCGCAAACGAGCTGAACGCGGTCAGGAGGACGCCGCCATCCAATCCATCCAAGCCATCGGTCTCATTGGAAGAAATCGCCGTGAACAGGATGACAAAGATGAAAAGCGGGATATACCACCAGCCGATCGAGAAATCCCCCATCGCCGGAACATGGATCTGATCCCAGCCGAGCTTCGAATAGAACCACCACGCTCCCGCGCCGGCAATAATGAAGAGCCACCAGAAACGGAAGGCGAAACGCATACCGCCACCCTTGTTGCTCCCGGTACCGCGAACACTCATATAATCATCGAGCAATCCCAAAGCGCCCGCAGTCACCAGTACGAAAAGCGGCAGCCAGACCTGGGAACGCTTGAAGAAATCCAGACGCGCGATGAAATTGGTATCGGTCCACTCCGCAATGAACGGAAACGCATAATGCGAGAGCAGCGCCAAAAGCAGCACCGTCACCCACACGATCACCCCACCCATCGTCGGCGTACCAGCTTTGCTCGCGTGCAGCTTATTGACGAACGTCAGCTGCTCCCCGTTCACGTCGGTTTTCTTGATCCGGATGCCGATCTTGTACTTATACAGGATATGCGTCCACACCGGCGTCAGCGCGAAGGCGAGTATGAACGCCAGGAAGCCCGTCGTGAGCACCTTGAGAGCGTTCATAACCATCGGGATATGCTGTATCTGCGCGATCTGGATAGTGTCCATAGTGTGAATCGGTTACGCTAAAGAGTATGATTTATCTCCAATCGATAGCCTGGAAACTCCAGTCGAACATCGAACGGATACTCTGCCAGCGGTACGGGTCATCGAGCAGCACGGCTATCACCCGGTGATTCTCTGTCTGATCCGATGCCACCGCCAAGAGCGAATAGCCGGCAAGCGGCGTAAAACCGGTCTTGGTCCCGATCAGATTGGGCAATTGCCCGAGCAGCTCATCGGTATTGAAGATTTCGTGGGTATATTTTCCGTCATATGAAGTGATGTACGTCTTTTCGGTACGCATCATATCCCAGAGAATGCCATATTTGAGAGCCTGTGCCGTGATCAAGGCGACATCGCGCGCCGAAGAATAGCACTCGTGTTCCCGTCCGTCCGGCTCCAATCCGGAAGGCGTGCAGAAGTGAGAATTTTCCAAACCAAGCTCCTGGGCGCGCTCATTCATAATCCTGGCAAAGCCGGCTTGCGTTTTTCCGATGTGCTTGCCAAGCGCGATAGCGGCGTCATTGGCACTATTCATCAGCGCCGCTTTCAGGAGATCGCGGACGGTCACTTGCTCGCCCGACTTGAGACGCTCCCCGTTGCAGAAACCGGAACGCGGACAACCGACACGCGTCCCTTCGGCATAGACCGCCTCCTCATCGATCGTGACCAGCTCATCCAGATCCGGCACCCGCTCGATAACGATGGTCGCCGTAAAGAGCTTGGTGAGCGACGCAATCTGACGCTCTTCGCGGGCATTGCGCTCATACAGCACCTTGCCAGAATCCACATCCAGGATGATCGAGGAATGCGCCGTCACGATACTGAGCTGCGGCGCATAGGGACGGAGCTCCGGGTCGAATCCCGCCGCCAAACTGCGATTCTCCGTCACGAATGGCATCGTCGGCTGCTCTATGGTGTTCTGTTCCCCCAACACACGGCTTCCTCTGCCATCGAAAAAATCCAATGCGCTCTCGCCGCGCGCCAGAAAATACGCGCCATCCCCGATTACGAGAGAATATGCTATGCCAGCCGCGATGATGAAAATAATCAGTGTACGCATTATCGATGTATAGTCTCTGAATTATGCTCTTCGGCGACCATCTTCAGGCGCTCATCTTCTGACAATGCCTCGTAATCCGGCAATCCCTCGGTACTCCGTATGCCGAGCGACTGGAGGAAACGGAATGTCGGCAGATAGATATAACCGCGACTGTCATCCGGATTCCCCTGCCGCTCGATCAGATCGCGGAGCAGGAGATTGCGCAGGGTGAAGCTGCAATTCACGCCACGGATGGATTCGATCTCGGCGCGCGTGATCGGTGCGCGGTAAGCGACAATGGAGAGCACCTCCAGCGCCGCCTTGCTCAAGTGTTCCTGAAGCGAACTCTTGGTCAGGGCTTCCACTGCCTGAGCGTTCTCCGGCTTAGTCGCGAGCGCCGCCCTGCGGTCTTTGATGATGATCATCAGGCCGCGCTCGCCATCGCTCGCATATTTTTCTGCCAGCACCTGAATATGCTCCGCTGTTTCTTTTTCGGTGATACCGATCGTCTTCGCGATACGCGCGAAAGACAGCGGTTCGCCGCTTATGAAGAGCAAGGATTCCAGAGCTGATGCGAGGTGTGCTTGCGCCATAATGATCTATGCAATAAAACGTTTGATGCGGATGTCGCTGAAAAATCTGTCCTGCTCGACGAAGATGATGCGCTGCTTCACCATCTCGAGTACCGCGAGAAAAGAAACGATGACTTCGATGCGATCGGTCGCCACGCTGGTCAGATCGGCGAAAGAAGATTCGGCGCGCTCTGCGAGCGACTGCTTGAGATGGATGATCTTCTCTTCCAGCGTGATGACGGCCTGGATCTCTTTTTCCGGCAATGTTTCGAAGACCGGTATGTCTCCCAGGACATTGGCGAAATGCGTCCGCAGATCAGTGGCCGAGAGACCGCTCGGCGGATAGAACACCACCTGCGTGCCGAGAAAACTCTCCCGCGTGTGCGCGCTCTGTCCGCGCCCAAGCAGCGTGTCGAGCCTGCCTGCCGCCTCGCGGAAGCGCTGGTACTCGCGGAGGCGTATCTCCAGATCCGCCATCGATTCCTCCTCTTCGTCGCTGAACTGGAGAATCGGCAGGAGGGCTCTCGATTTGATGAGTATCAGACGCGCCGCGATCGTGAGGAAAGAAGCCAGATTGTCGAGCGAAAGAGACTCCTCATCGCGCAAGTATGCCAGATACTGATCGGCCACCTTGGCGAGGCTGACTTGGGTGATATCGAGCTGCTCTTTCTCGATCAGAGACAGCAAAAGATCCAGAGGTCCTTCGAATTGCTCCAAACGTATATGATAAGCCATAATCAAACCAAGGTATGGGAGTCCATTTCCTCTTCAGAATAGCATTTCTTGGCTGATTTGCCAAACAAAACCCCTCTGCCAGGTCAGCGGACACCGAGCTCGAGCTCACTTCGCGTGTCTTTGAGCGAAAAAGCGGTGAAAAGAGAGAACAGCAGCACGACGGCTACCATAACAAAGATGCTCTGGAGAGGGAAAAAGAGTAACAACACGATAGAAAACAAAGCGCCGACGATATTGGCTATGGGTCGCGCAGTCCGGAAAAAGGCGATGACATCCATCCGATCACCATCGATCTGCTTGTAAAAATACGAGTCGCGCAGCACTTCGATGCCGGCCGCCCCTATGCGCGTGAGGAATAATACTCCGGCCCATACCCAGAAACCGGCGCCGTCGATAAATCCGAGCGCCGCTGTCGACACGAGCACGATGAAAATGCTCCCTACCAGGAGCTCTTTCTCCCCGAAACGCTTGTCGGCCAAAATGCCGAGCGGGTACTGCAGGATGATGAACGGCACGAGCATCAGCGTGAACATCATGCCGATCTCGTTCCAGGAGAAATCAAGGGAGCGGAGATAGAGCGGCGTATACACGATCATCATCGCATAGAAAAATTCCATCGCGAACGATATCTGATAGATCCGCAGGAGGTTTCTCTCGCGCAGCATCTTGGCGATCGTCTGGCGCAGGCGGAGCTTCTCCTGAAACACCGCGTTGTCATTGCGGAAACCGAGAAGCGTGATGAGGAACACGAGGGTATACCCGATGATCAGGATGAAAAAAACGCCCTCATAGCTGGAACGCTCCAGCGTCAGAGTCGATAAGAACGGCGCCGCGAGGATACCCGCGTTCATAATCATCAGATAGAAACCCCGGATCCTCCCCGACATCCGGTCCTGAGAAAAACTCTCCAGCAGGATATCGAGCGTTACCCAGAGGACGTTCGTCGCGACCATAAAAACAAGCACGATACCGACAGACAGCCACCCGACCGGGAGTCGCGTCAGAAGCGCGCAGGCGAGTATGGCGATACCCAGGGACAGGTAGAGCGCCCGCGCCTTGCCGATCGTCCGGATCAATGGCTGCAGATAGAAAAGCGACACCAGTACGATGCTATACGCGACAAAATAGAATACGCCAACGTTGTCATTGCCGGTCACTTGCGAGAAATAAGCCGAAAGGATATAGATCAAAAAAGCGTCCAGGAAGCCCAAGAGAAAGGCGACGAAACTAACCAAACGCACTTTGTTCCTGCTGAAATGTTCGTTATGCATCTTTTTTGTTTTTCCCCCTTCATTATGCCACATAACCTTCGTTCCCCCTACTTGATACAGCTCGCCACATAGCCGCGTTTCTGTGCCTCTTCCTGTGAAGCGAAACAGACCCTGTTTTCGGGCTTGATCCTCTTGGCGACCGCGCAGGTAGAAAGGTGGTATTTGTTCGAATTGCGGCTCCCGACGAAAGGGCAGGCCGCATCGCCTGATGGCTTGCCGGCTAGCGCTACCGCCTGTGCCACCCCCGCAACCGTACCCCCTCCTGTTTTCGCGCCTGTTTCGGCAGTTTCAGAGAGCACGGCCGGATCTCTTTCTGTCGGAGCCGGAAGCGAGATGACGAGCGGCTCTGATTGCTCCAGGCTGCCGCGCAGCACCCCGCTTTCGAAAGCCAGCGTCCCCGTAAGCAGAACACCCGCCAGAAGCGCGATGTCCTTCCGATGGCCGATGCCCCATTCTTTCGCTCTGGATAACAAGGTCAGATCAAGCATATGTAGTGCATAGATAAGGCGGAATTGACAAAACGCGCCGATATGATATACTCATCCAGTATACATAAAACTTCGGTAATACGTAAGCTTTCAGCACTATGGCAACCAGAAAAGCAGGCGGATCAACTTCCTACGGCCGTGATTCCATTTCCAAGCGTCTCGGCGTCAAGATTTTCGGCGGGCAAGCGGTCGCGGTCAGCAATATCATCATCCGTCAGCGCGGGACCAAATTCCACCCTGGCAGAAACGTCAAGCGCGGCGCGGATGACACCCTGTTCGCTCTCGTCTCAGGCACCGTCGAGTTCCAGACCAAGAAGATCAAGGATTTCACCGGCAAGCTGGCACAGCGGATGTTCGTCCACGTCATCCCGCAAAAAGCCGCCAAAGCCAAGAAATAACCGCTTCCCAATCAAAAAACACCCCGTGCGGGTGTTTTTTCTCTATTATTTCCGAAAACTGCTCCTCCATCCGAAAGCTTCCGGGACCCACGAAATCTCCCAGCCGAGATTTCGCTCATGAAATTTTTTTGATCCTGATCAGAATCAGGAACCGTGCTCAAAAAAATTTCAAGTTCCCGGAACCTTTGATGGAGGGCGGTTTTCGCCTTTTTCACACGATGTCACAAAAGGAAAACCTCCTGCCGCAAGAATCTTCCCGGGAGAGTTGAAGTTTTTTCGAGCACGGTGCCGTCGTTTCGACGGATCGAAAAAAGTTCATAAAGGAGTTTGCCGGCTGGGGCAAACGACTGACTCCCGGGAAGATTCTTGCGGTAGGGAGGCTTCGATAAAACCTCTTTTTATTCTCAAGAAAATACCCTGCACGTTCTGTCAGGGTGTTTTACTTTTCATCATCCAAGCCACTCAAAGGCTCAGGGTATATCTCCGCAATCTTTTGGAGCTGGCTATTCCTGGCAGGGACGTTCTTGTCTTGTCTCATCTCGTCAGTAATTCCGGAAACCGCCTCATCCTCGAGAGGAGCAGCATATTGCCATCCCTTTTCAGTTCGGACGAATTGCGTTCCCCATTTCTGCGATTTCCCCAGGGAAACGAGATAGCGATCCTCCGCAGCAGCCGAGAGCCACTTTGCGTCTTCAACCCCGCGATTCTCTGCATCAAGGGCTAATATATTCGCCTTGTTATAATCTTCTGGTATCTGCCCATGCTGGAATAAAAAAGCCAGATGAAACACATCTTGTGCAGACAAAGATTGAGGATTTTGCTCGTACTGAGCAAACATTTCTTGCGCTTTTTGATAACGAGCTTTCTCTCTTTCGGCGAAGAGCGCGGGATCAGATTTGTCGAGACCATTCTCGCGATCCTGCTGATCTTCAGCAAAGAGTCCCTGGGCTTCCGTTTGATTATTCGGCATTCCTTCAAATGGTTGCATATGCCTATTTTTTTCGGTAACTGCTTGCGGCTTTGAGGAATGCGACGAAGAGCGGATGCGGACGGAGGAGCGAAGATTGGAATTCCGGATGGAACTGGCTCGCCAGGAAGAACGGGTGTTTCTTTTTCGGCAGTTCGGCGACTTCCATCAGCACGCCGTCGGGCGATGTGGCGGAAAATACCAGCCCGGCATTCTTCAGATCCTCGACATAGGCCGGATTGACTTCATAGCGATGGCGATGGCGCTCGAGGACGCTGCCGGTACCATAGGCTCCGTACGCGATCGTTTTCGGCACGAGCTTCGCTTCATAATGCCCGAGACGCATCGTCGCGCCGTAATTTTTCTTACGCAGATTCTCTTTCTGGGCTGGCATAATATCCACGACCGGATACGTCGCATCCGGACTGACCTCGGTGGTATGGGCGCCTTTCCATCCCAGTATATGGCGGGCGTATTCGATGACCATCAGCTGCATACCGTAGCAGAGACCGAAATACGGGATCTTGTTCTCGCGGCAATAGCGGATGGCGGATATTTTCCCCTCGATGCCGCGCGCGCCGAAACCACCCGGGATCAGGATACCATCGTACTGCTTCAGCTCGGCAAGCTTCTTGGGACTTTCTTCGAAGCCGGCGCTGTCGATCCAGGTAAGGACGGCTTTCTTGCCGACGCGCCCGGCAGCATGCTTGAGCGCTTCGATGACGCTTATGTATGCGTCGCTCAAGACGAAATCCCCGGTCTTGAAATATTTTCCGACGATGCCGATATGCACTTCGCTCTTGGAGGTATGGATGCGCCTGACAGAGCGCTCCCATTCTTTCAGTCCGCCATCCGCTCTTTTCATTTTCAGACCGAGCTTCTTGCCCAAAATATCGCTCAGATGATCTTTTTCGAAATTGAGCGGCACATCATAGATGCTCTCCACATCCGGCGCACTGATGACGTCTTCCTTGCGCACGCTGCAGAACACGGCGATCTTCTCCTTGCGTTTCTCATCCAGAGGGCGATCGGCGCGGGCCACGATGATATCCGGCTGGATACCGGTGCCGTTGAGCGTCCGCACCGCGTGCTGGGTCGGCTTCGTCTTCATCTCGCCCACTTTCGACGGCGTGGGGATATAGCTCACCATCACCGTGATGACATCTTCCGGGTGCTCGATCTTCATCATACGCACCGCTTCGAGAAACAGGATGTTCTCGTATTCCCCGACGGTCCCGCCGATCTCTATGATAGCCACATCGGCCTTGTTCTTTTTCGCCGCCCGCCTAATGCGCGCGATGACCGCGAGCGGGATATGCGGCACCACCTGGACGCATTTTCCCTCATACTCGAGATTGCGCTCTTTCTCGATGACCGTCTTGTACACCAGCCCGGTGGTCATATAATTGTCGCGATCGAGCTCGATATTCAGGAAGCGCTCGTAATTGCCCATATCCTGATCGGTTTCCGCCCCGTCTTTCAGTACGAAGACCTCGCCGTGTTCCGTCGGGTTCATCGTACCCGCATCCACGTTGATATACGGATCGATCTTGAGCGCTGTCACGGACAGGCCGCGCGCCTGCAGGATCTTGCCGATCGAAGACGTCGTGACGCCTTTGCCGACGCCGCTCATCACGCCGCCCACCACAAAAATGAATTTCGTCCGCTTCGTTTGTTTCACCATAAATATATTTTATAGAGAAAGAACCGCCGTTCCGAGCAAGGGAAGGGAGCGGCTCCCGCCCGAACGTACCGTTCGGTACGGGCGGGCTTGTTAAAGATGCTGTTTCAATGAGTCTTATGCGGCTTCGATCGTCACCTGAAAGGCGGCTTTCACGCCGTGCCCGAGCTTCGCTTCCACCGGGAAAGTGCCGAGTTCCTTGAACGGCTTATCGATCGTGATGCTTTCCGCGTCAGCCTCTATGCCCATCGCACTCATTGCGGCTGCGATTTCCTCGCGCCCTACCGAGCCGAACAATTTGCCGTTTTCCGCTTTCATCTTGACGGTCACGGTCTTGCCCGCGAGTGCCACGGCCTTGGTCTTGGCATCCGTAGCCACCGTCTCGAGCTCCTTCTGGCGCTTCGCGATCACCCTCTCCGATTGCTTGATGCCTGCAGGCGTCGCGAATTCCGCCAGACCGGCCGGCAGCAGAAAATTGAATCCGTATCCGTTACGCACTTCTTTGACCTCTCCGGCCTTGCCCAATTTCGCCACGTCCTCCAAAAGAATGACTTTCATATCAGGATTCATCAAAACTATTTACTCGCCCCAGTCTACCCTATCCAGAGCCTTTTGACAAGCGTCCGTAGAAATGCTTTCCTATAGCTAAGCTCTTGGCAGCCAAAAGACCGGCTAGCCAGTTTAAAGAGCTTCTTTCCTTAACAATACAATGACGAAAGGTAATATTGCCATGCGACATAACACGATATGCGCAACACTGAGAACCCCGATGATGGGACATCCCATCCCTGACCATATGCTGCCGATACTGCAACAGCGCATACGCCACTGGATGATGCCGGAAGCACGGGTTCCCAATTTCGATGAAGTTCGCAGCATAAGCCGAGATATCCTCCATGGCTGCCGCGATCGCGATACGGCGCAAAGCATCATCAGCTATATCTGCCGGATATACCTGTATTGTCTTGCCAAAAAGGCACATCTCAATACGGAAGTATTTCACGATTCGAAAAAGCGCGTGAGAGATATCTGTCGCGCCCTGTACCGCTCCGCTAACAAATTCACAAGCATCAAACGCAAACTGCGCAATATGCTGAATTTTCTGAAACACACGATGGTGGCATTTGTCGACACGATAACATACGCCCCTGGCGACAGCATGCGGGATGAGCCTGAAAAAACCCTGCTCCGTTCACCTGTCCGCCACTACGGACAGACCTACTCCTGAGCTTTTTAGCCTCAGCCGCCTGTATCCCCCCGATACGCAACCGCGTACGGGGGTGTTATTTTTTAAATGTGGATTATACTATATCCTACTCAATTGGAACTCTATCTAAGCATCCCATTCTCGAATCGCGCGCCTCTTTTTGACAATCCGCAAGCGAGATCACTCTGACCGGAGAAACCGGAGGAGACTTTCCATCACGCCCGGAACATTAAGCACCATATTGTGCGTCGCGCCCGACACAAAAAGAGATTCTTTTCTCTCTGAAGGAATCATTTCATACAACCTTTTTCCAAGCTCGAATGGAATGATTTCATCGGCCGTTCCGTGAATGACAAGCGTCTCTCCGCGGAATGCATCGAGCAAAACGGTATTGAAATCGTCTCTCACGAGAAGCGTTGCCGGATAGAGCGAGTACGGGAAATGCGCCTTCGCGATATCGCTTATCCTCGTGTATGGCGCGATGAGCGCTATTTTCTCCGGCAGCCGACGTGTCGTATGGTACGCGAGCGGCCCCGCCCCGAGGCTCTCGCTTACAAACACAAGCTTCTCATATGAAATCGTCCGGAGGAAGTCATCAGCGTTTCGCACATCCTGAAGAACATTTTCTTTCGTCGTCTCGCGATCATCCGCATACCCCGCATACTCCACAAAAAGATACGAGAGACTGTCGCGGTCGAACTCATCGGCGAGAAATTTCCGATCGCATGCCGTTCCGCCATTCCCATGGTAGAACACGACGATCGTCCCGCCATTCTTCTTGTAATAAAGCATCGTTCCGTTCTGGACGATTTTCTCCGCTCCTGTCTTTGCGAACGCTTCGCACGCTTCCGGATCGCCGAGTGCCGGAAAGTAGAGGAGGTTCCGCTGGTTAAAAAAGAGGTACGCCCCGAATCCAAAATAGACCAGAATGAGTATCCGGGTAACGCGAATCCATATTGAAAAAACCGTATCAATGGTCATTGTGGCGATAGCGAATGCTTACGCTTTCTTTTCGGGAGATATTTTCGCAAAGAAAAACAGGGAAAGGATGCCGCATATCGCACCGATACCCTGGAGCACCATATCTTTCTGCGTGTCCCAGATATCTCCCTGGAACCCGAGGAACGCGAGTCCCGCCTCGGGGTCGCCCACGACGCCGACGACGAACTCTCCTACTTCATAGAGCGCGCCGACAGAGAACGAGATGGCGAAGAGAAACAGCCCGACCGCCCATTTCTCCTTCGGGAGATATTTCTTGAGGAGATCGGAAAAAACCGCCACCATAAATAGTCCGTAGAGGAAATGTGCTACCCGGTCGAAGTGGTTCCGCTCAAGACCCCACAACTCGGAAATAAAGCGTCCCCACGGCGTGTCGGCATAGGTATAGTGCGCTGCCAGGATATGGAGCGAAGCGAAGATGAAAATGAGGAGGTACGAAATATTCGAGAGCCGGAATGCGAAGTAACTCCAAACAACCATCGGCGCGAAGAGCGCGATCACGATATTCTCAAACATCCACGCTTCCCGATACAGAGGATTGATAGCGAGATATACCCAGAGTGCGGAAAACACGAGAAAAAGCACGACTGGAAATTCACGCAGACATCGCAGAACTCGATTGGGAAACATCTTCTCCATAGGGTATTCTCAACTTTGCGCAAAAGTTCTCTCTGGTGGACCTGGGCGGAATCGAACCGCCGGCTGTGCAATGCGAATGCACTGTTTTACCACTAGACTACAGGCCCCCTTCATTCGGAATCAAGAATCGTGAATCTCTCCATCTCAAAAGCTTTGGCGAGCGAGAAAAGCGAGCAAGACGAGATCCCAAAACACACGAATTTTAGCATATCTAAAGGTAAAGTCAATCAATCGAGGTAAGGCTCTCCGCTGCTAAAATCTCTTTTCCAAAAATGACATCTCCCGCGCCGAAGAGAAATATTGACTTTTCCTCTAATCCATGATTAGCTGATCCATGATTAGCTGACAACAGTTCATCTCAACCGAAAGGAGCTTTCCAATGCCTATCCACTTTACCCTACTCAGGCCGGGAGAGAACCTTCTCTATCCGCCGCACTACATCATCTTCGAATTTGCTCCAGTCCTCACTGACAGTCGCTGCGATTCTTTGGAGAAAGATCGTCAGTATTGGGGAGAGGCTGGCGAGTCCCCAGATATAGTCGTCGCGCACGAAGTCCTGGATTTTCCGGAGGAAATAGAGAATTACATCGACGCATTGCGTGAACGAGAAGGACCGGATAGGCTCGAATACCTCCTCACTATGGTGTTCAACCTCGGAAGAACCTATCCGAAAAAATAAGCCTTGCCACAATCCCCTTCCCGTAGTATACTCCAAGTGCGAGGAATGGGGAGTATGGGAAACAATTTGTGTCTGCTTAGACACCGCAACAAAAAGACAACGTCTTTCTCCTCCCATCACTCCTCTCCTCGCCTCCCTTCTTCCGCCAATGAGCGGAAGCCCACACACCGCCTCCAGTCACTATGACTCGGAGGTTTTTAATTTTCAATAAACTTCTCCAAATCCATCCTCGTTTTTTCAGTCAAATCATATCTGAAAACCTTTTCAAGAGCAATCCACTCAAAATCCGCTCCTTCACCAAGAGTCATCTGTGATTTTTCCAGGTTGCTTTTTTTATAAAACACAAAGCGCTATACGCCGCGATCAGTATTCAAATAATCACAGAGCGGAATCAATTCCTGTGCATCGACATCAATAGCGAGTTCTTCTTTCCATTCGCGTATGCAACATTCTTCTGGCGTTTCTTTTCCCTCACTTTCCCCTCCAAAAAATCCCCACTTGTGAGGGTTCACCTCTGTGTGTCCATCCCTCAAGTGAAGCAGCACTGCTCTGGTCTCTGGATTATACAAAAACCCGCCTGCATAGAACTTTTCCTGTTCCATATCGCCTCCCAAAAAATTACCCTCCGATGTATTCAAATCTCAAAGCCTTTTTGCCATCGATTTCTATCTCCTCGAGAAACATCGCTTGCGGACGCACCCACAGCGCTTTATCACCGAACTCCTCCGAATCGTATAGCGCCCGATACACGACCAGATCTTCCAGTGTTTCGCTGTGCTTAGCTACACCGATCACCTCGTATTCTTTCCCCTTGTAATGCCTGTATTTTCCTAATTTGAGCATATCACTTCCCATGGCACTTTTTATACTTCTTCCCTGATCCGCACGGACAGGGATCATTGCGGCCGACGGTATCGGTGTTCACGAGAGGCTCTTGCTTCGGCGCTTCGCCCTGCTCGGCACCCGATGCGGCCACTTCACCCCCCTGGGGGGCGCTGAACTGCTCGATATCCTCGCTTGCGCCGCGGAGCTGTATCTCGCGCGGAGCCGCCTGCTCCGGTACGCTCGTCGCCGGTCCGACTTTGAGAATCGTCATCAGGTACGTCTTGCGCACGGCATCCATCAGCCCGAGGAAGAGATCATACGCCTCGCGCTTGTATTCGATGAGCGGATCGCGCTGGCCATAGCCGCGCAGTCCGATGCCTTGGCGCAGATAATCGATCTCGTCGAGGTGATTCATCCAGAGCGTATCGAGCGAACGCAAGTAGAGCGCTTTCTGGATATTGTTCCAGATATCCTTGCTGAAAGCCGCTTCTTGGCCGCTATAGGCTTTTTTCGCCTCGCCCATCAGATACTCGAGAATCAAACCCTTCTTTTCCATCTCATCCTTGGAACGGTCGTCGCGGATCATCTCGAGCCGCTTCAGAGCCTCCTTCTCATCGAGTGTCGGAAACAGGCCGTTCGCCTCAGCGACGATCTCCGGCATATTCCACAGAGCCTCTTCGCTCGCCGTGTGGAAACCGATCGCATGATCCAATTCCTCGGATAAAAGAGCGAGCGTCTCATCGCGGAAAGTCGTCTGTGCGAGCACGCTCTTCCTTTTGCGATAGACGACTTCGCGCTGCTTGTTCATCACGTCATCGTACTCGAGCACGTGCTTCCGGATATCGAAATTGAAACCCTCGATCTTCGACTGCGCGCTCTCGATCGTTTTGGAAATAAGACCGTTCTGGATCGGTTCGTCTTCCGGCAGTCCGAGCGTCGTCATCATACTTTTCATTTTTTCGCCGCCGAAACGCCGCATCAGCTCATCCTCGAGCGACACGAAAAACTGCGAGGCTCCCGGATCGCCCTGCCGTCCCGCGCGGCCGCGGAGCTGATTGTCGATGCGCCGCGCCTCATGACGCTCCGTACCGATGATGAACAGCCCGCCCACTTCGCGGACACCGTCGCCGAGCTTGATATCCGTACCGCGCCCGGCCATATTGGTCGCGATGGTCACGGCGCCCTTCTGTCCGGCATTGGCGACGATTACCGCTTCCCGTTCATGGTTCTTGGCATTCAGGACCTCATGCGGCACCCCTTCGCGTTCGAGCAGCACGCTCAGGTATTCGGACTTCTCGATGGCGATCGTACCGATGAGTGCCGGCTGTCCATCCGTGTGGATCTCTTTCACGCGATCGACGATGGCGCGGAACTTCGCCTCCTCCGTCTTGTACACGATATCCGGCAGATCCTTGCGCACCATCACGCGATTGGTCGGAATCTCGATGACATCGAGCTTGTACACTTTGGCGAATTCCTCGGCCGACGTCGTCGCCGTACCGGTCATCCCCGACAATTTTCCATAGAGACGGAAATAATTCTGAAAGGTGATCGTCGCGAGCGTCCGGGATTCCCGCTGGACGGTCACCCCTTCTTTGGCTTCCAATGCCTGGTGCAAGCCTTCGCTGTAGCGGCGTCCCGGCATCAGGCGCCCGGTGAAATCATCCACGATCATCACCTGGTCGTCCTTCACGACATAATCGCGGTCCCGATGGAAGATGATCTGCGCCTTGAGCGACTGTTCCAAATGATGCACGTACTGGATATTGCCGGAAGCGTAGATATTCCCCATTCCGAGAAGCTTCTCCATATGGTTCATTCCCTCGTCGGTGAGCGTCACCACTTTCATCTTCTCGTCCACGACATAATCCGTCTCGGCTGTGAGGCGCGGCACCATCCGGGCGAACTGCTCGTAGAGCTTGGTCGATTCGCTGTCCGGCGCGGAGATGATGAGCGGCGTCCGCGCTTCGTCGATCAGGATGGAGTCCACTTCGTCGATGACGGCGAAATTGAGCTCCCGCTGCGTCATCTCGGCAAGCTCCGCCACCATATTGTCGCGCAGATAATCGAAACCGAATTCGTTGTTGGTGCCATAAGTGATGTCGGACGCATAGGCTTCGCGGCGCGTCACCGGAATCAGGTTCTCCATCTCGATCGTCACGGCCGACTCATCCGTGATATGCGATTCATAGCGATACGACACGCCCTGGCCCACGATACAGGCGGAAGTCAAGCCGAGCGCCTCGTACACCCGTCCCATCCAGTTGCAGTCGCGTTTGGCGAGATAGTCGTTCACCGTCACCACGTGCACGCCGCGGCCGGTCAACGCATTCAGATAGATCGGGAGCGTCGAGGTCAGCGTCTTGCCTTCGCCGGTCTTCATCTCGGCGATTTTGCCATTGTGGAGCGCGATGCCGCCCAACAGCTGCACGTCATAGTGCCGCTCGCCGATCACGCGCTCTGCCACCTCGCGCACCACCGCATACGCCTCCGGCAGGATATCATCGAGCGTCTCGCCTGCCGCCAAGCGCCCCTTGAAACTTGCAGCCTTGCCTTTCAGCTCGTCATCGGAGAGCGCCTTGAGCGCGGGTTCGAAAGCATTGATTGTTTCTACCAGCGGCCGGAATTTGTTTATTTCCCGTTCATTCGATCCGAAGAGTTTTTCCAAAAATGCCATAAGGAATAGAATCTAGAATATTGAATTTAGCATCTTGACAGAAACAAAAGAGATAAAGAAAACACAAAACATCCCTTTTTCAAGCCAATAACCATTTAAGGATAGCAAACAAAAAAGCACCCGTCAAAGAGGATGTTTCATATCACATCTGCAGAGAGAATCTTCCAGAGAGGCTTGAAAGTTGAGCAAGCATGGTTCCGCCTTCTGAGGCGGATTGCGAGACTTTCACGCAGTGAGTTTGTCCGCTGGGACAAAGGAACATCTCTCTGGAAGGTTGCTCTCAAGGATGTGATACCCGGAAATCATTGAGGAAGACTAAAAGCGAGCGGATTCGTCCACTACGAGATTCTTCTTGATGGAGCGGTTGCCACGCAGCTTCAAATCATGATGCTTGTTTTTCTGCTTGGCAATCTGGACTTCCAATTCGTCGATCACGATATCCGTCGAGCCCTCTATGCTGACCGATGTCTCTTCGGCACGATAGAGGTTATGCGGCGTTTTTATCATTATCTCGACGCGAAACTTTCCCTTTTTATCCCTATCCACCTCTACCTCGAACTCGCTTACCGGATCAACCAGCTTTTCCACTCTCTCCAGCCGTTTCAGGACATACTCCTGTGTCCGCCCATCGATCTCCACTCCCTTGAACAAAAAGCGCGTATTCATATGCTCTCTATTTAACGGTTTATATGCTCTCAGTATACCATCTCGGCATCGTCTCAGGAACTAGAGGCCGCTGTAGGCCGCAAGCGTGTTGAGGAAGAACGGTATCGCGAACGTAAGCCCGATCAGAGGCAGAACGAAGAACGCAAGCGATGTGATGAGCGTCCACAAGAAATACTTGCGCGTTTTCTCGACGGACGCGTAGATGGCGTCGATCTTCTGCTCCTGCTCCGCCAATTTTTTCAAGACTGTTTCATCCATGCTGCTTGAGGTTAGATAATTACAGATATAACAATATATATATAACAATACCATAACATCGATACTCTTGCCGCACCAACCATACTAACCATTCACAACGGCCGCTGTGAATAGTTAGTATGTGAGTATATGGTATAGAAACGGGTGAAAAAGTAAACGGGAGAGACAGTATCTGTCTTCTCCCGTAATTCTGTGCTGTAGTGGCCATTTTATTCGGCCATCGCATATGAATGGTGGAAAAAATTCCCATGTGCCATCGGTGCCACTTGCGGTACGTGACCTCCGTGGTACCACTTGCCATTCACCTCAATCATCTGATCCATATTACCGAGCTTATGGCATCCTGCACATTCGCACAACTGTTCATACACATTATGCTCTATATTCATGACTTTCTCCTCACTTTCTTGCAGATAGATTGTTAAAAAAACACAAAACGAAGAGTTTCCCCTTCGTTCCCCACAGAGCTTTCAATTTGTTACTGATTCCATTATACCACAAAAAACAGGATATGTCTAGTTTTTTGTCAAGTGTTTTGACTATAAATAGCTCTATAGAGCCAAAAAAAACATTCAAAAACCGACAAATTGCACCTCTTCTTTGAGGCGGATGCCGAGTTCGTCGCGGACGCGCGTTTTGACCAGGCTCGCCAGCGTAATGACGTCTTCCGCGGTCGCAGCGCCGATGTTTATGAGATAATTCGGATGCCGATCGCTTATCATCGCACCCCCGATGCGCTTGCCCCGCAGGCCGACGTGGTCGATAATCCACCCGGCCGGAAGCGCGTCCCCTTTCGGAGTCATCCCGGTGTCTTTGGCGAATTCTTCGCGCAGGTGCTCATCTTTCACGACCGGATTCATAAAGAACGATCCGGCGCAGCGCACGTTCTGCGGATGTTTGGCTTCGCGCGCCGCGGCCGTGTCGGCGGCGATCTTTTCCAAAGTACGCCGATCGCCCGGTGCCAGCCTGATCTCCGCCGAAAGGATGATGATAGTGGGATTTTTCTTGAAAAGGCTCGTCCGATAGCCGAATTCGCAGGCGCGCTGATTGTATTCCTTCACAATGCCGCTCACTCGCATACAGCCTTTGACCGTACTGATAGCATCACCGATCTCCACGCCGAACGCCCCGGCATTGCCGCGTATCGCTCCGCCGAACGATCCCGGGATACCGGCCAAGCGCTCGATGCCGGCCAGTCCCGCTTTGCCGGCGGCGCGCACGACATCGAAAAGCGGCACGCCGGCACCCGCTATGAGCGTATCGCCTGAAATATGGATGCCGCTATCTATGATGCGGATGACCATCCCCGCGAACCCCTTGTCCGAAAACAGGATATTGCTCCCCCCGCTTAAGATAAAGAGCGGCAGATGATGATTTTCCGCATATTCTATCGCTTCGGCAAGCTCAAGCGCTCCCGTCGTTTCCGCGAAATAATCCGCTTTCCCGCCGACATGAAAGGTCGTGAGCGGCGCCAAAGGGACATTTTTCCGTACAGTCACCATTATTTTTTATTTTAGGATTCGATTGAAAATACGCTTCCGGTTCCTCAAAAATATTCTCTCAATACGCAGCGGAATATATGAATTATGAATCCGGAATCAAGAGTAAAAAAATGATGCGCCAATCAAACGGTCGAAGACATATTCATAATTCCTCCCGCCTGCCGGGCAGGGATCCGCTACTCCTGATTCGCTTCATCTCTTCGCCAGACGATGAGCGATCTCCCAGACATTGCCGGCTCCGAGCGTAATGATAACATCTTGACGCCCCATTGTCTCTTCCAGACGGCCGATAAGCTCCTCTTGGGACGGCGCATATTCGGCTTTCCCTGGGAAAAAACGGTTGATGAGCTGGACCAGGTCCTCCGATGATACGCCGCCCTGAACTTCGCGGGCGCTGCCGTAGATATCGAGGACAGCCACCTCATCAGCCGTCTCGAAACTCTGCGCGAAATCGGTGAGCAGTGCCTTGGTGCGCGTGAACGTATGCGGATGGAAAATGACGCGCAGGCGCCGGTCGGGATAGAGCTCGCGGAAGGCCTTGAGCGTCACGCGGATCTCCTCCGGATGATGCGCATAATCGTCATAGAAAAGCGCTCCGTAGCGTTCGCCGATGTACTCGAAACGCCGTTCGGTGCCGGAGAACTTCTCGAACGCCGTACGGATGCGCGCGAGATCCTGCTTCAGATACAGAGCGAGCGCCAAGACAGCCGTAGCGTTCGCGGCGTTGTGTTCCCCTGCAAGTTTCAGTTTAAACGTGCCGAGTTCCTGTCCGTCATGCGTGACAGCGAAGCTCTGTTTGATGATATCTGCCTCGCCGACGAAACCCATTTTCACGGGAACATAATCATGGATATGGAAATCCGCACCCGCAAGCAATCCGTAGGAAATCTTCCGGCACATAGCCTGCTCCGCTATCCTGGCAACGCGCGCCGAATCGCTGCAGTAGACGAGCACGCCGTGACGCGGGATGCGCTCCACGAAATCGGCGAATGCCCGCTCATAGCTTTCTTTGTCAGGGAAAAAATCCGGGTGATCCCAATCGACGCTCGTCAGGATGACGGCGAACGGGGCGTAGGCGGCCAGCTTGTTCTGATATTCGTCCGCTTCCAAGACGAGATACTCGCCGCTGCCGGAGAGCGCATTGCCGTCCCAATTCATGATGCGGCTCCCCACGATCGCCGACGGGTCGAGACCGGTGAACTTGAGCGTCTCCGCGAGGAGCGCGCTCGTGGTCGTCTTGCCGTGCGTTCCGCACACGGCGAGTGTCAGCTTCTCGCGCGTCAGCATCCCGAGCGCCTCAGGATAGCTCCATACCGGCAGACCGCTCGCAAGCGCTGCCGCTAGCTCGGGATTCGCCTCCTGAGAATAGGCGGTCGAATAGATGATTGCTTGGGTAGCGGCCGGAATATTCTGCGGATCGAAACGCTCCACACATTTTATCTTGAGGTCCTCTAAGATGCGATCGGTAAAGAATACCTCCCCGATATCGGAACCGGTCACGAGAGCGCCCTGTTTCGTCAGGAGTCCGGCCAGCGCCGTCATACCGGCACCCTTGATGCCGATCATATGCACGTGTTTGAAATGAGAGAGCGGTTCGGTCATAAGACACACGGAAGAAATCAGATTTTCTGCATAAGCACACGCACGCCATCCGCGATCTGCGAAGCGGCATCTGCGTGGTAGAAAGAATGGAGTTTCTCCCCCATCGTCTGCCGCAATCCCGGATCGCCTAACAGCTTGTCGATATTTTCGAGCAGGAGGTGTTCGCCGAGGTTCGCCTCTTCCAGCACCAGCGCCCCGCCGAGCGCCGCGACATCATAGGCGTTCATCCGCTGCTCGTCATTGGCCGCGCTTTCGAGCGGCACAAGGATGGCGGCTTTCTTGGTCGCCGCGAGTTCCGCGATCGATCCGGCACCGGCGCGCGAGATGACGAGCGTCGCAGCGGCCAGAGCGTCAGCCAGAGCCGCGGCTTCGAAAAACGGCACCGGCGTATAGCCGCTCTCGCCGATCTTCACGCCATAAGCCTCGACGGCAGCCACGATCATCTCGTAATGCGCGCTCCCCGTCTGGTGCAGCACCTGGATATTTTTTTCCAAAAGCTGCGGCAGGATATGCAGTATCGCTTCATTCAGCGTCTGGGCACCCTGGCTGCCGCCCAATACCAGAATCACCGGCTTCTCGGGAGAGAGCCTGAACTGCACGACGGCCCGAGCGGCATCGCCCGAGAGGATCTCTTCGCGCACCGGGTTGCCGGTGAGCGCCGTCTTGTCTTTCGGAAAAAAATTGTGCGCGCCCGGATACGCAATCGAGATACGCGTGGCGAAGTGCGCAAGGAAACGGTTGGCGCGTCCGGCCACGGCATCAGAATCGTGGATGAGGATCGGAATGCGGTATATCCACGCGGCCAGCACGACTGGCACCGATGCCGATCCGCCCTTGGCGAACACCGCGTCCGGCATAAAGAAAAACAGGTGCCACAGCGCCTGAATGAATCCGAGCGGCACCTTGAACGGATCGAGGAGGTTCTGGAACGAGAAATAGCGCCGCCACTTGCCCGTCAAGACATACCGCACCGGGATATCCTCCCGCGCCATCGCATCGCTCTCGAAACGTCCGCGCGACCCGATGAACAAGAGTTCTAGATCGCCGGCAAACTGCTGGCGGAGCGTCCGCGCGACGGCGATCAAGGGAAACGTGTGGCCGCCGGAGATGCCGCCCGTCAAAACTACGCGAGGAATATCAGCCATAGAAACGGAATTATGAATCATGAATTATGAACCAAGAATAAATACGTTCAGAGAAACACAAGACGAGCAGTTCTCATTTCATAATTCCTGCTTCATGATACCTAATTCTTCCCCGTCAGTGTAGAATGTTTGGAAATATTAAGCAAGATTCCGACCGCCGCCAAAAGCACGGCGAGCGAGGTGCCGCCGTAGCTGATGAACGGCAGCGGGATGCCGGTAAGCGGGATGAGGCCGCTGATCGCCGACATATTGATGAAGGCTTGAAAGACGATCCAGGAAACGATGCCGACCGCGACAAGCCGGCCGAACGCATCCGGCGCATAGCGCGCGATCAGCAGTCCCCGCCACGCCACGAATAGGAACAGTGACACGACCGCGACCGTGCCGATCAGGCCGAACTCTTCTCCCAGAATCGCGAAGATGGAGTCGGTCACCGGTTCCGGCAGATAATTGAATTTCTGCCGGCTCTGTCCGAGACCGGCGCCGAACACACCGCCCGATCCGATCGCCAGGAGCGCCTGCGTCATCTGATAGCCGAACCCCTGAGGATCATGCTCCGGATTGATATAGACGAGGAAGCGCTGCATCCGGTACGGCGCCATCTTGATGAGAATCCAGAGAAACGCGAGACCGCCGAGAACCAAGTACAGGATATGCCGGATGCTGGCGCCCGAAGCGAAAAAAATGGACAGCGCGATCATAAAAATCAGCCCGAGCGTTCCGGTATCCGGCTGCTTGATGATGAGGAATCCCACGACGGAGAGGATCGCCAGAAACGGCACGAAGCC
>MFRV01000001.1 GCA_001784695.1 Candidatus Moranbacteria bacterium RIFCSPHIGHO2_01_FULL_54_31 | reverse complement strand
CACCGCCTCCTGCCTGTTCGTCGTCGCGAAGCAGATATCGGAAAGCGGCGGCGCGACAATCTGCGGGTATTTCTTCTGAAGCGCCGCGATGATGCCGGCCGTGTCATCGAGAGAGAGCGTCGTCTGGGTGAGGTACACCAGTTTTTCCGGATCCCCTATATCGAGCTTCTCCACATCGGCAAGAGTCTCTATGATCGGAATCTGCCGATCCGGCGCCTCGCGGAGCACGCCGAAACCCTCGATATGCCCCCGATGGCCGATATACACGATGCTGTAGCCGTCTTTCAAGAAACGCCCCACTTCCAGGTGCACCTTGGTCACGAGCGGACACGTCGCATCGATGATCCGCATATGCCGCCGCTTCGCCTCGGCATAATGCTCCGGAGGCGATCCGTGGGCTGAAAACACCACCGTAGCCCCGTCCGGAGCCTCTGCAAGCGTCTCTATCGTGATAGCGCCTTGCGCGGCAAGGCTTTCCACCACGTGCTTGTTGTGCACGATCTCGTGCTTCACGTAGACCGGCTCCCCGAAGATTTCCAGAGTATCCTCCACCGCTTTCACCGCCCGCGCTACCCCGGCACAAAATCCGCGCGGAGCAGCCAGCAATACTTTGTTCACGGATGATTGCTCCATAGCGCCGCTCCGGCAGAAACCTTAGTGTTGGGTAAAATACGAAACAAGACCTTCGAAAGAAATCATCTCGACATCGGCGGAAACGCGCGGCTTCACTTCCGCCTGTCCCGATGCGAGCGAACGCTTGCCGATAACCACGCGATAGGGAATGCCCAAGAGGTCGCTATCGGAAAATTTGTCTCCGGCCGACGTATCACGGTCATCATAGAGCGTCTCGATGCCGGCAGCGGTCAGGGCGTCATATATTTCGAGGGTTTTCTCGTCCGCATTGAGCGAAAGCAGATGCACCTTGAAAGGCGCAACGCTTGCCGGCCAGACGAGTCCCGCCGCATCGGAGAGCACCTCCGCGATCGTTCCCATCACGCGGCCCGGACCGATGCCGTAGCATCCCATCATCACCGGCGCCATAGCCCCCGTCTCATCTTTGAATGTCAGGCCGAGCGGCACTGAGAATTTCGTCCCCAGGGTGAAGATATTGCCCACTTCGATGGATTTTTTCTCCACCAGGTTTTCCCGCGTCAATCCGAGATCGGCGAGCACCTCGTCAGTAAGCACTTCCTTGTTGAGCGCCTGTCCGCTCGTCTCATCGATATAGATCAGGTCTTCGCCGGCATCGCTCACCGTCTGGAACTCCTCGGAATACTTGCTGAAGGCGCCGCCAGATGCGAACGCGGCATAGGTCCGCCCGCCCAGTCCCACCCGCTCAAAAATTCGCTGATACGCCGCGCGCACGCGGGCATAGAGTTCCTGATGCTCCGCTTCCGTGCGGGCGAAAGAATACATATCCTTCATCATAAATTCGCGCATCCGCATAATCCCGGATTTCGCGCGCGTCTCATTGCGGAACTTCGTCTGGAACTGATACGCGAGCACCGGCAGATCGCGATACGAGGCTATCTGCTGCGTCATCAGGCGCGTGATCGGCTCTTCGTGCGTCCAGCCCAGACCGAGCTCGGTGCCGTTCTTGAGAGCCGTTTTGAACCAGACATCCACCTGCTTGTCATCCCAACGATCCGTCTTCTGCCAGAGTTCCTTGTCCTGCAAGGCGGTCAGCGCAAGCTCTTGCCCGCCGATCGCGTCCATCTCTTCGCGGATAACGTTTATGATATTGGAAAGCACCTTGAGCCCGAGCGGCAGGAAAGAATACACCCCGGCCATTTCCTTGTGCACGAAACCGGCCCGGATGAGCAGCTGCGCATTCTTCGATACCTCGTCCTTCGGCGCTTCTTTTTTCGTCTTCGTGAAAAGCTGTGTCTGGCGCATAGCGTATGATTACAAAAAGAAAAAACCCTGCCGCATTGCCTGCGTACAGGGTCATCATAGACAAAAAAAGACCCTCCGTCAAAATCAGAGGGTGATCGGGAGCGTGCGGCCCGCTCCGTCGCGGATGATCGACAATTCTATGGTATCGCCCTGATTGAAACCGGCGAGCACCCGAGACAGCGGGTTATCCAGGGTGATCTCCTGGCCGCTCACCGCGGTGATGATATCCCCCGCCTGCAGGCTGGCTTTCATCGCCTTGGAATCGGCGATGATGGCCAGTCCGGTTTTGCCCGAAGGCGAATAGATGAGCGCGCCATGATCGCGCGCCAATCCCTGCTCCAAGGCCAGTGTCTTCGTAATCGGGAGATAATAGACGCCGAGTACCGGACGGGTCGCAAGCGTCCCATTGATCGCCCGCGCAAGGGAGGCGCGCACCACATTGGACGGAATCAGGAAAGAGCGCATGACATTGTCGATCGTGAGCGCCCCGACCAAGCCGACCATCTCGCCATTGAAACCGACCACCGGACCGCCGATGAAATACTCCGGCGCATTGAGGTCCATTTCGAACACGCCTTCCAATTTTTCCGATGAAGAGACAGTTTTCCCGGAAAGATTGAACGTGCGGTTGATATTGCCGAGAATGCCGACCGCCAGACGGTTCTGATATTCCGCAAAGGCATTGCCGATAGCGATGAGCTTCTTGCCTATGCGCGCGTCGTCGGAATTCGCCAGCGCGATCGCCGGCGTACTGGCGGCGTCTTGCAGGCGGAAGAAAGAAAGATTGGCGAACGGATCATAGCCGACAAAATCCGCCGTATGGCTCGTCCCATCGAAGAGCAGGATCGAATACCGGATAGCGCCATCACCGAACGGTTTCTCGCTGTACGTCGCCACCAGCCCATCGTTGGTCAGGAGCACGCCGGTCGTCGTAGCTACTTCTTTTTTGGCAGAGGTTGCGCCGGTTTCGAGCGCCACGATATTCACGACCGCGGTCGCCGGCTGGGAGACGATTTTTTCCAAAGAATCGTCTTCGCGTATGACGACCTGTTCGGTCTTGTTGATGATCGTGACGCGCTCAGTCAGCGTTTTGAAAATATCGAGTTTCGCAAGCACGGGAATAGCCGCCAGCCTGGGGATGACATACCGATCGAAGACTATCCCGCCGAATCCGCCGAGTACGAAAACACCCGCTACGAGAAGCGCGATAGAGAGACTTTTTCTGATCAGAGGAGGAAACATAGGGAGTAATGAAGTATCACCTAGCGTAGCGCATATCCAGCGGTTTGACAACCCTGTCGCGGAAAGCTCCGGGAGACGGATCAGACCAAGATACGCCACGGCGTGCTGGCGAGGAGGATGCCGAGCAGCGCAAGGAAAAACAGTATCCTCACGACGGCCTTTTTCAGCGACAGCGTCTGATGGAACGCATCGAAGGAGATATCCCACGCAAGAAAGAAGAAGATGAGCGCGATCACGCCGGCCGTGAGATAGCCGAAAGGCCAAAAACTCATCACCCAGGCCATCTCGCCCATAATCGATCCGAGCAGCACGCTGTAGAGCGCGAGGCGCCGCGGCTCGCCGCCCTCGCGCTCGATCCCGACGAAGGTCTCATAGCTCATAAGCGCCGTGCCGAAAAAATACAGGAGCATCAGTCCCCACAGCGGGAACGAGAAGTTGAGATAGAAGCCGTATACGCCGGCGTAGAAGAAAAAAAGGGCGGCTATCGCGGCGGTATTCAGAAACGCTTGCGCCGTCTTGTCCTCAGGAGCGTGCCGCAAACGATATATCCCGAGCAGCGCGAAATAATACATAGCGGCGCTCAGCATGACGAAGAGCTGCCGCTCTGTCGGGTGATCAATGAGCAGAAGCAGGGTCGGCACTGCGAGTGACAAAAGCCCTGGCACGAACGCATCGGTGAACCGCTTGGTGATCCGGCGGCTCGCGATCAGCGAAACGACGATGAGCGGCAGGATAGAAAAAATGTACCAGTCCCACGCCACTATGATCGGATTGATTGCGATCAGCTCCAGACCGAAGAGGAAAGCCAGGCTCCAGACAAAAACGGTGAAATGGAATATCATGGTTATTTCTTCTTCTTTTTCTTAAATGCGATCGCGCCTTTCTCGATCACCGCCTCGATATCTTCTTCACTCTGCACTTTTTTCTCCAAAATTTCAAGTGCCAGCGGATCGAGGATGTCGTTTTGGATGACGCGCTTGAGCGGCCGAGCCCCGTAGAGCGGGTCGAAACCCTTCTTGGTCAGGTAGTCTTTGACCGCCGGAGCGAACCGGATGGCGATGTCCCGCGCCAAGAGGCGCTTCGCGACCAGTGCCAGCTGCAGGTCGACGATATGGCTGAGCACTTTCTGCGACAGCGGATGGAAAATGATAATCTCATCGATGCGGTTCAGGAACTCCGGACGGAACGTCTCGCGCAGGCTCCGGAGGATCCGCTCGCGAATTTCTTTCTCATTCAGGCTGCCCTCTTCGCCGCGATCTTCCTTGAACCCCAGGCCGCTCGCCCGTACCAAAATCTCCGACCCCACATTGGAAGTCAGGATGATGACCGTATTCTTGAAATTGACCGCGCGCCCCTTGGCATCGGTCAGGCGCCCGTCATCGAGGATCTGCAGCAGAATGTTGAAGACGTCCGGATGTGCCTTCTCGATCTCGTCGAAGAGCACCACGCTGTACGGCCGGCGGCGGACGGTTTCCGTCAATTGCCCGCCTTCCTCATATCCTACGTAGCCCGGCGGCGAACCGATCAGCTTCGCGGTCGAATGCGATTCCATATATTCGCTCATATCGACGCGCACGAGCGCTTTCTCATCGTCGAACAGGAATTCCGCCAGCGCCTTGGCGAGCTCGGTCTTGCCGACGCCGGTCATACCGAGGAAGATGAACGACCCGATCGGACGCGTCTCTTCCGACAGCCCGGCCCGCGAACGGCGGATGGCATTGGACACGGCAGTAATCGCCTCGTCCTGCCCGATGACGCGGCCTCTGAGACCCTCTTCCATATGCGCGAGTTTCGCCGCCTCCTTCTCCAGCATCTTGGAAACCGGCACGCCCGTCCAGCGCGACACGACTTCCGCGATATCCTCGTCCGTGATTTCCTCCTTCAGGATGAAGCCCGACTTCTGCAGCGCGCCGAGTTTTTTCTCTTCCCCGGCTATGCGCTTCTCGAGCTCCGGGATTTTCCCATAGCGGATCTCGGCCACCGTATCCAGCTCGCCGCTCCGCTCCGCCACATCGGCCTCGGAGCGCAGCTTGTCGATGTCCGCCTTGTGCTCGCGCACCGCCATAATGAGTCCGCGCTCCGATTTCCACTGGAGCGACAGTTTCTGCGAACGCTCCTTGAGTTCCGCCAGCTCCCGGCTGATGACGGCGATTTTTTTCTTGGTCTGGCCATCGCTTTCCTTTTCCAGCGCGCGCTTCTCGATTTCCAAGCGGCGGATGTTCCGTTCCAGCTGATCCAGTTCGACCGGCATAGAATCGATTTCCATCCGCCGAAGCGATGCCGCCTCATCGATCAGATCGATCGCCTTGTCCGGCAGGAACCGGTCCGATATGTAGCGGCGCGAGAGCGTCACGGCCGCGATGAGCGCGTCATCGGTGATCTTCACGCCGTGATGGAGCGCGTATTTTTCCTTGATGCCGCGCAGGATCGCGATCGCATCCTCTTCGGACGGCTCATTCACGTAGACCGGCTGGAAGCGCCGTTCGAACGCCGCATCCTTCTCGATATAGCGCTGATATTCCTTGAGCGTCGTCGCTCCGATCGTGCGCAATTTGCCGCGCGAAAGAGCAGGCTTGAGCATATTCGAAGCATCGAGCGCGCCCTCCGTCGCTCCCGCTCCAACCAGCGTATGCAGCTCGTCGATGAACAGGATGAAACGATCCGCTGCTTGTTCCACTTCCTTGAGAATCGCCTTGAGCCGCTCTTCGAATTCGCCGCGGAATTTCGCTCCCGCGAGCAGCGCTCCGAGATCGAGCGAGATGATTTCCTTGTTTTTCAGATTCTCCGGCACATCACCGGCGATGATGCGCTGCGCGAGCCCTTCGGCGATAGCCGTCTTGCCCGTGCCAGCCTCGCCGATCAGGACAGGATTGTTCTTGGTGCGCCGCGACAGGACCTGCATCACGCGGCGGATCTCCTCATCGCGACCGATGACCGGATCGAGTTTCTCTTCGCGCGCCAGCTTGGTCATATTGATCGCATACTTCTCCAGCGCCTGATAGGTCTGTTCCGGTTCCTGACTCTCGACGCGGCTCGCGCCGCGCACTTGCGAGAGGATTTTCAAGACATCATCGAAACGTACCCCGGCCGTTTCCAGAAGCGTCTTCATCCGGCTGCCCACTACGAGGATAGCCAGAAGCAGATGCTCCGTCGACACGAAACTGTCTCCGAGTTTCGCCATCTCCTTTTCCGCCCTGATGAACACCTGCGCGAGCGCCGGCGAGAGATACAATTGTCCGAGCGCTCCCGTTTCCGCCTGCGGGAAATGATCGATTTCGTCGAGGATGCCGCCCTTGATCTTTTCCGTATCCACCTGCAGCTTCGCGAAAATCACCGGCACGATCGAATCTGCTTGGAGCAACAGCGCGTACAGAAGATGCGCGGTATCCATCTGCGGATTGCTCCGCGACAGTGCGATCTCCTGCGCATTGCGCACCGCCTCCTGACTTTTGGTTGTGAATTTGTTGATGTTCATATTTGAAAAAGAATCAAGAATTATGCATCACGAAGCGTGAATGAATGCGGGGTCAAAAACCGTTATTTTTATAGTACTCCCCCTTCGCTGCAAATATACCACCAAAACAAAAAATTGGCAATCTCATACTGAGAGTGCCAATCATAACAAGGTAGGGGAATTTAAAAAGAGGCTATAATAAGCCTCTTTTTATCTATCATAATCTACCGCGATGCTTTCTGATCAGGACTTAGAAGAAAAAGGCAGCGTCGCCATCCGTCTTTTCAAAAAGATTTTTCTCGAAATCGCGCAGTTCCTGCTTGCGGAATTCTACGCGCGCCTCTTCGGCGTTCCACATATATTCAGGCGACAGGACGACTACGGACAATCCGCGCATCTCCTGAGCCAGCCAATCGGCGAACGTCGTCTTGCGGGTGAAAATCTGTTTCAGACGGTACAGCTGCTTCTGGTCTTCTTTCTTGATTTCTTCCACCAAGACAATATGGAATCCGAGACCGCTCTCGATCACATCGCCCGGTACGCCGACTTTCTGCAGCATAACCGGCTGGCGCAGTTCCGGCGCAAGATCTTCCGAAGCAAACCAGCCCAGATCCCCTCCGTCTTTGGCGGTACTCCCATCCGAATAGCGCTTGGTGACATCAGCAAACGGCGCATTCGCCCTGAGCGCCTCTTGGGCGGTACGGATCTTGTCTTGTGCCTGGGATGAAGTATCCACTTCTTTCGCGAAACTTGCCGCAAGCTTCTCCTGGTACAGGCTCGGCATCACCACTTTTTTCTCGAAATCCTCGAGCGTCCAGCCATACAGACGCTCCAAGTCTTTCTTGACCTCTTCGCGGCTGCCGTATTCTTCCAGCTTCCGTGAGACAGCCTGCGCCGCTTCTTCCGGAGTGACCCGGATGCCGCGCGCACCCGCAAGCAGCTTGATGGATTCGTCCTCGATCATCTTATTGAGCACTTCTTTCTCGCGCACTTTGAAACGCTGTTTCCCTTCATCGGTCGAGAAGTCCACGCGCAGACCGACTTTGGCAAAATCCTGCGTCTCATAGAAACGCTTGATAGAGGCCATATTCTGACTGAGCGTACGATACGTGATGCTGTCCCGATAATCGATGATGACCGCCGGATACGGCAGCGTCGCTTTCAGGCGCCCTGAAAAATCGGTAGGCTGAGGAAAAACATAGATCGCTACCAGCGTCGCCGCGAAGCCGAGTACGCCCACGATACAGAGCCCGTACAAGAGCGTGCTGACACGCACCTTTTTCAAAAAATTTTTCATAGTATGCGGCATAAGAGTATATATCTCAAGAATTCCAAAAGATGTTCCACCATTTCTTATAATTCGGCAGGGATCCGGTCGCGCCCTGTTCCGCCGACTGGCGTTCCTCGGCGGTGGCGCTCTTGCTGAACTCATTTTCCGGCTGAGGCTTGATCACCACGACTGTTTCTTCCGCTTTTTTCAAACCGATCTTTTTCGCTTCCTGGATACGAAAATCATCTGAAGCGAAATAACTGATTTTCTCGGACAGCGTCTCATTTTCACGGCGGATTTTGGCAGCCTCGGTCTCGAGCGCGGAGACTTCCGTCTGGATACGGCGATTGCGCTCGATCTGTTTCGATGACACATAGAGCACCCAGCCGATCAGTATCGCCACCGCTGCGATACTCCCGCGTAACCATAGTTGCCGCTGTGCCATAGACTGGTGGCTAATACAGAAAAAACGGGGCGAACAAAAACGCGACCATCGAGACTACTACCAAAATCGACACGATGACCCACAACCGATAGGCTCTTTTGTGCATTTTCTGGAAACTCATATATCGTGACATTTAACTGCTTCTATCATACCAAAAACCGGTCGCCGCAACAAGAAAACCGGAAGCGTGCTAACGCTCTTTGCTGTTGGCATCATTTATGAGCGCCCGGACTTCATCAAGATTGACCGATGGGCGATGGCGGAGCGGCTTGAACTTCTTGGGTCCGATATGCTCCAGCTGGGCAAGCAACAGCGGCGTCTCGGCAGAAGCGTACGTTTTGGGATGCGCGGTGCGCGGCACTGGCGCAACAGCCGCTGAAGCGGATGGCGCGGGAGCCGCCTGTTTCGCCCCTATCTCATTGCGAGCCTTGGCGACAGAACGCTGATAATCACGCAGACAATCCTTGCAGAACGTCGGGCGTTTGCCATCGGGTACGAATGGTACCTGGATATCCGTCCCGCAACTGGCGCAGTGCGCCGGGTACAGAACCTTCTCCGGCACTTCTGCAATCGGTGCAGTTTCTTCCGTGATGACAGTTTCCTGCACTCGCGGTTCCGACACTGGTTTCATCTCTGGCTTCGTTTCCGGTTCTTCCAGAGCCTCCAGAGAGATGAGCGGCGCCCGTTTCGGCGCGAGCGGCGGGATGAAATCAGGCGCCTTGGGCGGTGCCGGCGCTTCCGCTGCTTTCTTTTTTACAGTAGGCGCTGGGTGCGAAAGAGGCGCCGGTTTCTGGGCTGCCGCCGGTCGCGCTTGTCTGGAAGGAGCCACGGCCGGAGCCGCCTGACGCACGATAGCGGCAGTACCGCCTGCCCCGCTGACAAGCGCCTGACGCTCTTCGGCTGTCAGCATACCGCTCCAGCGGCGGATCTTGTCTTCCACTTCCGCCTTGCTCGCAGAATAGCGCTCGCGCGAACTATTGATGATTTTTTCCTCGTTGCCAGCGTCTTCAAGCTTGATCGGCGGCAAGGTCGTCGCGGAAAACGCGTCCCCAGCGATACCGTCGATCATCAGCTTCAGATAGATCTGATACTTCGGCAGATTGATGATATCGTTCATCATGAATACCGGCTCGAATTCTTTTTCGAGGAATTCCGCGTCCATCGCGCCCACGCGGAACGAGACGATGGTTCCCGCATTGCCGAAAATAGCGTCACGGACTTTCTCGTCGATCTGCGTCACATACTGATTGGCGAGAATCAGGTTCAGATGATATTTGCGCGCTTCGGAAAGGATATTGGCGAATGATTCCGTCGCGAAATTCTGGAACTCATCGACATACAGATAGAAATCTTTCCGCTCCTCCTCAGGAATGTCCACACGCCCCATGGCGGCCAGCTGGATCTTCGTGATCATCATAGCGCCGAGGAGCGCGCCGTTGTCTTCGCCGATGCGGCCCTTGGAGAGGTTGATAATGAGGATTTTCTGGCTGTCCATCACCTCGCGGATATTGAATGACGATACCGTCTGACCGACGATGTTCCGGATAAGCGAGCTCGAAAGGAACTGCCCGACCTTGTTCTGGATCGGCGAGATCACTTCCTGCAGCACGCGGTCATTCCACTGGGAAAACTCATCCACCCAGAAACTGCGCACGACCGGGTCGGTGATTTTCTCCACGACGCGCGCCCGGTAGGATTTATCGACGAGGATGCGCGTCACACCGAGGAGCGTGCTCCCCGGATATTCGAGGAGCGCCAGGATGGCATTGCGCAGGATGTATTCGAGGCGCGGTCCCCACGAATCCGCCCAGATCTTCTTGAACACGCCGACCAAACCGGATGCCACGAGATGGCGGTACTCCGGGTCGACTTTTTCCATCACGTTGAACGCGATCGGAAAATCCTGATCGGACGGATTCAGATAAATGACATCATTGATGCGATGCGCCGGGATAGCCTTGATGAGTTTCTCTGCTGTATCGCCGTGAGGATCGATGAAGGCGATGCCGTGCCCCTTCTGGATATCCTGGATGGCCAGATTTTCGAGCAGGTTCGTCTTGCCCATACCGGTCTTGCCGATGACATACATATGCCGGCGCCGGTCGTCGGTCTTGATGCCGAACACGCGTTCCTGATTGCGGAAGTTCGTTTTGGCGAAAAAAGTAATGTCATTCTGAGTGCGCGGTTCCATATGTTCAGGTTTCTTGGATAGGCAGATTGGCCGGTGCCCCGCTCTTCTTGGCAGCGACGCGCGCCATAGTCGGGGCTATGACAGCCATGTCCGGAATATGGAAAACAGTCGCCAGTTCTTCGGAACTGAGCAAGAAACGGGTGTGCTGCGGATCGGTATCGCGCGTGATGTAGCGGCGGAACATCCGCCGTTGCCGGAAACGCAAGCGTTCTTTCGTAAAAATATAATTCGCGTACGTCTTCGTGTCATCGTTCGGTTTGAAGCTGTTCATATTCAGGTCAGCGAACTGCTTGATGCTGCCGATGAACGCCGAAACGCCGGTCGTCTTCGTGAACACTTCCTGGCGGCCGATATACAGATAACGCATACGAATCTGGAACATCGGTTTGCCGAGATTCGCCTGCAGTGCCTTGAGCACATCCTTTTCGCCCGGCGAGAGGCGGAATTCGAGCGGGGCTTCTTCTTTCTTCTCCGCACTCTCGCTCGACGTGAAGGTGACCTCCTGACCCAACAAACCCTTGCCGATATTCATAAGCACGTCCTTGATATCCATAAAAAGGCGCCCAAGGACCCCCATATGCTCTTCTTTTACCTTGCCGAGAAACTCATCGACAGTCTCTTGCCCTTTCTTGTTCCAATCTTCCTTGAGCGGCGTCATGATGTATTGGAGCCACATATACTGCCCCGGACCTGCTTTGCTCATCGTCTCTATGACTCCCGCGAGAGGATCGATCATTTTCCCCGTCACCGACTCCTCGAAATATTTATAGGTCTTGATCGGATACAGGTCGTCTTTCACCAATTCGAAATCGGTTCCCCAGAGCTCCCAATCCTTGTTGGGCACCGACCGGGGCACGCTGTCCACATAATCAGGCACCTCGACGATCTCGATATCCGGATACTGGGCATAAAAGTGCGCTTCGACGAGATCGCGGAAACCGGTCTGTGTCCGTACATACATATGCACCGTCCCCTCGATACTGGCTATCTCCAGGGAAAAAGCCGTCGGTATTTCTCCTTTGATCCAGGATTCTGCCATCGTCGGAGTCTTGATGACACCGGCGAATCCGGAAAAAATAGACTCCATCAGCTGCGGGCTTTTCTCAATATCCCGCGGCGGGATGATTTCCAGCAATACCCATTTGACTTTGGAGAGGTATTTGCCCCAAGCGTAGCGTATCCAGAGTTCCTTGAAAAGAAAGAGAAGGAGCGGCGGAAAAATGATGAACCAGACATCGAAGACAGCGGAGAATATAGCCCCCGTCATCGAAAAAAGATCTGCAAAACTGGAAAAGAGAGTGCCCATTGTGGTTTGAGGTTCGTTGACCTTATCTGCCTGCTGCCCGTATCCGAGAATCCACGGAAAAATCTATTTCTTGACAGTGTAGGCGTTCTTGCCGGTGCGGCTGAAAAAAGTATTCAAATTGATGATGACGGTCGATTTCTTGACCTGGCGCACCTTGAGGATTTCTGCCAGCACTTCTTCGCGGGAAAGCGGCTTGCCTGCCGTGCGCAGGATGTCCTCCAAGACCTCCTTGACCGTGCCCTTCTTGTATCCCCATTCGGACAGCGCGTAGATGCCGCGGCCGACGAGCACGAAACGGGTATCTTTGATGAGCTCGTTGTGCACGGTCTGCGGATGACTCTGGCGCTTCTTGCTGTTCTTGAGACCGTAGCTGTCGATGAGTGCCGCGATTTCACGGAAATGCAGCGGCTTGCTCATCGTCTTCAGAACCAGATGCGCCTTCTCGCGGGTGCCGCGCGGCTTGATATCGCTCCAGCCGGCCAGTCCCCATTTGCCGAAGACATTCTGATGGACGTCTTTCGCGACTGCCAGGAAATCGAAGAGTGCCTGCATATCCACCGCGCTATGCTTCTTCGCGAAACGGGTGTGGAGATCTTCACCTTCGAGCGCCTGGTTAGCTTCTTCGAGAACGGCCTTGGCGGCGTCTTTCACTTTTTTCCATTCGGCCAATGAAAAATCTTTCAGCCGATAGACTTTGTGATGTTCCTTGGTCGCTTTCTCATCCGTGACAATAGAGAGGCACTCTATGAAAACCAACAGGGCGCCACGCTCTTTCTTGCCTGCCGGAGCAAGCGTGTAGAGCAGCTCTTCTATTTTCATAATACCATTTTTCGCTTCGAGCGTCGATTGGATACGCGCCGCCACTGTGCGCAAGAGCGGATGCTCGCGTTCACCGGCGATGAAACCGAGAGAGCTTCCGACAATCTGGCGCACGCGCTCGCGCGTGATCCGATACGTCTGGCCGATCTCTTCCAATGTTTTCGGATGCGCCTCTTCCATACCGAAACGCGCCGCGACGATATCGCGCGAACGGCCAGGCAAACGTCCGAGAAATTCTTCCAACGCAGCCGAAAAAAAGAAAGCCTCGCCGCTTGCTGTTTCTGCTTCTGTTTGAGCGGCCTGAGTCGCGCTGTTCTTCTTGGATGCCATAAATGCTTATTCCCCGTTTATTCGCTAGAATGTAGACCCGCATTGAATCGATTAATATTACCGCACGTTCTTACTTTTTGTCAAGTCCTACCGGCCTAGAATCAATACGGAGGTATTTTTGGCGCCCCTTTGCAAAATCACGCGGCGCTATTCCGCATAAGCAGAAGACCTCCAAGAAATTCTTCTGGAACCGAAACAACGGGTGCAGAACGAAGCGCGATAAAACCGGAAACGTCCGGCTTGACGAAGAAAAAAACACTTGCCCGCATTTGCGAAATCATCTATACTGAAAGTACGAAAGATACAAAAAACAAAAGGGGCTTTTCGCGGTGATTGTTTTCTCCGACGCGACGGCTCGAAAAATAAAAAAATTATGACGCAGACTATTCTCCCCACTGATCCGGAAACCCGTAGCGAGCAGGACCAGGCGATGAAAATCCAGGCCTTGCGCGAAATGGTGCAGAGCGCCGAAAAAACCATCCAGGGCGCCAAGGCGATGCTGCTCCAGATCGAGGGCAAGAAAAAATCCGGTCGTCCCCGCAAGATGGAGGCGGATACGAGCAACGGGACGATCATCGAAGGGACATTCGATGGCCAGATAATGCTCGGCACCGACGGCAAGCAATACCCGGTACCGGCGAACTATGCTTCCAAGTCCAAGCTCGTCGAAGGCGATATGCTCAAGCTCACCATCACCACGGACGGAGCTTTCCTCTACAAGCAGATCGGTCCGATCGAGCGGCGGCATGCCATCGCTATCGTGACGCAGGATGAGAACGGCAATTATTACGTCTTGGCCGATGGCAAGCCCTATCGCGTCCTCTTGGCTTCCATCACTTATTTCAAGGCGGCTCCCGGCGATGAAGTGGCTATCGTCACTCCGCAAGGTCTCGAGGCGACCTGGGCGGCCATTGAGAACGTCATCCAAAAAGGCGCTCGCCAAGACTGGCAAGCCGCCCTTTCCAAAGCATCTGAAGAAAACGAGAGCATCAACAACTGGAAACAGGAGCTGAAAGACAAAACCCCTGCCGACACTTCCTTCATCAAGCCAG